>NZ_JBQSWB010000023.1:0-40924 GCF_052446295.1 Brachybacterium sp. AOP43-C2-M15
GTGGCCACTTCCGCGAGGACTTCGACACCCGCGACGACGTCAACTACCTCGAGCACACCATGGCCTACCGCGCCCTCCCCGACGAGGAGGGCCTCGAGGGCACCCCGATCCGACTGGGCACCAAGCCCGTCGTGATCACCCGCTACGAGCCGAAGGAGCGCACGTTCTGATGACTGCTGTCGCCGAGAAGAAGCCTCAGGCCGAGTCCGGTGCCGAGGAGATCCCCTCGTTCGAGGTCACGATGCGCATCGCGCGCTACACCCCGGAGAACGACAAGGGCGTGCACTGGGAGGACTTCACCGTCACCATGCACGGCACGGACCGTGTGCTCGATGCCCTGCACGAGATCAAGTGGCACCTGGACGGCTCGCTGACCTTCCGCCGCTCCTGCGCCCACGGCATCTGCGGCTCCGACGCGATGCGGATCAACGGCCGCAACCGTCTGGCCTGCAAGACGCTGCTGAAGGACCTCGACATCGGCAAGCCGATCACCGTCGAGCCCATCAAGGGCCTGCCGGTCGAGAAGGACCTGATCGTCGACATGGAGCCGTTCTTCGACTCCTACAAGGAGGTCATGCCGTTCCTGGTGGCCGGGGGGCAGGAGCCCAGCCGTGAGCGTCTGCAGTCCGCCGAGCAGCGGGAGCGCTTCGACGACACCACCAAGTGCATCCTCTGCGCGGCGTGCACCTCCTCGTGCCCGGTGTTCTGGACCGACGGCCAGTACTTCGGCCCGGCCGCGATCGTCAACGCCCACCGCTTCATCTTCGACTCGCGCGACGACGCCGGGGAGCAGCGCCTGGAGATCCTCAACTCCAAGGAGGGCGTGTGGCGCTGCCGCACCACCTTCAACTGCACCGAGGCCTGCCCGCGCGGGATCCAGGTGACCAAGGCGATCGCCGAGGTCAAGCAGGCCGTGATCACCGGCCGCATCTGAGAGGTTCGGCCGAGCCCGGCCGCCCACAGGCTCCGAGGGGCCCCTTCGCGCTGCGGAGGGGCCCCTCGGCCGTTGCTCAGGCGTCGGCGAGCACCTCGCGGAGGCGGTCGGCGAACGCCGCCGGGTCCCCGGGGTCGGCCGGGTTCTGACGGGTGAAGCCGCCGTGATCCCCCGGGAAGGTCACCGCTTCCTGCCCGAGCAGTCCGGCGAGCGCCCGGGCGGTCCGCGCCGTGACCGACTGCCCCGTCCGCTCGCCGACGGCGATCACGATCGTGGCGGTGGAGGCGCGGAGCGTGTCGAGGTCCGGCACGTAGCCGGTGACGGGGGCGCTCGTCCCGGACAGCAGCGGGTCGTCCCGCGAGCCGTCGTCCTGGGCGGGCAGACCGAAACGGGCGGGGTCCGGCAGCGGCTGAGCGAGATAGGCGTCGGTGAACTCCCCCTGCCACATCGACATGCCGAGGAACGCTGCGAAGCCCGCGCCCCAGCCCCGCTCCTGGTAGGCACGGCCGACGGCGGCGTTCGCCTGCTCGGCCGCCTCGGCGTCCGGGAGCACGCCGAGCATGGGCGGCTCGTGCGCGACCAGCACGCGAACGTCGTCGGGGTGTGCGGTGACCAGGGCGAGGCCGGCGACCGCGCCGCCGCTGCTGGCGAACACGTCGACCGGACCGCCGAGCTCGCCGATCAGCGCATGGAGGTCCTGCGCCTGGACCCGCGGGTCGTGGAGCTCGCTGCCGTCGCTGCGGGTGCTGTCCCCCAGTCCCCGCGGGTCGTAGGTGACCACCGTCCTCCCCGGCATCTCGTCTGCGAGATCGCCGAAGCCCTCGGAGGTCATGGGCTGCCCGATCATGAGCAGCACGGGATGGCCGTCCGCAGGCGGCAGCGGACCGCGCAGGTGGTGGACGATCTCGGCGTCGGGCAGGGTCAGCGTGCGGCGGGCGGCCATGGTGGCTCCTCCGGGGATCGCCGTCCCGTCGGACCGGGGCGGTCTGCGGCCCACCGTAGATCAGGGCACGGCCGACGGGAACCGCGGGGCGGGTCCGCCGCGCAGAGCTCAGGAGTAGGAGACCACCAGCGGGGCGTGGTCGGACCAGCGGGTGTCGTAGCTGGGAGCGCGGTCCACCTGGGCGGAGGTCGCCCGGTCGCCGAGCGCCGGGGTGGTCAGCTGGTAGTCGATGCGCCAGCCGGAGTCGTTGTCGAAGGCCTTGCCGCGCTGGGACCACCAGGTGTACGGGCCGGGCACGTCCCCGGCGAGGCGACGATGGACGTCCACCCAGTCCCCTTCGACGAGCAGCCGGTCGAGGTAGGCGCGCTCCTCCGGCAGGAACCCGGCGGACTTCAGGTTGCCCTTCCAGTTCTTGATGTCGTTGTTGGCGTGAGCGATGTTGAGATCACCGGTGAGGACCACGTGGCGGCCATCGGCGCGCAGCGCGTCCAGGCGCTCCATGGCCACGTCGAGGAAGGCGTACTTGTCGGTCATGGTCTGCGGCTTCTCGGTGTTTCCCGAGTGCATGTAGCAGGAGATGACCGTGAGGTCCTTCCCGTCGCCCAGCGGGTCCTCGAGATCGGCCTCGAGCCAGCGGCCGGTGTGGGTGGGCTCGGTGAGACCGGACAGGCCGCGGCGCACGCCCTCGAGGTCGATCCGCTCGAGCGACGTGCGGGCGGCGATGGCGACGCCGTTGCGACCCTTGAGCTCGGAGACCTCTCCGACGATCGTCCACCCCTCCCCCACGAGATCGGCGAGCAGCTCCTCGGGAGCCCGCACCTCCTGGAGGGTGATGACGTCGGCCGCGGTCTCCGCGAGCCAGTCGGCCATGCCCTTGCGAGCGGCGGCCCGCAGGCCGTTGACGTTGACGGTGGCGAGGGTGAAAGTCATGCCCACCAGTATGGCAAGCTGACGCCCCTGGGCGCATCCTGGAGAGCATCCGCAAGCGCCTGGGAGATCAGTGGCAACTCAGCGGGTACCTTGCCAGAGAGGCATCATCGGTCCTCCCCATTTGATATCGAGCGGATCACCATCGATGTGGGGATCGAGGATGTTCTCAGGCGTCGAGCGCGGCTCCCCATAGGTGCCGTCCTCTCGACCCACGGACACGTCGACGGTGTCTGCGACACGGCCGTCGCCGAGGTAGTTCCGCATGGCCGGGTCGTTCTCCATCGCCCGGATCGTCTCGGCTGCCTCCCCATTCGCTCCCTGCACACTCTCGCGATAGTTCGAGACGGAGTGGTTCTTGAGCGGGTCGTTCGTCGGCGCCGGAAGGCCCACCTCATGGCGATTAGGGGGAGTGCCCTCGACGATATGCGGATTATTGTCGAGTCCGGGAACAATGTCGCCGACGGGTGTGCGGAAGAATCTTGAGGAATCAGCGAGCCACGGCGAGCTGGGGCCCTCCTCACTATTGGGGACATGAGCAAGGTTCAGCGTGGTGGTCGACGAGGGGACGTCCGCGTTCTCGACGGGGCTGCCTGCGCTCACGACGTTGGTGATGTTCCACCCGTCCGGGGCCCCGTTGATCGAGGGGTCGGCCGCCAAGTTGTTCGCGACGATCCCGCCCTGAGAGTGACCGACGAGCGCGACGTCAGCCCCCGGGGGCACACCGGCGGACTTCATGGCAGCGATGACCGCCTGCGAGGAGTCCGTCTCACGACCCTCGAGGGCCCCGGGGTTCTGATTCCAGTCCATCGGGTTCCCGTTCGCGTCGGGCCCGGTGGCGTTCCCCATGGGGCCAGTGGAGCCAGGGACGTAGACGATGTAGCGACTCCGACCGTCCTCTCCCACGACTTCCTGGACCCGGACGGTCGCCGCGTCCTTCTCGTGCGCCTTGCCGACGTCATCGAGGTTCTCGAGCAGCTCGTCGATGTTGTTCGGGTCCTTCGCATCGTCGGGCCGGGACACATCACCTGACTCGATGGGCCCGATGTCATCCGCGGGGTCGTCGTGGACTCCCAGCTCCTCGCCGAGTCGGGGCCCGAGGGAGCTCTCCACGCCGACGCCGAGAGCGATCCCGTCGGCAGTGCCCGTGAGCCCGCCCAGGATCGCGCCGATCCCTGCGCTCCCGCCGGGAAAGGCGCCCGCCACGCCGCTCATGGGGAATCCGCCCGCCGCGATGCCCATGGAAAATCCGCCCGCCGCGCCGCCCGGAGATGACGCCTGGTCCTGCTGCGCGAGTTCGTCCTGGAGCTCGGAGGCGGCGGAAGCACAGCGGTCGGACCACTCGCCGAGCAGACGCATCACGGCAGCGGACTCCTGGCGGAAGGCGTCCGCGTCCGGTCCCCTCCACGCCACCGATTCGATCTGTCCCTGCAATCGCGGGCCGACGTCCGCGACGCGAGCAGAGCCATCGACCAATCGCTCGACCTGCTCGGAGACCTGCGTGGTCTCCATCCCCCAGAATCCGGTCATGCCCCGCTCCCGACCCTCGTCCAATCCGGCACGCCGTTCCAGGCTAAGCACGGCGGGGGGCACTGGCCATGGGGAGTTCTCCCCATCAGCCGAGTTGCAGGCGCGGACGGAGCTGCGTCTCGAGATGGAGCTCGAGGACTACCGAGGGTCGTTCACCGGATCAGTGCCGACGACCGGATTCCGCAGGAGTGGCCAGCCAGGCCACGGAGCAATGTCCCAGGGATGCACGCTCTCGTCACCGTAGGTGTCCTCCTCCCTCGAGACGAGGACGTCGACCGTCGACGAGGCCGGCACGTCGCCTTCGCCCGCCAGATAGTTGCTCATCGAGTCGCTCTGTTCGAAGGCGGCGATGGCCGGATCATCGGACGCACCGATGCTGTCCTGGTACTCCGCCACACCGTGATTCGTGCTGAGGTCCCAACTCGGCCCCTGCATCTGGACTTCGGTGCGGTGCCCCGCGTTCCCGTGAAGATAGAAGTCGCCGTCCAGTTCAGGCGTCAGGTCGATCCCGAAGGGCAGGTGTGAGACCAACGGGGGGATCGGTGCAGGGAACGGGAAGGCGAGGGGTTCGCCGACATGGGCGAAGTTGATCGTGTTGGTCGTCGGGGGGACGTCCGCCCATTGCACGGGGCTCCCCACCGTGATCACATCCGTGACGTTCCAGCCATCGGGACCGCCGTTGAAGCTGGGATCCGCGGCCAGGTTCGAGACAGCTATTCCACCCTGAGAGTGCCCGACCAGGGCGACGTCAGCGCCGTACGGGATTCCTGCCGCCTCCATGGCCGCCTGGACGGCGCGCGAGGAGTCCGTGGACTGGCCCAGGAGCGCACCGGGGTTCTGGTTCCAGTCGAACGGGTTCCCGTTCACGTCCGTCATCCCGATCGTGTTGAGCATGCTGCCCTTGGATCCGGGGACGTAGACCACGTACCGCGTCTCCCCGTCAGGGCCTTCGATCGCCTGGATGCGGATCGTCGCCTCGTGATCGTCCTGCTCTCTCGCGACATGGTCGAGGTTCGTGAGCATGTCGGCGATCGAGGTGGGGACGGTCAGGTCGTCCTGGTGGGTGATGTCCTCCGGCCTGATGGGGGCGATGTCGTCGCCCGGCACGTCATAGGGCGTGGTCCGAGTTCCGAAGCCCTCAGGCGCATCGATCCTGCTGCCCAGCAGTTCGCCGAGCAGCTCCCCGGTCGAGAACTGCCTGAGCGCCCCGCCGGCAGCGGATGCGCTCTCTTGCGCCTTGGCGTGTGCGCGCAGTGCGGTGCTCTCCGAGCGGCATCGCAGAGACCTCTCGAGGATCCGGGCGTGCACTCCGCCCAGCTGGGCACGGAACGCGTCGGCGTCCGGGCCGGTCCATTCGGCCGTACTCGCTGCCCGCTGGAGCATTTGGCCGATCGTTCGAAGCGCGGCAGCTCCGGCCTCCATCCGGCTGGCGTGCTCGCGCCCCCGCTCGACGTCCATCCCCCAGAACCCGCTCATGACTCCTCTTCGTCCGCTCCTTCGTCACTCCCTAAGACCAGGAACGATAGGGGTCACGAGGCACGCGCGCCATGGGGAGAGGTGCCCGGGGAGCTCTCCACGGGCAGCTCTTCACGGGGAGTCGTGCCCCGGCTTCAGACCTCGATCCCGGCGGCGTGCTCGGCGGCCTCGACGACGTTGCTGACCAGCAGCGCACGGGTCATGGGGCCGACGCCTCCGGGGTTCGGGCTGATCCAGGAGGCGACCTCGGCGGCCGCCGGATCGACGTCGCCGACGAGCTTCGCCTTGCCGCCGTCGGGGTCCTCCTGGCGGGAGACGCCCACGTCCAGCACGATCGCACCGGGCTTGACGTCCTCGGGCCGTACCAGGTGGGCGACGCCCGCGGCGGCGACGATCACGTCGGCCCGGCGCAGGTGCGAAGGCAGGTCCACGGTGCCGGTATGGGTGAGGGTCACGGTCGCGTTGACGGCGCGGCGGGTCATGAGCGCGCCGATGGAGCGGCCGACGGTCACGCCGCGGCCGATCACCACGACGTCCTTGCCCTTGAGGTCGATGTCGTGACGCAGGAGCAGCTCGATGACGGCCCGGGGCGTGCACGGCAGCGGGGTGTGGATCGGCGAGTAGGCATTGAGCACCAGGCGGCCGAGGTTCGTGGGGTGGAGGCCGTCGGCGTCCTTGGCGGGATCGATCCTCTCGAGGATCGCATCGGTGTCGATGTGCTCCGGAAGCGGCAGCTGCACGATGTAGCCGGTGCAGGCGGGATCGGCGTTCAGCTCGTCCACGACCGCCTCGACGTCCGCCTGCGTGGCCTCGGCCGGCAGCTGCTTCTGGATCGAGTGCAGTCCGATCTGCTCGCTGTCGCGGTGCTTCCCGCGCACGTAGGCGGCACTGCCGGGGTCGTCGCCGACCAGCACGGTGGCGAGTCCGGGACGGGGATGACCGGCGTCGACGAGTCGCGCGATGCGCTCGGCCAGCTCCTCCTTGATCGCCTTCGCCGTGGCCTTGCCGTCGAGGATCTGGGCCGTCATGTGGCGCTCCTTGGATGAGAGGGATGGAGGGTTCGGACGGGGGCGGGGCGGCGGCGGACCGCCGGGGACCGTGCTGGGGCCCGGTGCCGCGGCACCGGGCCCCACCACGTCGCTCAGTACTGCTGGAGCTCCGCGTACAGGGGCTTCGCCGCGGCGAGGGCCTCGGTGCGCGCCCGCAGGGACGCGAGGTCCGCGCCATCGGTGAGGGCGAGGGCGATGATGTCGGCGACCTCGGTGAACTCCGCGGCGCCGAAGCCCCGCGTGGCCAGGGCCGGGGTGCCGATGCGCAGCCCCGAGGTGACGCGCGGCGGGCGCGGGTCGTTGGGGACGGCGTTGCGGTTCACGGTGATGCCGACCTCGTGGAGGCGGTCCTCGGCCTGCTGGCCGTCGAGCTCGCTGTCCACGAGGTCCACCAGCACGAGGTGCACGTCGGTGCCGCCGGAGATGACCTTCACCCCGGCCGCCTTCGCATCCTCGGCCTGGAGGCGCTCGGCGAGGATCTTCGCGCCCTCGAGCGTGCGGGCCTGGCGGTCCGTGAAGTCCTCGGAGGCGGCGATCTTCAGCGCGACGGCCTTGGCGGCGATCACGTGCATGAGCGGGCCGCCCTGCTGGCCGGGGAACACGGCGGAGTCGATCTTCTTCGCCCACTTCTCGGTGCACAGGATCATGCCGGAGCGGGGCCCGCCGATGGTCTTGTGGATCGTGGTCGAGACGACGTCCGCGTAGGGGACCGGGCTCGGGTGCAGGCCCGCGGCGACGAGACCTGCGAAGTGCGCCATGTCCACCCACAGCGCGGCGCCGACCTCGTCGGCGATCTCCCGGAACCTCGGGAAGTCGAGCTGGCGGGTGTAGGCGGACCAGCCGGCGACGATCACCTTGGGCCGCTCGGCCACGGCCTGCTCGCGCACCTTGTCCATGTCGATGAGGCCCGTGCCGGGCTCGGTCTCGTAGGCGACGATGTCGTAGAGCCGGCCCGAGAAGTTGATCTTCATGCCGTGGGTGAGGTGGCCGCCGTGCGCGAGCGACAGGCCCATCAGCTTGTCGCCGGGCCGGGCGAGGGCGTGCATGACCGCGGCGTTCGCGGAGGCGCCCGAGTGGGGCTGCACGTTCGCGTGCTCAGCGCCGAAGAGCTCCTTCGCGCGGTCGATCGCGATCTGCTCGGCGATGTCCACCTCCTCGCACCCGCCGTAGTAGCGACGGCCCGGGTAGCCCTCGGCGTACTTGTTGGTCAGGACCGAGCCCTGCGCCTGCAGCACGGCGCGCGGCACGAAGTTCTCGCTCGCGATCATCTCCAGCGTGCGCTGCTGCCGGGCGAGCTCCCGGTCGAGCACCTGGGCGATGTCGGGGTCGAGATCGGAGATGGACTGGTCGAGGACGTTCACAGGGCCTCCTGCAGTGACGGGTCGGGACGGCGGGCACCGTCCCGACATCCTAGGCGGGCGGGGTCGCTCCCCGCGGGTCGGCTCAGAGTTCGAGGCCGAGACGGACGGGCTCGGGGACCAGGTGCACGCCGAAGGCGCCCTCCACCCGTCCCTGGACGTCGCGGGCGAGCTCTGCGAGGTCGTCGCTGGTGGCGTCTCCGCGATTGGTCAGGGCCAGGGAGTGCTTGGAGGAGACGGCGGCCCGCTCCCCCAGCGCATGGCCGCGCTCGATGCCGGAGTGGCTGATGAGCCAGGCGGCGCTGGTCTTGACCCGTCCTTCCCCGGCGTCGAAGCGCGGCGCCTCCGCGGGCAGGCGCTCGGCCTCGGCCGCCTCCAGGATCGGGTTGGTGAAGAACGAGCCCGCGCTCCAGGTGTCGTGGTCGGCGGGGTCCAGCACCATCCCCTTGGAGGCACGGACCCGCAGCACCGCCTCGCGGACCTCCGACATCGGTGCCCGCTCGCCGACCTGCACTCCGAGGGTCTCGGCGAGCTGCGCGTAGCGGACAGGCGCCGACAGCGAGCCGATGGTGTGCTGGAAGGTCACCGAGAGCACCACGTAGCGACCGGTGGCCGAGGGCACCGGTCCGCCGTAGCGGGTGCGCTTGAAGACGCTGTCGCGGTAGGAGAAGTCGCAGTCGGCGGCGAAGAAGGTGCGCACGGCGTTCTCCTCACGGTCCCAGGTGCGCACGCGGGAGATGGTCGCGGAGACCTCCTGCCCGTAGGCGCCGACGTTCTGGATCGGGGTGGCGCCGACGGTGCCGGGGATGCCGGAGAGCGCCTCGATGCCGACCATCTCGCGGGCGATCGCGTAGCGCACCGCACGATCCCAGTTCACGCCCGCGAAGTGCTCGACGATCGCGCCCCCGCAGGTGGGGTCCAGCGGGGTGAGCTCGGCGGGGTCCACGGGGATGCCGTCCGGCTCCCCGGAGGCGCCGACCTCGCAGGTGGCGTCCAGCAGCGGCGGCTCCTCGGGGTCGCGCAGCAGCACCACGGTGCCCTCGAAGGGCGCGTCGGAGGCGACCAGGTTCGATCCGCCGCCGAGCACCAGGACCTGCTCGCCGGCGGCGTCCGCGGCGGAGACCGCCTCGATCACCTCGTCGGCGCTGCGCGCCTCGATCAGCGTCCGGATCTCGCCGCCGATGCGCAGGGTGGTCAGGTCGGCGAGCCTCATGCGGCGCCCGCCGCGTCCTGCGCCGAGGCGGGGGTCGCACCGGAGCCGGCAGCGGAGTCGGCGGCGTCGTCCGAGGAGCCGCCGGGCAGGGCGATCGTCGCGCGGGCGCGTCCGAGCACCTTGGTGCCGTCCACCTCGGCGGTGAGGTCCACTCGTGCGGTGCCGGCCGACTCGTCGATCGCGCCGACGACCGCGACGACGTCGAGGGTCGCGCTGCCGATGGCGGGCACCAGGACCGGGGAGGTGAAGCGGGTGGAGTAGGCGCGCACCGCGGCGGGGTCGACGACGGCGTCGAGCAGGCCGGTGATCGCCGTGCCCATGGTGAGCATGCCGTGGGCGATGACGCCCGGCAGACCGGCCTCGGCGGCGACGGCGTCGTTGTAGTGGATGGGGTTGAAGTCGCCGGAGGCCCCGGCGTAGCGCACCAGGGTGTCGCGGGAGATCTCGTGGCGGGTGCGGGCGAGCTCCTGGCCGACGACGAGGTCGGCGAGATCCGCTGAGGTCGAGGGGGCGGCGGGGCTGGAAGTCATGTCTGCTCCTGGTTTCCGGGGAGGCGGGCGGGTGACGGGTCCGACGGCGGGGTCCGACGGCGGGGTCCGCGGAGTGCGGCCCCGAGGGCGGGTCAGTCCCCGCGGACGACGAGCAGGCTGCGGACGCTCGCGACCTCGGCTCCGGCCTCGTCGGCGATGTCGACGCGGGTGGTGACCATGGCGTGCCCGCCGGCTGCCCGGATCGACTCGACGGTCAGGGTCGGGACCAGGCGGTCGCCGGCGACCACAGGGCGCTGCAGGGTGAAGGACTCCTCGCCGTGGACGACGCGCGAGAAGTCGATGCCGGAGGCGGGGTCCTCGACGT
Organism: Brachybacterium sp. AOP43-C2-M15; assembly: GCF_052446295.1. Taxonomy (NCBI): domain Bacteria; kingdom Bacillati; phylum Actinomycetota; class Actinomycetes; order Micrococcales; family Dermabacteraceae; genus Brachybacterium; species Brachybacterium sp. AOP43-C2-M15. The sequence continues at coordinate 10,286 of NZ_JBQSWB010000023.1, forward strand.
ACTGCGCCTCGGTCGCCTGTGCGAGGGAGACCAGGAAGGTCGGGGGCGCGATGACGCCGGGGTGCCCCGCCTCACCGGCGGCCTCGGGATCCGTGTGCAGCGCGGAGGAGGCACCGGTGGCGCGAGCGAACTCGGCGATCTTCGCGGCCGAGACGGTGTGCACGGGGCCGGCCGGGTAGGAGCGCCCGGCGAAGGAGGGATCGGGGGTGGTGGTCATGTCGTCTCCCGAGGTCGGGTCGGCCGGGGCCGACGGATGCGGTCCCCTCGATCATCTCACCGTCGGGAGCGGGCGGCGGTCACTCCGCGCCGCACCGCATCGGCCTCTCTCCGGACGCGACGAAGGCCACCCGGATGTCTCCGGGTGGCCTTCGTCGAGAAGCGGTGGGCCCGCTCAGCGGGTCTCGCGGTGAGCCGTCTGCTTGCCGCAGGTCGGGCAGAACTTGGAGAGCTCGAGCCGATCCGGGGTGTTGCGACGGTTCTTCTTGGTGATGTAGTTGCGCGCCTTGCAGTCGACACACGCCATGGTGATCTTGGGACGCACGTCAGAGCTCTTGCTCGCCACGGTTCGCCTCTTTCGTCCGGGTGGCGCGCCCGGCGGCGCACCTCGTGGGTCCCCGTGCTCGGGGGATGTGGATTCTGCACGCCGGTGATGACCGGTGTGGTACCGAGGGCGGGGATCGAACCCGCGACCTCACGATTATGAGTCGTGCGCTCTAACCGTCTGAGCTACCCCGGCGTGACCGATGAAACGGCCCGATCTCGAATGAGACCGGGCCGCCGCATCCATCAGAGCCCTGAAAGGGAATCGAACCCTTGACCTTCTCCTTACCATGGAGACGCTCTGCCGACTGAGCTATCAGGGCAACCCGGTGAACTTTACCCACCTCGCTGCCCGGAGGCAATTCGGGGGTGAGCCCCGGTGCTTCGGATCACATGGACCCTCCGCCGTGGCAGATGAGGGATTCGAACCCCCGTAGGCAATGCCAGCTGATTTACAGTCAGCTCCCTTTGGCCGCTCGGGTAATCTGCCGTGACTGCTCCCGCCATCCATCGGGCCGTGGTCCGATGGCCGCCGGAAGCGGACCTGGACCAGCATACCGGGGCCGCGCCGATGGCGCGAACCCGAGAGCGCCTCCGAGCGCATGAAGAGCATCACAGACTGTGCCAGGCTGGTGGGCGGCGCTCGCGAAGGCGCACGAGACAACGACGCGGCGGCCGCCCCCGAAGGCCGCCCGAAGGAGGCACCCATGGCTGATTCATCGTTCGACATCGTCAGCAAGCTCGACCGTCAGGAGATCGACAACGCCGTCAACCAGGCTGTCAAGGAGGTCGGCCAGCGCTACGACTTCCGGGGCACCGGGGCGTCCGTCACCCTCAGCGGGGACGAGATCGTCCTGACCGCGAATGCGGAGGAGCGGGTGCTCGCCGTCCTCGACGTGCTGCAGTCCAAGCTGATCCGTCGAGGCATCTCCCTCAAGGCCCTCGACGTGGGAGAGCCGAAGCAGTCCGGCAAGGAGGTGCGCCTGAGCGCCGCCCTCAAGGAGGGCATCAGCTCCGAGGACGCCAAGAAGATCTCCAAGCTGATCCGGGACGAGGGCCCCAAGGGCGTCAAGCCCCAGATCCAGGGCGACGAGCTGAGGGTCTCCTCGAAGAAGCGCGACGATCTGCAGGAGGTCATCGCCCTGCTGAAGGGCAAGGACCTGGACGTCGCGCTCCAGTTCATCAACTACCGCTGAGCCGGCACCGTCGATCGGACCGGCGCGGCAGGTCCGATCGAGGCGATGTCGCCGACGGGGAACGGGAGCCAGGACGTCGCTCCCGCACCCGGGAGCAGCAGAGGGCCCCGTATCCGTCCTCGGATACGGGGCCCTCGCGCGTCGCTCAGAACAGACGCACCACCGAGCAGATCACTGCTGGTTCGACGTGGTGTCCTGCTCCTCAGCATGCTGAGTCAGCTCATTGCCCTTGGTCTGCAGACCATTGACCAGCTCCGCCACAGCACCACCGGTGAAGCTGTTCCACTCATCCCGGTACGCGTCGTAGTCCGGACCGACCCACTCCACCGAGTTCACGATGCTCGTCACGTTGTCGATCGCCTCGAGGATCTGCTCGCCCGCCTCGGTCACAGCCTGCGCAACCTCGCGACCCTCTTCCGGATTCATGCCCTTGAAAGCCATGTCAAACCCCTTTCGCCCTGTCTCAGAGCAGCCAAACTAAGAAAGAAAAGAACGGAAAACCGTGGATCAGGAAGACGCCTCGCGCTGCTGCTGAGCATTCCGGGTCCCACGCTCGGAGAAGTCACCAAGCTGCTGAACCACCTGCTGCACCAACTGACCGAGAGTGTCCGAGAACTCACTCACGAAACGATCGCGGTCCTCACCCGTCCAGTCGAACTCCTGCACACGCGACGAAACCTGCTGAAAGGTCTGCTGAACCCGATCGCTGGAATCCTGGATCTGCTGCGCCATCTGCTCAACAGACTCCGGAGTCATGCCCTTCTTCATGGTGTCCTCCATGTCGTAGTGAAAACTAGGCCCCACCCACCGGACCCGACCTCCACGGCCGCTGACCGCTTCCTCGACCCTGTCCCCCAGGTGATGACACCACCCTAGAGGGACCACCACCACATGGCGATGGGGACAACTCCCCATGCTCCTCCCCATCCCGCGGAGAAGCATTTCCGCAGGTGAAGGTCGTGATCGGCGAATCGCAGCACTGTGGACAACCCGCGACTGCCCACCCCGCGGCGGGGCGCTCCGGACCGCGTCGGGCCGCCTGCCGCAGTCGCCGCCGCCGGCGCCGGCGCACGAGCGCAGGCGCAGTCCCCGTCGCGGACGCACCCACCGCCGCAGGCGCAGCCGTGACAGCAGAGGGCCCCGTATCCGTCCTCGGATACGGGGCCCTCGCGCGTCGCTCAGAACAGACGCACCACCGAGCAGATCACTGCTGGTTCGACGTGGTGTCCTGCTCCTCAGCATGCTGAGTCAGCTCATTGCCCTTGGTCTGCAGACCATTGACCAGCTCCGCCACAGCACCACCGGTGAAGCTGTTCCACTCATCCCGGTACGCGTCGTAGTCCGGACCGACCCACTCCACCGAGTTCACGATGCTCGTCACGTTGTCGATCGCCTCGAGGATCTGCTCGCCCGCCTCGGTCACAGCCTGCGCAACCTCGCGACCCTCTTCCGGATTCATGCCCTTGAAAGCCATGTCAAACCCCTTTCGCCCTGTCTCAGAGCAGCCAAACTAAGAAAGAAAAGAACGGAAAACCGTGGATCAGGAAGACGCCTCGCGCTGCTGCTGAGCATTCCGGGTCCCACGCTCGGAGAAGTCACCAAGCTGCTGAACCACCTGCTGCACCAACTGACCGAGAGTGTCCGAGAACTCACTCACGAAACGATCGCGGTCCTCACCCGTCCAGTCGAACTCCTGCACACGCGACGAAACCTGCTGAAAGGTCTGCTGAACCCGATCGCTGGAATCCTGGATCTGCTGCGCCATCTGCTCAACAGACTCCGGAGTCATGCCCTTCTTCATGGTGTCCTCCATGTCGTAGTGAAAACTAGGCCCCACCCACCGGACCCGACCTCCACGGCCGCTGACCGCTTCCTCGACCCTGTCCCCCAGGTGATGACACCACCCTAGAGGGACCACCACCACATGGCGATGGGGACAACTCCCCGTGCAGAGGTCCCCGTGCAGAGCTCCTCGTGCGGAAGCCCTCGGCGCCGCTCGCCTCGGGCGCTCCGTCGCGGGCCGCGCCGTCACGGGCCGCGCCGGCGCGCGCCGTCCTCCTCCCGGGATGCAGAACGGCCCCGGTTCCGCCTGAGCGGATCCGGGGCCGTCGCGACCTCGTCGGTCAGCTGAGGTCCACGCTCACCGAGTCCTGGATGGTGCGGACGGTCTCGATCTCCTCGTCGGCGCTCTCGGCGCCGCAGCTCCCCACGATCTCCAGCACGTCCTTGGCGACCCCCGCGCGGTCGATGACGGCGTAGCGCGCGGCCTGCACCACGGTGGGCCGGCCCGGCTGCGTGTAGCCGTACTCGCTCGCGATCCAGGTGGTCCCCTCCACCTCGATCTCACCCGTGCCGAGCTCCTCGAGCTCGGGCAGGGCGGCCTTGCGCTGCTCGAGACCGGACTTGGCCGCCTCGAGCGTGAAGTCCGGGCCGAAGCGCTGCACGGTCACGACGACGTTGGCGCGGAACTGCCCCTCCACCCGCGGCTGCGCCACGGCGAGCTGCACCCCGGGGACCGTCAGCGTCTCCCAGCCGTCCGGCACCTCGACGGCGATCCGCGGAGGACCGGGGAACTCAGCGCTCGGGTATTCGATCGTCCTGGACATTTGACAGCTCCGTTCGTCCCACCTCTGACGGCGACAAACATATCAGGGACGCACGAGGCCCGAACCGCGCTGCGTCCGGACCCCGTGCACCGGTCGCGCGAGCCCGGAGGTGCCCCGTCAGTTCGACGAGGTCGCCTCCTGCTCGGCGGCGTTGCGGTCCGCGGTGTCGCCGAGCTCGCTGACGGCGTTCATGATCTGCTGCAGCGCGGGGATCATCTCCCCCGACCACTGGCCGCGGAAGCGGTCCGCGTCCGGGCCGGTCCAGTCCACGCCCTCGAGGCCGGAGGTCAGCTCCTGCTCGATCCGCGTGATCTCCTCCGCCGCATCACGCAGCTGGGCCGACATCCGCCGGACCTCTTCGACGTTCATACCCTTCGTGGCGTTCACGGTTCGGGTTCCCCTTCCTGATGGCTCTCGCCCGCGCTCCGATCCGGTGCACCGGCCTGATGTCGTGGTCGACAGGAATCACTGTAGGGCGAACCGCGAGCACCGACCATGGGGAGGAGTCCCCATGGGGACGGCGGCGCCGAGGGCCGCCTCCGGCCACCGGGGTTCGGCGCGGACCGCCCCGCGCCGTGACCGCCGACCTCCGAGGATCATCCGGTGGTGATCTGTGCGACCTGCAGTTTCAGTGCCCGTCCGCTGTGGACGAGGAAGCCGCGCCCGGGCGGGAAGTCCGCCCGACGGATCCTCCCCAATCCGGTGCCGAGCAGCGAGTCCCCATCCATGTCGCTGGGCTGCAGCAGCAGCCCGCGGCGCCCGGCCTTGAAGGGCTGGGCGAGCACGTAGGCCTGCGACCACGAGGCCGACTCGTTCTCGCCCACCACGAACTGACCCTCTCGGGTGCTGGCCCGGATCAGCTTGTCCAGATCGTTCTCGACGCCCGACCCGGTGAAGTCCGCGACCCCGTCGATGAACAGGGCGAGCTTGCCCTCGCCGACGCCCCCGGCCTCGATGGTCCGGCGCAGCTGGGCCGCGAGGTCCCGGACGGTGTCCGGGTCCGAGGCCTCGACGTCCCAGATCGGCAGTCCCGTCAGCGGCGTGCGGCGCGAGGAGAAGCGCACCAGACGCATGGGCTCGTCCATGGCCTTGAGCCCGGTGGCGATGGTCAGTATCGCGGTCGTGCGGCCGGAGCCCATCGGTCCGGTGACCATGAACGCCCCGCGCGGCTCGTAGGTGAGCTCGCCGAGGGTCTCGTCGGCCTGGCCCAGCACCGGCATTCCGCGGACCGTCGGGCGCAGGGACGAGAACTCCACCCGCTCGGGCAGGCGCTCGATCGCCGGCGCCTCGGGCACCCCGGCGCGGCGCATGGCCTTGGCGAGCTTGGCGACCTCGCGGGACTGGATGGCGACGTTGGAATCGCCGCCGTGCACCGCGATCTGCACCTCGTGCCCGCCCTGGATGGCGCGGCCCGGAGGCGAGTTGCCGTCCAGCACGTCCTTGGGCTCGCTGAATCCCGCGTAGTCGTCGGCGCTGGCCATGCGGTGGATGAGCCGGCGCTGGATCGAGGAGCCCAGAGAGGTGGGGATCGCGTTGGGGCGGTCGCCGGTGACGATGACGTGCACGCCCACCTGACGGCCGTCGGTCGCGATCTGCACGAAGGCGGTGAACCACTTCGAGAGGTTCGAGTAGTCGTAGGCCTCGCGGAAGGCTGCCATGCCGTCGACCAGCAGCAGGATGCGGGGCGTGTCGGGCTCGCCGGCGAGCTCGCGGTACTCGGAGACCGAGCCCGCGCGCATCTTCGCGAAGACCTTCGCGCGCTCGTCGATCAGCTCGCGCAGGGTGCGCAGGAGACGGATCACGCGCTCCTCGTCGTCCCCGGGGATGATCGAGCCCACGTGCGGCATCTCCTCGAGCATCGTCAGTCCCGAGGCGCCGAAGTCCAGGCCGTACACGTGGACCGGTCCGCCGCGCACCGTCGAGGCGGCGGAGATCGCGAAGGTGCGCAGGGTGGTCGACTTGCCGGAGCCGCCGGTGCCGTAGATGGCCATGTTGCCGTCACGGTCGGGGAAGTACGAGAGGGTCGGCTGGGCCTGGTCCTCGGGCACGTCCATGACGCCGAGCAGGAGCTCCTCGTCGGTGCGTCGGCTGGGCAGCCGCGAGAGGTCGTAGGCGTCGGCCAGCTCGGACAGCCACGGTTTGCGCGGCGCGGGCACGCCGGCGTTCTCCGCCGCGGCCATGACCGTGGCCACCACGCGGGCGATGTCGTTGGGGCCGGGGTCCTCGACCTCCTTGGTGGGCGGGGAGGGGATGTCCCACTGCTCGCCCGTGCCGAAGTCCTTCTCCACGATGTCGATCCGGGCACGCTCGGGCTCGTGGGTGGTCCAGCCCCCGGCATACCCGGTCTGGAAGGTGGCGATCCTGCCGGGGCCCGTCTTCGCCGCGGCGCGGCCCGGGATCCCCGGATCGAAGTGCGCGGCCATCTTGTCACCGAGGATGTCCTTGGAGTCTGCCTCGTCGGCCATGCGCAGCGCGATGCGCAGGTTCGTGTTCGCGCGCAGGTTGTCCTTGATGACGCCGGCGGGCCGCTGGGTGGCCAGGATCAGGTGCAGGCCCAGGGAGCGGCCTCTCGCGGCGACGTCGACGACCCCGTCCACGAACTCGGGGATCTCCTTGGCCAGCGCCGCGAACTCGTCGACGATGATGATCAGGCTGGGCGGCGCCTCGGGGTCCCCGGTGCGCTCGAGGGAGACCAGGTCCTTGGCCTTCTTGCGGTTCAGCAGGTGCTCGCGGTGGTGGAGCTCGGCGCGCAGCGAGGTCAGCGCACGCCGGACCAGGTGCTGGGACAGGTCGGTGACCAGGCCGACGGTGTGCGGCAGGTCCACGGCATCGGCGAAGGCCGCGCCGCCCTTGTAGTCCACGAACAGGAAGGTGACCCGGTCCGGGCTGTGCGCCGTGGCCATCCCCATCACCCAGGCCTGCAGGAACTCCGACTTGCCGGCGCCGGTGGTGCCGCCCACCAGGGCGTGCGGACCGTTGGTGCGCAGGTCGAGGTGGAAGGCGTCCTGTCCGTTGTGCCCGATGAGACCGCGCAGGTTCGCGTCGTGCTTGCGCCGCTGGGGCTCGGAGCCGTCGCGCGGGGTGAGGGAGTTGTTCTCCTTCCACCGCTCGATGATGTAGTTCGGGTCCTCGGCCATCTGCATGCCGCCGAGCTTGAGGTAGGAGATCGCCCGCGGGAGGTCCGAGTCGTCGTCGATCGGGACGCCGGCGTCGACCACCGGCGAGAGGTGGCGCGCCACTCCCGAGGCGACGTCGACGGAGACGGTCTCGACGGTGACGGGGTAGTACCGCTCCCCCACGCGCACGTGCCCGGCGCTCGCCCCCTCGACGGACTCCTCGACGGAGACGTAGGTGCGGCAGGCCGCCGGGAGCGCGGCGACGTTGGAGGCGCACCAGATGACGTGGACGCCCACGTCCGGTCCGCGCTCGGCGATGCGCACCAGGCGCGCCCGGTCCACCGGGGCGTCGTCCTCGATGACGACCACGAGGTTCGGCGCGGCCGGCTCGGGCGGCACCTCCGGGTCCTGGGTGATGTCGACGGTCATCGGGGTGCGCAGCGCGGGGGGTGCGTCGCCGGCCCGCTGCTCGATCAGCTCCTCGATGCGGGACAGCAGGGACGTGCCGCGTCCGGGGGTGTCGGCGAGGTGGTCCCCGGGCAGCGGGGAGTGAGGGCTCGAGGTGTGCGGGAGCCATTTGAGCCACTGCCACATGTCGCGGCTGGAGCGGGAGGTGATCGCCGCGATCGCGACCTCGGCCGGGGAGTGCAGCGCGAAGATCTGGGTGACGATGCCGCGAGCGACGCCGTCGGCCTCGTCGCCGCCGCCGGCGACCCCGAGGTTCCCCGCGTATCTCAGCTCCGCGACCACCGGCACCCCGGCGATCATCCTGTACTCCTCGTTCATGTCGTCGAGCATGTCGTAGTACAGGGGGATGGCGTCGTTCTCGCCGGGCATGTCGATGCCCACGCGGGACTCGGCGATGCCCAGCCCCAGCCGGACGGTGCCGAAGGCGTTGTGCTCCGGGCGGTGCGTCCACAGCAGGCGCCCGAGCCGGAAGGCGGCGTCGACGGTGTCGGCCGCCGACGGCGTCTCGACCAGACGCACCGCCCGTTCGAGGTCCTGGGCGGCGGTGACCCGCCGCTTGAGGGAGGCCAGACCTTCCTCGAAGTTCTTGATCTGGCGCTCGAGCACCTTCTTCTGCTGGAACTTCCGGTTCAGATATCCCGCGGTGGCCATCATCGGCATCATGAACACGAACATGAGCGAGAACGGGCTGCGGGTCATCGAGAACATGAAGCCGCCCATGAGGATGGGGGCGAACATCATGAAGATCGGGAAGAACTGCGGCTGCGGCTCCCTCGGCGGCGTCGGGGCCTTGAGCGGCCGGTAGGGGAAGCGGGGCACGACGCGCGGGGAGCGGTTGTACTCGACCACCGGCGAGCTCGGCGCGGTCCCGCCCAGTCTGTGCAGGGCGATGATGGAGAAGGTGGTCTGGCCGATCAGCACGGTGTCGGAGGGGCCGATGACCGCGCGCTGCACCTGCTCGCCGCCGATCACGACCCCGTTGGAGGAGTGCAGGTCGACGATCTCGATCGAGTCGCCGACGTTGATGCGCGCGTGCCGCTTGGAGAGCATCGGGTCAGCGATGCGGATGTCGAGATCGCCTTCGCGTCCGACGACGCTCGAGCCGGACGGGAGCGGGAACTCCCGTCCCGCCTCCGGCCCCGAGAGCACCCGCATCAGGGCCACCGCCGCGCCCCGGGACTCCGAGCGGGTCGCGTACTCCGTCGAGGACCGTGCGATGGACACCACGCTGCCCGAGCGCAGACCTGCCTGGATCAGATCGATCTCGCGGTCCAGGGAGCGCACGCCCTTCGCGCCGGGGCCCGCCCCGGGGTCCTGGACCTGGAGCGTGAGCCCTTCGGGGGCCTCGACGTCGTTGCGCAGCGGGTCGGCGAGGTAGAGGGCGTTGGCGACGTCGGCGACGGTCGCGGTGGCGTCGGCGGTGACCTCGAGGTCGGTCAGCCGGTCCTCGGGCCTGCGCAGCGTGAGCTTGATGCGCATCGGTGATCCTCCCCCTGGCGGGCCCCGGGCCCGCCTGTCGGGACGCCCCGGCGGGCGGCCCGTTCCATCAGTGTCCGTCGCGGCACCGGCCGTCCTCGGGGGACGGCCCGGCGGTCAGTCGTCGTCCGTGTCCTCGGCGTGGTCCAGCAGCGGCAGGTCCTCGGAGGTCACCAGTCGAGAGAACACGGCGTGCTCGACCAGGCGTGCCCGGCGGTTGCTGGCGAGCTTCCCGGGCCCCCCGCGCAGTCCGCGCACGCCCAGCCGGTCGAGCTTGTCGCAGACGTTGTCCAGCTTGCGGTTGAACTTCGTCAGCTGCCATCCCAGTCGCTTCGAGGCCTGGGCGGAGGTCGGCACGGAGCTCATACCGGAGCCCTCCCGGGTGAGCATCGGCTCGGCCAGGGCGAGGATGAGGAGCTTCTGGCTCGGGGTGAGCTGCACGGATCCCATCGTCGTCTCCCCCACCGGGTCGTCCGGTCCTGCGATGCGGGCGAACTCCGGGGACTCCGCGTGCACCGAGAGGTCGTAGGTGGTGGGACCGGCGGTGAAGACCACCTTGGTCACGTCGAACACGAGCGGGATGCGGGCTCCGGGCGCGAGCCACGCCTGCATCGAGCCGGTGCCGTCGGTGATGGTGGCGGACAGCCGCGCCCCGATGTTCACCAGCCACCACATCGACTCGACCTGGACGATGGTGAGGAACCGCCGGTGCAGGAACGCGTTGTCCTCGTCCACGGTGAGGTCGGCCTCCCGACCGATGGTGAGCTCCTCCCCGTCCTCGACGCGGTACCACTCCCCGCAGAACTCCACCGAAATCGTCGACGCCATCGTCAACCGTCCCCTCTGTCGTCCCGACCGTCCGTCATGGATGCACCGTACCTCTCAGTCGTTCCCGAGACATTCCGTGACCGGATCGCTGGCCGGCCCGTTGGGATTCACGGTCGACACCTCGATGCAGGCGCCGGGCTGCTGCGGCGGGATGTTCAGGGTCACGGCGTTGCGGCCGTGGACCTCGTGCTGCACGCCGTAGCGATCCTGGTAGTTCTCCGGCAGGTCCTTCCAGCCGACGATGAAGAACTCGTCCTGCGAGTAGCCCTCGGGAGGTTCCCAGCTGATCGTCACCCGGCCGGGCGAGTCCGTCCCCGAACCGGCGTCGATGACGTCGAGCTGCACGTCGGTGGGCACTCCCGGCGGATCAGGAGGACGCGTCACCTGGTTGGGGTTCGAGGTCGCGTTCGGTGTGGGCTCCGGTATCAGGAAGTGGCGCACCCCGAGGGTCGCGCCGACGCCCAGCAGGATCACGAGCACCGCCGCCAGGGTCACGAAGGGCCAGGCCGGGGTCCTGGGCCGGTCGGCCGCGCGGTCCTCCTCGGTGGGCGGCGGGAGCGGGGACCTCGCCGAGGCCGCGGAGGGCACCGCGCCCGCCGGACGCAGCATCGTCGACTCCTCCGTCTCCCCGTCCTGCGGTGCGGCCGAGTGCGCCGGGCCCGAGCTGGGGGCGGCGGGCGCTCCGAGCGGCGGCGCGACCCCGGCGTAGGGGTCGAGCCTCCGCCGCGCGCCGGGCGCGGACGAGACGGAGTCCGGGTCGACGGTCGAGACCTTGCGGATGCGGGTGTGCATGTCCAGGTCGTCGTCGTCGGTGCCGTGCGCGGCGGGCGCTGCCCGGTCGTCGAGCACGTCCATCTGCGTCACGGGCAGGGAGAGCGCGAGCTCGACCTGCTGCAGCCCGCGGCCGAAGGCGAGCGCGGTGTCGTAGCGACCTGCAGGGTCCTTCGCCATCGCGATCGAGAGCACCCGGTTGAGCTCGGCGGGGACGTCGGGGCGGCGCAGGGGCTGCAGCGGGTCGGTCCCGATCCGGTGGATGAGGTCGGAGGCGGAGTTGCGCTGTCCGGGTCGCTCGAACGGCGTCTGCCCCGCCAGCAGCGAGTGGACCGTCGCGGCCAGCGAGAACACGTCGCTGCGCACGTCGGCGCGGGGGGTGTCCGCGAAGAACTCCGGCGGGGACCACGGGATCGACATCCCCTGCGAGTCGTCGACGTCGTCCCCCTGCCCGGCGGCGATGGAGATGCCGAAGTCCGTCAGCGCGGGGCGGTTGTAGTCCGTGACGAGGATGTTCGCGGGCTTGATGTCGCGATGGAGGATGCCGGCGCGGTGGGCGGTCTCGACGGCTCCCGCGATCTGCACGCCCACTCGCAGGGCCTCGGCCACGGTGATCCGCTCCTTGCGGAAGCGGACACCGTAGTTCGGGCGGGGGCAGTACTCCATGACGATGTAGGGGCGGTGGTCGTCGGAGACCTCGGCCTGGTGGATCGTCACGATCGACGGGTGGGTCGACATCTGGGCCATGACGTTGGCCTCGCCGTCGAACTGCCGTCTCACGGTCTCGTCGAGCACGTTGGACAGCAGCACCTTGATGGCCACACGCCGCTGGGGACGGAACTGGCGGTACAGGAAGACGTCGGCGAAGCCGCCGGAGCCGAGGATCTGCTCGTACTCGTAGCCGGGCAGCCGGGGAGGCGGTGAGGGCGGTCTCGACGTCATGCACGCTCCCTGAACGTCAGGAGCACACCGTCGCCGAGGTCGAGGCGATCCCCGTCGTGGAGGAGCATCCCCTCGGTCGATCGCAGCCGGACCGGTTCGAATCCTTCGCGATGCAGCGTGGTGCCGTTGGTCGTGCCGAGGTCCAGCGCCACCACGTGCCAGCCCTCGAGCCTCAGCTCGAGGTGCGAGCGCGAGACGTCCTGCTGCGGGCTGGGGACGGTGATCAGCTGCGGGACGTCGCTGACGCTGACGCGGGAGGCGCGGGGGCGGCGACCGATGACGGCGGAGCGGTCGAGCACGATGCGCTCACCGTGCGAGACCTCGACGACCCCGAGCGGCGGGCGCACGACCGTCCGCGTCTCCCCCTGGAGCGGCGCGGAGCAGACCCGGCACACGGCGCGCTCGGGCGAGTTGGCGTGGCCGTGCGCGCAGACCAGGCCGGGCAGGGCCACGGCTCCGCCGCCGACGGGGTGCCCCGATCCGGTGGCCGAGGGCGCGGAGAAGGCCGTGGACGCCGTCCCACCGGCCTGGACGGGCGGCGGGCCGGACGGCGCGACGGGGTGGGGAGCACTGGCATGTCGCCCCGGGTCGGGGCGGCCGTCCCGACCCGCCGTCGCCGGACGTGGTGGGGCCGGGCTGCGCTCGGGCACGGGGCCGCGGGCCGGAGCCGGGCCCTGCCGCCACCCCTGATGCCCGACGCGGTCACCGGCCGCCTCAGGGTTCACTGCCGGGCCCGGGTGCTGCGGTGGCTGCCCTGCGGGCGCGGGGAAGCCCAGCTGCTGGCCGGCGGCACCGGTGGTCATGGGGGCGCCGTACGGCGGGGCCTGTCCGGCGTGGTGCGGGAGGTCGGTCGACCCCTGCTGCCAGTACCGACCGTGGGCACCGTACGGCTCGTCGCCCGCGGGCGAGCGGGTGGACGCCGGACGGGAACCTGTGCTGGGCGCGGGAGGCCGCTCGGCCATGTGGACCTGGGGATAGGCGGGCTCCGGTGCCGCCGGAGCGGCGGCGCGCTGTGCTGCGGCCCGGGCGATCTCGGGGGCGGTGCGCCCCACTCCCGGGACCCAGTCGATGAACTCGCCCCCACCGGCACCGGGCTCGTCGGTCGGGGCTGATTCGGCGGCTCGGGCGGGATCGGGGTCGGGGGCAGATGCGGGCGACGGCCCCGGCTCCTCGGGCCCTGCGGAATCCTCGCTGCCGGGATCGGCGGGCGCCGCGCCGACCGGCTCCTCGGTGCCCTCGTCCTCCTCGTCGTCCGCGGCACGACGCACCGCAGCGTCCTCGATCCGGCGGAACACGGTCTTGCCGAAGAGGTCGTCGTAGGCTCCGGTGTTCTCGACGTCGCTCGGAGCCGGACCCTGAGCCCGTGTCGGAGCGAGGGTGCGCGGCGGGACGGCGGGGTCACGGGGCGGGGCCGGATCGTGGGGCGGGGCCGGATCGCGGGGGGTCGACGGCTCTCGGGAGGATGCCCGCACGTCGTCCCGGCCGTCCTCGCTCGCCTCGGCGTCGTCGACCGGCGCGACCTGGGTGACCGGCGACTCGGGCTCGTCCTCGACCGGCGCGACCTGGGTCACCGGCGACTCGAGCTCGTCCTCGACCGGCGCGACCTGGGTCACCGGAGATCCCGTGTCGATCTCCTCGTCCTCCGAGGGTTCGGGGGTCGGCACGGAGGTCGAGGGGGCCGGGGCGGGCGTCGGTGGCTGCTTCCCCGAGCTGCTGCTCGCCTCGCGCCGCTTCCGGTCGAAGAGCGACGTGCTCACCAGTCGTCGCCGGGGCGCCGACGGTGCTGATGTGCTCGCTGCGGCGGCGCCGGCAGGGGCCACCGCCTCGGGGCTCGCCGTCGCCGGAGCGCTCGGTGAGGCCTGCGACGTGCCGGCCCGTGAGGCGCTGGTCGGCGGGGAGCTGGTCTGCGTCTGCTCGGGCCGAGCGGGAGAGGGAGGTGCAGCGACGGAGTGCGCGGGGTCGGGCTGCGGGCTCTCGTGCTGCGACGGGGCCGTCGTCGCGGCGGTGGCGTCGGGGGCTTGCGCCGCCGTGGGAGCGGCGTCCACCGCGGCCCCCGCCGCGGGCCGCTCCGCGCCGTCGGCGCCTCCCGATGGCGGTGCCGCCGACGTCCCCGGTGCGGCCGGCTTCTCCGATCCGCCTCCGAAGAGACCGTCGAACATGTTCGGACCGGAGGTCTCCGGCGGCGGCGCTGCGCTCGAGGAGCGGCCGCCGCCGGCACCGCCGCGGGATACGGAGGGCGGCATCTCCCCCGGCTTGCGCGTCGCGCTGGCCGGCGTGAGCTTCGGGGGCGGGGCCGAGGTCTTCGCGGGACCGGGCGCGGGACGCGAGGCGCGGCGCTTCGCGGCCTCGGGATCCTCGATCGAGCGGCCGTCCTTCTCCACCTGCTCGGCGAGAGCGGCCCGCTCCGCCTCTCCCAGCTCCGCCGGATCGACCGTGACGTGCACGAACCCGCGCACCGGGACGATGCCGGCCGACAGTCTCGCCCCTCCCACCGAGTCCTCGGGCGGGAGATCGCCGAAGGCGGTGCGCCGCACGCCCTCGAGCGACCTGAGCACGAAGGGTTCGTCCTCGGTGCCGGCGACCTGCTGGGATCCGTCGGCCGTGTAGACGGCGATCGGAGTGGTCCCCTTCACGCCGAACACCCCGCTGGTGCCGTCGTGGAAGCCGAAGAGGAGCGCGCTGATCTTGTCGGCGCTCCCGAGCTCGCCCGCCTCGACGAGCCTGTCGAGGAACTCCTCGGGGGCCGGCTCCTGCCCCAGCACCTCCCAGGCCGCCTCGGTCACCTGCTTGCGCAGACCGGGCACGAGCACCACCCAGGCGTTCTCCCGCAGCACCAGGGTGGCCGGACCCTGCTTGATCCACGTCCCCGTCCCGAGCAGGCTCTCGGGACCGGTGCCCTCCGCCTCGCTCATCGGCCGTCGCCGTCCCCACGGGGAGCGCGCGGGAGCGTGTCCTCGTCCGGCTCGAAGCCCTCGTCCTCGGCGGGGGATCCCGCGCTGTCCGCCGTGTTCTCGCTGACCAGGTCCTGGCCGACCACCTCGACCACCTCGACGAGCACCACGCTGACGTTGTCGTGGCCGCCGCCGTCCAGGGCGCGCTGCACCAGGTCCTCGCTCAGAGTGCGCACGTCCGCCGGGCTGCGCAGCAGGCGCTCGATCTCGGCATCGTCGACCTCGCCGGTCAGCCCGTCCGAGCACACGAGCATCCGGTCCCCTGCCTCGGCCGGGATCAGCCAGTAGTCCGGATCGGATTCGGGACCGGCTCCCAGCGCCCTGGTGACCATGTGTCGATAGGGGTGGACCCGCGCCTGCTCCGGCGTGAGCTCCCCGCGGTCCATCAGCTCCTGCACCACCGAATGATCGACGCTGACCTGCTCGAAGATCTCGCCGGAGAGGCGGTAGACCCGGGAGTCGCCGAGGTTGAGCACCACCCAGTAGCCGACGTCGTCGAGCACCATCGTCGCGACCACCGCCACCGTGGTCCCCGCCCCGAGGGTGCTCTCGTCGCCGAGCTCGGCGATCCTGGTGGCAGCCGAGCTGAGGGCCTCGCCCAGCTGCTCCACGGTCACGTTCTCCTGGATCGTGAGCTTCTCGAACTCCTCGACGGCGATGGCGCTGGCGACCTCGCCGGCGTTGTGCCCGCCCATCCCGTCGGCGACCAGATAGATCGGCGAGGCGTTGAGGAGGCTGTCCTCGTTGGTCGCGCGCACGTGACCGACATGGGTCGCGGCCGCGGAGACGACCCGGATCGTGCCCTGCAGGTCCGGGTCCGAGAGGGAACGGTCGATCACTGCTCCCTCTCCACGGACACGGTCCGATCCCCCAGCGTCACCTTCGCTCCGGTGGGCAGGACCATCGGCGTGTTCGGCACCAGGCTCTCCCGGGTGCCGTCCTCGCGCTCGATCGCGGACCCGTTGGTGGACCCCAGATCGGTGACCGTCACATCCTCCCCGGTGCCGTCGATGCGCAGATGCGTCTTGGAGACCGACCGGGTGTCGTCCTTCATCACGAACAGCACCTCGTCCCCGGTCGCCGAGGGATTGCGCCCGACGACGACCGGCTTCTCGACCAGACGCTCGGCGCCGTCGTCGGTGATCAGCCGGAGCTTCTTGACGGCGGGCAGCTGCACGGCGGAGATGCGGGTCTGCTCGAGGTCGCCCAGGGAGTCGTCCGCGACGGTGAGACGGGTCTGCTCGTCCACGGCATCGTCCTCCGTACCCCAGGCGTCCGCCGTGAGATCGCCGGGCACCTCCTGCGAAGGCTGCTCGTCCTGTGCGTGGGGCGGCGCCCAGCCCTGGGTCTCGGCACTCGGGACGGACCCCTGCTGTCCCTGCGACCGGTCCCACGACTGCTGCGGGGCGGGGTCGCCCCAGGACTGCTGCTGAGGCTCCGACGCCCCCTGGTCGTCCCAGCCCGACGGCTGCGGTGCGGACGGCCCCCATCCGGGCTGCGGCGGTGCCGGCTGATCCCACGACTGCTGCGGCGCGGGTTCGGCGCTCTGCTGACCCCACCCCGGCTGCTGCGGCGCGGACTGGTCCCCCGGCTGCTGCGGGGCCTGCCGGCCCTGATCGTCCCAGCCCTGCTGACGGTCGGGCATCGGCTCGACGGGCGGGGGCGCCCAGCCTCCGGCGGGCGGCTGCGAGACGGGAGGCTGCGCGACGGGGGGCGAAGCGGCCGGGGGCGGGGACCATGCACCGCCCGCATCCTCCGCCGCCGGGGCCGCCGAGCCGCTCGGGGCCGAGGGGGCGTAGGGGCTCGGAGCGACCTGCTGCTCCTGGCCCCAGGCCCCGGAGGAGGCAGGCTGCGCGGGCGCGGAGCCCGCCTCGCCCGCCCACGCCGCACCGGGCTCGGAGAGCAGGTTCTCATGCGTGGAGACCGCGACCGAGGGCGCGCCGAGATAATGCTCGGCGCTCTCGCGCTCGAAGTCGTCGGGCCGCGGGAGCATCGGGTTGCGCCCGGCCTTGGCGTCCGCGACCACGGAGTCGATCGCCCTGTCGTGGAATCCTCGCAGGTGCTTCCGCGGGTCCAGGAAGATGGACAGCGCCATGATCAGCGGGATGATCCCGTACAGGAACCACCGCCCCAGCGCGCGCAGGAATCCGATCGGACCGCCCTGGCTCGCGCGGGTGACGCGCAGCCCGAGGATCAGCTTGCCCAGGGTGAAGCCCTTCGCCCCGGTCAGCCAGATCATCAGGATCGAGTAGGCGACGGGCAGCGCCGTGCCCACGCCGACCAGGATCTGCGTCACCACGCCGATCGACTCGCTGAACAGCACCAGGGAACCGCCGATCATCAGCGGCACGAGCACCAGTGTCGCGAGCACGGAGTCGACCAGCGCCGCGAGGAAGCGCTTCAGCAGCGGTGCCGGCACGCATCCGTCCAGCGGTGGATCCAGCGGAGCACCCGCCGGGCCCGCGCCCGTCGGCGGGCTGCTGGTCGGTCCGCTGCCCGACGGCGCGGGACCGGACGCCGGCGCCGGGGAGCCGGGCGCGCTCGGCATGCCCGATGCGGAGCCCTGACCGTACTGGTTCATCGGAGGCTGGGTGACCATCATCTGATCGTACTGGTCCTGGGAGCGCAGCGTCGTGGCCCCCGGCCGCTCCGGCTCCAGCGACTCGCGCGTGATCAGCTCGATGCCCTCGTCCTCCGCCGGCGCCTGCTCCCCGCCCCCGAGATCCCGCGAGCGCGGCTTCGGCGCCTGGGACCATGCCCCCGGTGCATCGGTCGCACGGCGCTCGTACGGCGAGGCCTGGTAGCGCGCGCCGCATTCCCCGCAGACCGCCGCCCCTTCGGACAGCAGCGTCCCGCAGGTGCTGCAGTATCGCGTCTGGTTCATCGGGTCCGACCCTTCCTCGGGAACATGGACGTCCTGGGCTTGTTCACCATGCCTCGCAAGGACCACGGTCGCCGTCGCCGCATCTGTGTCCGTCGCTGCGCCCTGCGGCGGGCGCGGGCGTTGATCCGCTCGCGACGACGCTCTCCGCGGCGCTCTGCGGACCGTCGCCGGAAGGAGCGCAGGGAGATCGCCGCGCGCAGCCGCCGATGCCACGGCACCGCGCCGGACATGGTACGCCGCGCGGACATGACGTGGGCCCAGTACTCGTCCGACGCCGCCTCCGGCAGGTCGTCGGGGCCGAACACGGCACGGTCCGCACGCCCGGCAAGGGTCAGGGCCCCTGCCGCCGGGATGTCGGCCTCGAGGCGGGCCGCTGTCTCCGCACGGGTCATCAGCGGATCGGGCCGATGGCCGAGGTCGGTCATCAGGTCGAGGATCTCCTGCCAGCCGCCGTCGATGCGGGCGGGCAGCGCTCCGCGCGTGCGCCGACGCCGGCGCCGCACGGCCTTCGCGATCACGACGGCGAGGATCGCCAGGGCGATCAGGCCGACCGGGATCAGCGCGTACCCCAGGAGCACGAGCCAGGAAGCGGCCGGGTCCTCCTCCTCGGAGTCCTTGTCCGCGTCCTCGCCCATCGCCCCCGGTGGAGGGGTCGGCGGCTCGGCCGGCGGAGGCGGCGGCTGGGCGACCTGGGGCAGCGGCTTGTCGACCTCCGTCTTCTCCGGCTCGGTCGGCTGATCGTCCTCGTCGGGAGCGGGATCGAAGCGCACCCAGCCGACGTCCTCGAAGGCGACCTCGACCCAGGCCGTCACCGCCTCGCCGGTGATGTCGACCGTCCCCTCCTGACCGGGCGGGACCTGGAAGCCCATGACCACTCGCGCCGGGATGTCGATCGACCGCGCCAGCGCCGCGATCAGAGCCGCGTACTGCTCCTCGTCACCGATGCGGCCCAGCGGCTGGGCGTCCTTGGCCTCCTTGTCGAAGCCGATGTCCTCGAGCATCGCCAGCAGGCGGCTCGCCCCGTGCCCGGACAGCGAGGCCGTCTCGTCGGCGAGCCCGTTGGAGTAGAACCCGTCCGTCTTCACCGCGCGCGAGAGGTTCCGGAACTTCTCGAAGTCCGAGTCGGAATCCCCCACCCAGTCCTGCGCGAACTGGGTCAGCTCGTCGATCGGCGCGTTCTCGGGCAGCTCGATGTCGGCGAACTTCGCGGTGCGCAGCTGCTCGCCCGTCGGTTCGACGTACGGCTCGTAGGTGAGGTCGTAGGTGTCTCCCTCGCTCACCCCGCGCGAGTTCACGACAGTCTGCGACTGCCGGTTCATGTAGAGGTTCTCGGCCGTGACCCCGGAGCGCTCGGCGGACATGTCCTCGATGTCGATCCGGTCGGTGCGCTCGCCCACCGTGGGCATCCAGACCCCGTCGTAGGCGCCGATCGTCACGGAGGAGACCTGCTCCTGACCGCCGCCGGCGTGGAGGTCGACCCCGGGCGCCGTGCGCAGGAACGCCCCCGAGGCGCTGTCCTTGTCCCGGTTCCCGGCGACGTTGTAGACCTGCAGGTCGTAGTAGTCCATCGTGGCCAGTCGGATGTACTCCCCCGCGCCGACGCCGGTGATGGTGAACAGGGTCTCGGCCCGCTGGTCCTTGAGATACCCCCGGAACTCGGACAGCGGGGAGACGTACTCCCTGGGGTCGAAGGGCGGGGAGATGTAGTCCCGGGTCGCGTACCGGATCGTCCCCTCCGGCGGGTCCAGCAGCGGCTGAGCGGCGACGGCTCCCCCGCCGGCGAGGGCCATGACGAGCGCTCCGCCGATCACGCGGCGACGCAGCACCGGGTTCTGCCAGGATCCCGGTCGCACCGAGTCGGAGATGATCGTCGACCGCGCGCCGGCGAGGCGATCCCCTTCGAATCTCCAGGTCAGCCACGCCATGGAGACGACCGCGTAGAGCACCCCACGCAGCCCCGGTGCGACGTGCTGGTCGGTGCCGAAGACGATCGTGACCGCGACCAGGGCGAGGGGGAACAACCAGGCCAGCACGTAGAGGCGGCTGCGCATGACGACGGACATCCCCAGCAGCGACAGCAGCAGCACGCTGATCCACACCACGCCCAGCACGCCCTGGGCGGTACCGACCGGCGGGGCCACGGTGAGCACGGACTTCCAGCTCGTCACCGGTGCCTTGACCAGCTCCCACAGGGCGCCGGGGCTGGGGATGATGCCCCAGATCGCGCGAGTGGGGGCCGCGAACATCGGACCGAACAGGAAGTACACCAGCAGCACCAGGGGGGCGATCCGCAGCGGACCCCACCGCCACCGACCGCCGATCAGTGCGATCAGCGTGCCGAAGACCAGCGCCATGACGCCCGTCAGCAGGTACTGCACCCCGCCGTAGACGTGGTGGAAGCCGAGCAGTGCGATCACGAACAGGACGGCGACCGCGCACACGTCGAGCGCGCGGCGTCCGTTGGGGATGCCCGAGAAGTAGCTCGGAGGGCGCGTCGCAGAGGCGGTCGTCGCAGGAGTGGTCGTGGTCATCGGCCCACCGCCCGCAGCGCGCGGCCCAGGGTGTCGAGGGAGCCGACGGTGACCACGTCCAGACCGCCGATCGCCGAGCGCTTGACCTCGGCGTCGTCCACGCAGCGGATCGCCACCGCCAACACGCCGATCGGAAGCTGGTTGGCTGCGGAGTTCAGCTCGCGCGCCGTGGTGTGGGAGCCCACCACCAGCATCACCGCAGAGGCGTTGGGGGCGAGGTCCGCGGCCTTCTGGCCGAGCTCGTGGAAGGAGGCCCGCTCCTTGCGCTGCTCGAGCACGGTGTAGTCGTCCATCATCTGGCGCAGTGTCCCGGTGCGCTGGCGCTCGTCGAAGGAGAACGAGGTCAGCTCCTTCTCCTCCCGGAAGGTCTGGGCCGAGATCGAGGCGGCGACGGAGACGGCGAGCTCGAACTCGTCCTCGCTCCCGTAGTGCTCGGCGAGGTTGTCCATCGCGACCACCACGTGCGAGCGCCGCGTCTCCTCGAACTGGCGCACCATGAGCTTCCCGGTGCGGGCGGTGGTGCGCCAGTGCACGTGGCGCCGGTCGTCGCCGGGAGCGTAGTCCCGCAGTGCGTGGAAGGCGATGTCGGAGCTGGAGAGGTCGGAGGAGGGGGTGCCCTCGAGGTCGCGCAGGAAGCCGCTGGCCGCCTCGTCGAGCCGGACGGTCCGCGGGTGCACGAACAGCTCCTGTGCCCTCGCCCAGGTGACCTGACGCCGCATGAGGGAGAGCGGATCGTCCCGCACGGAGCGGACGGGGCCGACGACCAGCACCGCTCGGCGCCGGGTGGGCACTGCGAACAGCTCCTCGTGCTCGGCGCCGGCGGCCAGTCGCGGCACCAGGAACTGTGCCGTGGCCGAGCCGACGGCGAGCTCGATGCGCGAAGGCAGGATCGTCCGCTGGGTGGGGTTGGCGACCTCGACCCGGCCGACGGCGCGGGTGCCCACGACGACGCGGTGCGTCTGCAGGTCGAGGGTGATCCGGTACGAGGCGCGGCCCAGCACGAACAGCGCCGCGATCAGCAGCGGCACGGTCAGTGCGAAGGCGATCACGTTCAGCTCGGTGATGTGCAGGGTGAGGCCGACGAACCAGCAGGCCGCGGTCACACCGATCACGGCCCATCCGATCGGGGAGACGACGTCCAGCACGGGGTGGATCCAGCGCTGCCACAGCTCGACGGCACGGTCCCGGAGCCCGGCGGCGCCGGAGAGGGATGCGCTCTCGGCGGGCCGCTGCCCGTCGTCGTGGGCATCGGGCGACGACGCCGCGCCCGTGTCGCCGGCAGCCGCGCCGGCCCGCTTGCGGCGGGTGCGAGCCTCCGCCCGGGCCTCGGCCCGGGCGGCGCTGCGCCGCTTCCTCGACGCCGCCTTCGCCGCTCTCGCGTCAGCGGTGTCGCTGGGAAGGGGGGTCTCGGTGTTCACGAATCCCGCTCCTCCCGCTCGTCCCTCGCAGTTCGTCGACGAACGGTGCTCATGCGTCCCTCTCCTCCCGCTCGTCCCTCGCAGTTCGTCGACGAACGGTGCTCATGCCGACTGCTGTCGCGCCTGGGGCGGCGCCACCTCGCTGAGGATCTTGGTCATGACGCTCTTGGCGGTGGTGCCGGCGAACTCCGCCTCGGGGTCGAGCACGAAGCGGTGCAGCCACACCGGCTCCACCAGGTGCTTGACGTCGTCCGGGATGACGTAGTGGCGGCCGTTCACGGCGGCCCACACCTTGACCGCGCGCATCAGGGCGAGTGCTCCACGGATGGAGACGCCCACGCGCACGTCCGGAGCCAGACGAGTCTCCTCCATGAGGCGGGAGACGTACTCGAGCACCGCAGGATCCACGTGCACGGTCGCGGCCAGCTGCGTCATGTCGTTGACGGCCTGCAGGGAGATGCGCGGGGTGAGCTGCGAGCTGCGGTCGCGCAGGGCGGAGCCCTGGAGGATCTGCACGCTCGAGGCATGGTCCGGGTAGCCGATCGAGGTCTTCATGAGGAAGCGGTCCAGCTGGGCCTCGGGCAGGCGGTAGGTGCCGGCCTGCTCGATCGGGTTCTGGGTGGCGATGACCATGAAGGGGTTGCCGACCTCATGGGTGACGCCGTCGACGGTCACGCGTCCCTCCTCCATGACCTCGAGCATCGCGGACTGGGTCTTCGGCGAGGCACGGTTGATCTCGTCGGCCAGCACGACGTTCGCGAACACGGGGCCCTTGTGGAACTCGAAGGACTTGGTGTTCTGGTCGTAGATGGTGACGCCGGTGACGTCCGAGGGCAGCAGGTCCGGGGTGAACTGGATGCGGGTGCTGGTGCCCTGCACCGTCGCCGCGATCGACCGGGCCAGCGAGGTCTTGCCCGTGCCCGGCGCGTCCTCGAGCAGCACATGGCCCGGGGACAGCATCGAGGTCAGCACCAGGCGCACCACCTCGTTCTTGCCGAGGACGGCCTGGCCGACGCTCTGGACCAGCTTGTCGAAGGTCTCGGCGAACCAGCGTGCCTGTTCGGGGGTCATGCTCATGGAGAGGGATCTGCTTTCGGTGTGGGGTTGCGGGGCGGGCGGGATCTCGTCGGGACGCGAGGTTCCTACGGGAGCGAGTGGACGCTGGTGATCTTGCCGTTCACCTTCACCTCGAACTCGTTGTCCGGGTAGCCGTAGTGAAGGTCATATCCGGCACCCGTGGTCGAGTAGTTGCCGTTCGCATCGGCCTTCGCCTTGACGACCTTCTTCCCGTTGATGACCCAGTCGCCACCGCCGTGTGTGTCCGACTTCCGTGTGAAGAGCGTCAGGTCATAGGTCTTGCCGGGTTCGAGGTTCGTCAAGCGGATGTCGACCTTCCGGCAGTGCTGCGTGTAGCAGACATCGTTCGTCGCCTTCTCGCCCCACTTCACGCTCGACTTCGGTTGGGGCGGGGTCCACTTCTGCGCCTTCTGGGTGGTCGACGCCGCCCCGCTGGTCAGGCCCTTCGCGTTGACCACACGGGCCTCGATCTTGACGCTGCCCTGGGACTTCTTCTGGAAGGTCTTGGAGTAGGAGGTCCCCGCGTCCTGCCAGGAGCCGCCGTCGATCCTCACCTGGAGGGTCTTGCCACCGGCGCCGCCGTCGCCGCCTCCGGCATTGGCCTTCACCGTGACGGGGCACTTGCTCTCACCGGTGCACTTGCCGTTCGAGGACGAGACCGTGGGCTTGGCGGGCTTCGTGTACGGGGTGATGGAGTCGGTCTGCTTGGACCGCTCGCTCACCCCGCCGTCGGCAGCGTGCCCGTTGTGGGCCTCGACGGTGAAGCGGTACGCGGTGCCGTTCTTCAGCCCGTCGATCTTGACGCTGGTCGCGGGGGCGTCGACGGTCTTGGATCCCCCGTTCCATCGCACCACGTACTTGGTGACGCTGGTGCCGTTGCCGTCGGCCGCGTTCCAGCTCACGGTGGCGCGGCCGTTCGGGCCGTCCCCCTCGCCCTCGCTGGGCATGGACGCCTTCACCCCGCCGGGGGTGGAGGGCTTCGCCCAGGGGACCACGGCGTTGGAGGCCTTCGAGTCCCCGACGCCCTTGCCCACCGAGTTCACGCCCTTGTAGGTGAAGGTGTGCTTCGAATCGCGGTCCAGGTCGCGGAACGTGGCGGTGGTCTTCGAGGCGGGGACGGTCTGGGACTTCCCGGACGAGGAGGTGACGATGTACTCCGTGATCGGCTCACCGTTGGCCTCCTCGTCGGTCATCTTCGGCCAGGTCACGGTGACCCCGCCGCCCACCGGATCATCGATGCGCTCTGCCGTCGCGGTCCCGCTGGGTGCCGCGGGCCGGCCGGCGGGATGCTCTGGCGAGGACCAGTCCGACCAGTCCGAGGGCTCGTCGGCGAGATTCTCCGCCTGCACTCGGAAGCGGTAGTCCACCCCGTTGGTCAGGCCCGAGAACACCGTCTGCGTACTGCCGCCCTCCACCGACGTGGACTGCAGCTCTTCGGTCGCGGTGTTCTGGATCTGCACGGTGTAGCTCCGGATCGCGGAGCCGCGGTTGACCGGCGGGCTCCAGGACACCGTGAGCTGCTCGTCACCGCGCTCGGCGGACGGTGCGTCCGGCTTCTCGGGTCGTACATCGGGGCGGGCCACCGCGGAGGGCACCGAGGGGGTCGAGTCCCCGACGCGATTCTTCGCGACCACCTGGAAGGTGTACTCGGTGTCGTTGGTCAGGTCCGTGATGGTGCACGAGGTGGACTCGCAGGACTGAGTGACCGAGGGGCCGCTGGCCGAGATGACCTCGTAGCCCTCGATGGGAGCGCCGTTGTCGTCCCCGGCGGTGAAGTTCAGCTCCACGAACCCGTCCCCGACCTCGCCGATGCGCGGAGCCGACGGCGACTCCGGCTTGCCCAGCACGGTGACCCGGATCTCCCCGGTCACCTCGCGCTCAGGGTCCCCGGTGTCGTCCTGCACCGTGTAGTTGGCGGTGAGGATGCCCTTCATGTCCTCGTCGGGCGTGATCGTCACGCTCCCGTCGTCGAAGTCGACCTCGCCCTTCCCGGCGGTGAGCGCGGCACCGGTGATGGTCCGTGACCCGCCCGGGAAGGGGTTGGAGTCGTTCTCGAGCACCTTGAGCGTCTCCGACGTCCCCGCGTCGATGGTCTCCTCGTCGCGCACGGCCGAGATCAGCGGCCGCTGGGAGGCGCCGACGGTCACCTGGACGGTGGCGGAGACTGCCGGGTTGGTGCCGTCGGTGACGGTCACGGGCACGTTGATGATCTCGCCCTTGGTGGACCTCGCCGACGCCTCGGCCGACAGCGTCGACCCCTCCAGCCCGATGCTGACCTCCGGGTGCTCGTCGACGCTGCCGAGCTCGTAGCTCAGCTCGTCGCCCTCGGGGTCCTCCGCCCCGGCCGCCAGGTCGACGGTCGACCGGGCGCCGCCCTGCTCGACCTCGAGCAGGGCTCCCTTCAGGGTCGGCGGGAGGTTCGTCTCCTCCGGCTCGACCACCACCGGGATCGCGAGGGTCGCAGTGGCCGCGGTCGCGTCGCCCACCTCGCCGTCGGTGACCTCGACGGTGATGGTGTCGTTGCCGGAGAAGTCCGCGGCGGGCCGGTAGACGAGCGTGGTCGCGTCCGCGACCAGGTCGCCGCCGTCGCTGTGCGGGGCGGTCACACCTGCGGGATCGGTGACCTGCGCAGGCTGTGCCCCGGGCCGCACCCGGACGTTGTTCGGGTCGTCGAGTTCGATCGTCCCCTCGGAGCCGGCCTGGACCTCGAGCGGCTCGCCCACCCAGACCGGGGCCTGCTTGGCGGTGCCGGGGACCCAGATGTACCCGGCGGAGTCGAGACCGTCCGCATCGGTGATCGAGTAGCGGATCCGCTGCTGCTCCTCCTGCGGGACGACGCGGACCGTCTCACCGTCCTCGAGCAGCTCCGCCCCGTCGGACGAGTCCTCGAGAGCGACCTCGAGATCGCTGGTGCTGCCGTCCGGGTCCGAGTCGTTGGCGAGCACGTCGACGTCGATCGTCACGTTCTCGGTGTCCAGGACGTCCTCCACCGCCACGAAGTCGTCCCGGGCGATCGGGGCGCGCAGCGGCGCATTGCCCGCCACCTTGATGGTGGCGGTCGCGGAACTCTTCAGCTGCCCGTCCGAGGCGGCGTAGACCACGGTGTGGGTCCCTGCCTCCGACGGGGTGACCACGGTGACGTAGCCGTCGTCGGCATCCTCCGGCGGGGCCTTGTACTCGATCTCGGTCATCGGGTCGACGTCGTCGCGGACCACGGAGAGGGGGTCGCCCTCGGGGTCGGTGTCGTTGTCGAGGACAGGGATCTGGACCTCGCGGTCCGGACGCACCTCGACGATGTCGTCGACCGCGTACGGGGCCTGGTTCCTGTCGTTCGGGGCGGCGACGCCCACCAGCACCTCCGCGGTGCCGATCGCTCCATGACGATCCATGACCTGGTAGCGGAACCGGTCGGTGCCCAAGGAGTCCTCATAGGGCAGGTACTCGATCCACTCGCCGTTGGCGCTCACGACCTCGCCCAGGGTCGGCATCGGGCTGGTGACGCCGGTGAGCATCACGGAGTCGCCGTCCGGGTCGATGCCGGTCGTGGAGACGGGGATCCGCACGGGGGTCCCGGCCACGGTGCGCGCCGTGAGGTTGTCCGGCCGGGGGGCGGAGTTCTCGGTCTCCTGGGGGACGATCGTGATGTGGACGGGTGCCGAGCCGGTGCGCCCCGTCTCGTCGATCACCTGGTACTGCACGACGGCCTCGCCGGAGGCGTCATCGTCCGCGCTGAAACGGACCTGGTCCTGGTGGGGCTCGGTGTGGCCCTGGTCCTCGGCCCGCGAGGTGTCCAGCTCCCCCGCCAGCTGGAGATCGGCGCCCGTGGGCGAGGTGTCGTTGGCGAGCACGTCGATGTTCACCATGTCGCCGGCGCGCACGACGGCGCGGTCCGGAACCGCTTCGGGGTTCGCGAACTGGGTGTCGGTGCTGGTGACCATCACCCGGACGGTCCCGGTGGAGCTGCCGGCGGAGTTGGCGACCTCATAGGTCACCGGGATCGGCTCCTCGCCGACCGTCGCTCCCGGCGCGGCCTCCACCCGTATCAGGTGGTGGTTCACGACGGTGGCCTTCAGACCCGAGTCCGCCGGGACGTCGATCGAGTTCACCACCAGCACCCCGCCGGTGGGATCGACGTCGTTCTCCAATGGGTCGATCAGGGTGTCCGTCCCGGTGATCACCGTGCCCATGTCGTCGACCGCGACGGGCTCGAGCTCCTCCGAGTCCGGCTCGACGACATCGATGCGGATCAGGCCGAGCGAGGACGAGCTGGCACCGCTGGCACCGACGGTGTACTCGAGGTAGTAGACGCCCGGTGTGCTGCCCTCGACGTTGATGGTGCCGGCGTCGGTCACGGGGTCGACCTCGAGACCCTCGACATCGCTGACGCTGATCAGCTCGAGGTTCCCGCCATTGGGATTCAGGTCGTTGGCCAGCGGCTTGATGGTCGTGGTGCGACCGGCGACGATGCTGGCGTGGTCCGCGGTGGTGATCGGCACCAGATCGCTGTCGGTCACCGACTCGATCTCGACCACGCCCTCCCCGACGGTCCCCTTCTCGTCGCGGAAGGTGAGCTGGACCTGCTTCGTTCCCGGGGAGAGACCGGCATCGTTGAAGGTGATGTGGCCGTCGGGGCGGAAGCTCACCACGTCCTCGGGCGCGACCGTGGCGTTGGCGAGGTAGAAGGCGTCGCCGTCGGGGTCCTCCCAGTACGGGAGGATGTTGAAGCTGACCTCCTCGCCGGAGCGGACCTGGACCTTCGTCGTGGTGTCCTCGGCCTCCCGCGGGCCCTCGCTCTCCGCGTCGCCGCGGACCTCGAGCGTGACGCTCGCGGTGTCCTTCCCTCCGCGCCCGTCGTCGACCTCGTAGGTGAAGGAGGCGCTGCCGGAGGCGTCCTCGTCGACCTCGATCTGGAGCTGGGTGCCGCCGCTGATCGCGGCGACCGTGCCGATCCCCGGCTGTGCGCCCTCCAGGGCCACGCTGAGAACGTCTCCGTCCGGGTCGGTGTCGTTCCGGGTCACGGGGAGCACGATGCTCTTGCCGGGACGCACGCCGAAGGTGTCGTCGTTGGCCGTCGGCTGCCGGTTCTCCTCGTCGCGCTCGGCGGCGACGTTGGTGATCGTGGTGGTGAGGGTCTCCTCCTTCTCCTCCTCGGAGTCGCTCTTCTGGATCTCCTGGCTGATCTCCCAGTCGTCCACGACCTGCATGCTGTCCATGATGTTCCAGGACAGCCCGAACTTCTGATCGTTGAGGACCACGAGGTCATGGTTGACGCGCAGGGTGAGATCGGCGGCGCCGTCGGCCTCGGGGATCGTCTCGATCTCGTCCTCCGCCCCCTCGCAGGACTTCACGTACCGGAGCGATCCGCCCCAGGCTCCGTAGGAGCAGCCCTGCACCTGCGCAGGGCGGACCACGTCGGTGCCGGTGCCGCCTGCCTGGATCACCTCGGCCTTCCCGCCGTCGAAGGGGATGACGAACAGGGAGTCGGCCGTCGCCACCACGAAGTCCTCGGAGGCGGGGCCGGACTGCTGGAGCTGCGCGTCGTCGAGAGAGGAGACGCCGTAGTCCACCAGGTCGTAGTCCTTCACGTCGGTGCCGACGCGGAGCAGACGCTTCTCGCGGTCGAGGATCACCGGCTTCTCACCGATCGCGGCGAGCTGCAGCGACTCAGGCTTCTGGGAGACGTTGCCGACATCGTCCGGCTTCTTCGCCGTCGTGTCCCGGGTATCGGCCTCCCGCGGGTAGGTCAGCAGCTCTCCCCCGTTGAGGACGAAGACCGTGCCCTCCGTGGAGACCGCGACCGGCAGTGGCCCGCTGCTCCCCTCGAGGACCGGTTCGACGGCGCTCGCGTCGAAGGCGGCGGCCTCCTCGGGCGAGAGGATCCACACCCGCCCGTCGGGAGAGGAGATCGCGACCCGGTCCTTTCCGATGACGACCTCGGAGTCCGGAGGCAGCTCGACGAGTCCGTTGCGGGTCACCGACGCGGTGTTGATCGGCGTCATCCCCCGGGGCCCGGTCTCGATGACGTGGTACCCGGACTGGATGATGTCGAGGTCCTGGCCGGTGGAGGCGAGGCGCGCGTCGAGCTCGCCGGCGTCCACGTTGAGTCTGCCGAGCAGGCCCTCCTGCTCGCTCGTGACCCAGACGCCGCCGTTGGAGACGTCGACGTCCGAGGACGACAGCCCGGGGAAGCGCAGTGCGAAACCGGTGAGCACCAGCGCGACGACGGCGATGGCCGCCGACGAGACGACCGTGACCTTCCGTCCCCGGCGCCGCTTCGGACGAGCGGTGTCAGACATGGACGTACCCCCAGGACATCTTCTGTTCCACAGCGCACGTACCAGCGGCTCCACTGCATCCCCTCAGGGAAGGCACCCCCGAAGTCGGCCCGGTCGCGCGCGCGACCTCGACCAGGGTACTAGCAGGGAGCGCTCAGCACCACGAGCAACCGGTCACGTCCACTGGAACTCGCAGGTCACAATGCACAAATCGTGACCGGGACGGGGGCTCTCAGCGCTGCCGGCGCACCAGCGTCGTGGTGAAGGCCGTCAGGGCATCGCGCACGGGCCCGGCAGGCAGATCGGAGAGGATCTCCACTGCCTCGTCCGCCGTCCGACGGGCCAGCTCCCGGGTCTCCTCGAGAGCCGGATCCGCACGCAGCAGGCCGACGAGCTCGTCGAGAGCCGCCTCCGAGCTCAGGTCCCCGTCGAGGCGCCGCACGATGTCGACGCTGCGCGGGTCCTGCTCCGTCGCCGCGCGACGACGCACGAGCAGCGTGGGCATGGTCGGTACGCCCTCGCGCAGATCCACGCCGGGTGTCTTGCCGCTGGTCTCCATGTCGCTCTCGAGATCGAGAACATCATCGGCGAGCTGAAACGCGACCCCGACCTTCTCCCCGTAGCGACGCATGACGTCGTCCGACCCTGCGGGGGCACCCGCCAGGGACGCGCCGAGGGCACCGGCGAGAGCGAGCAGGGAGGCTGTCTTGTCCGAGAGGACCGAGAGGTAGTGCTCGAAGGGATCGTCCTGCGGTGTCGGACCCACGGTCTCGTGGAGCTGGCCGAGACAGAGCCGCTCGAAGGTCTCCGAGTGCAGACGCACTGCGTCCGCCCCGATCCGGGCGCTGAGACCGCTGGCCCGCGCGAAGAGGAAGTCTCCGGTCAGGATCGCGACGTTGTTCCCCCAGAGCGCGTGGGCGCTGTCGGTGCCGCGTCGCGTGGCCGCGGAGTCCATGACGTCGTCGTGGTAGAGGCTCGCCAGGTGCGTCAGCTCGACCAGCACCGCGGCGTCCAGGACGCCTTCGGCATCGACGTCACCGAGCGAGGCTGCGAGGAGGACGAGCATCGGACGCACCCGCTTGCCGCCGGCGTCCATGAGGTGACGCCCGGTCCATCGGACCATGTCGTCCGACGTGGCCACGGACGCACGCAGACGATCCTCGATGGCACCGAGGCGCTCGACGATGCTCGTCGCGAGATCCTCATCGATGTCGGGAACGCCCGGCAGCGTGGACGGCATGACTCTCCTGGTCCTCGACGGGTGCACCGCAAGGGTGCCCCGGAACATGATGTGCGGTGTGCGCGGGGCGGAACTCCGCTCCAGGACCCGCGCCGCACCCTCGAGGTCCGGACGCTGATCCGATCGCCGAGTCTACCGGGGTGGTGCACCTCCCGGAGGCGCCGGAGGTCCTGAGGTGAGCGGACGAACGCCGAGGCCGCGCCTGACGTGGGATGCACGGGATGCAGTCATCTGCCGGCCGGCCGCTGAATGCGCGGCGGGCGGCGCGTCTGCCGGGCCCCTGCCAGCGCCTCCGCGCAGCACCCGGCCGACCCTCCCCA
>NZ_JBQSWB010000024.1:0-35813 GCF_052446295.1 Brachybacterium sp. AOP43-C2-M15
GGGAATGGCGCCCTCATTCCCCCCGCTTCGTTGCGCGCACCGGGTCGCGGGGTGCATATCGGCTCACGGGCCCTCCGCGGCGCTGAGCGGTCACGAACCCGGAGGAAAACCTCATGGCCCGCCGGGTGCGCGCTCGATAGCGTCGGAGCATGGACGTCACCCTCATCGGCGGCGGCATCGCCGGCCTCGCCCTCGCCCACCAGCTCGCCCCCGACCACACCGTGACCGTGCTGGAGTCCTCCTCGGGCCCGCGCGGAGGCGGCTACATGATCGACTTCTTCGGCCCCGGCTTCGTCGCCGCCGAACGGATGGGGATCATCGAGGAGCTGCGCGCTCGCGGCCACGCCTTCGAGGGCGTGCGCTATGCGGGCCCGGACGGGCGGGAGACCGGCCGTATCGACGTGGGCCCGCTCGCCGCGGCGCTCGGCGGGCGGTACTTCTCGATCCTCCGCCCGGAGGTGGAGCTGGGCCTGCTGGCGGTGCTGCCGCCGTCGGTCGAGCTGCGCTACGGCGCCCCGGTGGTCGCCGTGCGCGATGCGGGGCTCGTCGGCGCGGCCTCCGCACGACGCGCCGTGGTCGAGCTCGCCGACGGCACCGTCATCGAGTCGGATCTGGTGGTCGCCTGCGACGGGGTGCGCTCCGCGGTCCGCGGGATGGTCGCCCCGGGCCACGGCCCGATCGTGCCGATGGGCTACCGGGTCGCGAGC
Organism: Brachybacterium sp. AOP43-C2-M15; assembly: GCF_052446295.1. Classification (NCBI taxonomy): domain Bacteria; kingdom Bacillati; phylum Actinomycetota; class Actinomycetes; order Micrococcales; family Dermabacteraceae; genus Brachybacterium; species Brachybacterium sp. AOP43-C2-M15. Next base: position 708 of record NZ_JBQSWB010000024.1, read on the forward strand.
TATCTCTACGAGGACCCGCAGCTCGCCGCCGAGCTGGGGGAGCGGATGCTGATGACCGACACCGTGGGGCGGGTGGGCTGGGCCTACGCGGCCGATGCCGCCCGGGTCGGCGTGATGCTCGCCGAGCGGGTCGATCCCTCCTCCACGCAGCGCCCGACCCCGGATCGGGAGCGGCTGCAGGCGGACTTCGCGGGACTGCACCCCCAGGTGGACCGGGCTCTCGAACACGCCCCGGAGAGCTTCTACGACGACCTCGTCGCGCAGGCGATCGCCCCGCGCTGGAGCCGGGGCCGGGTGGTGCTGGCCGGGGACGCGGCCCACGCCCCGTCCCTCCTGGCGGGCCTGGGCACCTCCCTCGCGATCGGCGGTGCGGAGGCCCTGGCCCGGAGCCTGCGCGCGAGCGGACCCCACGTCGAGGCGGGGCTGGCGGAGTACGAGCGGGCGTGGCGGCCGACGGTCGAGAAGACGCAGCGGGCCGGGCGCCGCACCGCCGCCTTCTTCACCCCGTCGAGCCCTGCCCGGCTGCGGCTCCAGCAGCTGCTCCGTCGGGGGTTCTCCCTGCCCGGGGTCGAGCGGCTGCTGCCCCGGACCTTCCTCGCACCCTGAGACCGCCGGCGGGTGTGGTCGCCTGATGGCCCGGGCCTCCCTCGCACCCCGGGACCGCCGGCGGGTGTGGTCTCCGCCGGGCGTGGTCGCCTGGGGGCCGTGCCCTCTCCGGCCCCGTGGTCACCAGCTGGCGCAGGAGCGAGGGCGGTGGACGTATCGGCGTGCTCCGCGCCCTGACGCCAGCGGCCGACCACGGGACGCTGCACCCGAAGTCCCCGAGCACCCGTGCACCGTGCACCCGTGCGCCCGATCCTTCAGCCCTGTCCCTGTCCCTGGTCCTGGCTCCCGCCCTGGCTCTGGCCCCTGCCCTGGGACGGGACGCGATCGCCCTGTCCGGGGGAGCGGGTTCCCCCGTGCGGGGGAGGGCACGGGGCCGCGGCTCGGCGAGGCTCGAGCCATGGACAACACCGTGAACCCACCGCCCGCTGCGACGTCCGTCGGATCCCGTCGCTCCTCCCGACCCGCGCCCCCCGCCCGGTCCTCCGACCTCGCCCGAGCCTCCGCCTCCGCCCAGCCCGACGACCCCGCCCGACCCGGTGGCCGCCTGCGGTCGCCCGTGCCTCGCCCGCTGCTGCTCGGCACGCTCCTGACCAGCGTCGTCGCTGCTGCCCTGGGGGTGCTCGAGCTGCTCCTGCCCGGCCGCGGACCGATCGCCGACGTCCTCGCCGAGACCCTGCTGGGGACCCTCGTCGGACCCGCCCCGACCGCCGTCGTCCTGACGCTCGCCGCGCTCCTCGGCGTCGCGACCTCGCTCACCGCGCATGCCGGGGCCCTGCCCCGCTCGGCGCTGACCGGGATCGGAACCGTGCTCGGCGTCGTCGGCGGGGTGGCGATGGGCGGCATGTCCACTCTCGCGACCGCCGGCTACCTGCTCGCCGTGTCGATGCCGCTGATCGTGGCGCTGCTGGTGGTGCAGGTGATCCGCCGCTATCCGCGAGCGCGCCTCGCGGTCTCGGCCGCGACCGTGCTCGGCCTCGGTGCAGGGGCTCTCCTGCTGGGGCCGGCGATCGGTGAGCTCGTCGGCTACCTCGCCCCGGCGCTCATCGCGGACTTCGCTCCCATCGGCCTGACCCTGCTGCTGGTGGGGCTGGGCGCGACCTGGCTCGCCGCCGCGACTGCGGCGCTGCGCGGCACCGGCGCCGCGGCGCGCGGGACCGCCTGGGCCACCCGTCACCGGATCCCGCTCACCGTGCTCGCCGCCTGCGGACCGGCGCCCTACGCGCTGCTGCGCCTGACCTGGCTCACCCCGTGGCCGCTGCTCGGCGGCGAGCACGCGATGGACCTCGCCGTGCGCCTGCAGGGGCTGCTGCTCTCCACGGGAGGCTGGCTCGGGATCATCCTGACCCTCGGGCTGATCCTCCCGTGGGGCGAGGTGTTCCCGCGGTGGATGCCGGTGCTCGCGGGACGGCCCGTGCCGGTGGCCGCTGCCGCCGTGCCCGGGGGAGCGGTCGCCGCCCTGCTCACCTTCGCGGCCGTGCCGCTGCTGGTCGGCGTGGCCTCGCAGGGCGCGGTCACGGTGCTGGTCTTCGCCCTGGTGTTCCCCTGCTGGTTCTGGGGCCCGGCCCTGGGGCTCGCGGTCTGGGGCTATGTCGGGCACCGACGCTCCCTGGAGGGCGGCACCGACGACGGCTCCCTCCCCGACGACGGCTCCCTCCCCGACGGCGCCGCCTGCGATGGCGCTGCACCGGATGTCGCTGGCGCGGCGAGGGCATGATCGAGAAGGATGGCGGGATGGAGACCATCCGACGGCAGGGCCGCCGCTTCGCGTGGCTGATGGCGGGTGCCGCCATCGGCCTCGCGGTGGTCCTGCTGGTGGTGGTCTTCGCGGTCGTGCTCACCAGGGGCGGGATCGCTGCACTGGCCGCCGTGACCTGGCTGCTGGTGCCGACGTGCCTGCTCCTCGGCGGAGCGCTCGGCCTGGTGCCGGGGGTGCGCGAGCTCGAGGTGACCGGTGCCCGCTCCATGCTGGGCGCCGACGGTGAGCTGCTCGTCCCCCGCCGGCCCCGCCCCGCTCACCACCTGCGCACCTGCGCCTGGGTGCTCCTGCACCTGGCGACCGGGCTGCTGATCGCGGTGCTGCTGCTGACCTTCCTGCCCTCGGCGGTGCTCGTCATCGTCGAGAACCTGGCCGGCCGCTCCATGGGCTCGGGGGTGGCGGTGCCCGCCGACACCGTCGGCCGTGCGGCCGTGATCGTGCTCGCGCTGCTGATCGGGGCGGTCTCCGCCGTGCTGTGGTGGCCGACGGGGGCGCTGCTCGCCCGCCTCGCTCCGCACGTGCTGGGGCCGACGACCGGCGACAGGCTCGAGCTCGCGCAGCAGCGCGTCGCTCGGGAGGCGGAGCGCACCCGCGTCGCCCGCGAGCTGCACGACGGCATCGGACACGCGCTGACGATCGTGAGCGTGCAGGCCGCGGCGGCTCGGAGGCTCCAGCACCGGGATCCGCAGGCCGTCGCCCAGGCGCTGGAGGCGATCGAGGCCACGGCGCGGGGCGCGACCGGGGAGCTCGACGGGATGCTCGCACTGCTGCGGGACGAGGAGCGCAGCGGCGCCGGAGCCGACGGACGCTCGAAGCCCCGGGACCGCGCCGCAGGGAGGACGCCGGCACCGCTCGCCGACGGGCGCCCGGCTCCGCTCGCCGACGGGGGCATGGCTCCGCTCGCCGACGGGGGCACGGCTCCGCTCGCCGACCTCGAGCAGCTGCTGGCTGCGCACCGCGCGGCGGGCATGGAGCTGCGCTCCCGCATCGCCCTGCCGGAGGGTCTTGCGGAGCTCCAGCGCTCCCAGCTGCTGCGCTGCGTCTCCGAGCTGCTCAGCAATGCGCACCGGCACGGAGCATCGGGACCCGTGGACCTCGCCCTGACGAGCGAGGACGATCGCGTGCGCCTGCTCGTCAGGAATGCGCTCCGCCCCGACGGCGACGGTCACGATGATGACGGTCCCGATGGTGCCGATCCCGGTGGTGTCGGTCCCGACGGCGCCGGTCACGATGATGCCGGTCCCGACGTCGACCGTCGCGATGGCGACGAGGCACCGCGAGCCACGGGCGGCCGCGGACTCGCCGGCCTTCGCGAGCGCGCCGAGCTGCTCGGCGGCACCCTGCGTGCCGGACCCGACGGCAGGCACTGGAGCGCATCCGTCGACCTGCCGCTGCTGAGGGAAGGACCCCCACGATGACCACCCCGCCCACAGAGCCCCCACCCACAGAGCCCACACCCAGCGAGACCCCGCCCATCGAGCCCCCGCTGCGGGTGGTGGTCGTCGACGACGAGCCGCTGGTCCGCCAGGGGCTCGCGATGATCATCGGCGCGGAACCGGACCTCGAGATCGTCGGCGAGGCCGGCGACGGCTCCCGCGCCGTGAGCGTCGTCCGCACCGCCCGTCCCGATCTCGTGTGCATGGACGTGCGGATGCCCGGGATCGACGGGCTGCGCGCCACGGAGCTGCTGCTGCGCCTTCCCGATCCGCCGAAGGTGCTGGTCGTGACGACCTTCGAGCACGACGAGCACGTCACCGACGCCCTGCTCGTCGGGGCGTCCGGGTTCCTGCTCAAGCGGGCGTCGGCCGCCGAGATGGTGCAGGCGGTGCGCACCGTCGGCCGTGGGACCAGCCTGCTGTTCCCGGACGCGGTGCGGGACCTGCTGCGACCCCGCGCCCGCACCGCGTCGTATCCGGGCCCGCCGCTCACCGAGCGTGAGACGGAGGTGCTGGCACGCATCGCCCGGGGCATGACCAACGCGGAGATCGCCGGCGCCCTGCACCTCGGCGTCGAGACCGTGCGCACCCATGTCGCGAACCTGCTGGGCAAGCTCGGTGCCCGCGACCGCACCCAGGCGGTGGTGATCGCCTACCGCACCGGTCTGGTGGACCCCGCGGACGGGGACGCGGCCGTGTGATCGAGCCTCGGCGGGGCGCAGGGCCCGTGGTGCGCCTCCGAACGCGAGATCGCACGGTCCGTGCCGATCCGTCCACCGTCCTTCTTGACAAGAATATTTGTCCAGAGGGAGACTGACGGCATGCACGAGGTGACGATGATCGAGGACCCGGCCGCCGCCGAGGCGTCCCTCGACCCCATGCGCCGGCGGCTGCTGGCGGCCCTGACCGAGCCCGGCTCCGCCTCGACGGTCGCCGCCCGGCTCGGGATCCCGCGCCAGAAGATCAACTACCACCTGAGGATCCTCGAGCGGCACGGATTGATCGAACTGGTCGAGGAGCGCCGCCGAGGGAACTTCACCGAGCGGATCCTGCGGACCACCGCGGCGTCGTACGTGATCTCGCCGGCCACCCTGGGGCAGGTGCAGCCCGATGCGACGCTCGCACCGGATCGGCTCTCCGCCCGCTGGATGCTGGCCCTGGCCTCCCGGCTGGTGCGGGACGTGGGCACGCTGCTGCGCGGCGCGCAGCAGGCGCACAGGCCGGTGGCGACCTTCGCGATCGACGGAGAGGTCCGCTTCGCCTCCGCGGCGGACCGCGCCGCCTTCGCCGAGGAGCTCTCCGAGGCGGTGGCCGAGCTCCTGCGCCGGCATCACACGAAGCGCTCCCCACGGACGGAGGGGAGCGGGAAGCTGCACCGACTGGTCGTCGCCCTGCACCCCGCGGTCCCTGCCGGCATGCCCGACGCCCCTGACGACCCCGATGTCCCTGACGACCCCGTCTCCGTCGACGACCCCGGTCCGGCCATCGACTCCGACCCGACCGACCACTGAGGAGTGCCCCCATGTCCGAGAACGCCGAGAACGCCGAGAACGCCGAGAACGCCGAGAACGCCGAGAACGCCGAGAACGCCGAGAACGCCGAGAACGCCGAGAACGCCGAGATCCGCAGGAGCTTCGAGATCCGCAAGGACGTCGTCCTGGAGGCGACCCCGGAGCAGGTGTGGCACGCGATCGCCACCCAGGAGGGCCAGGCCGCCTGGTCCCCGGACCCGTATGAGTCCATGGAGGGGATGGAGGTCGAGGAGGAGGAGAACCGACGCCTGGCCGTGCGCACCCCCGAGGCCGAGAACGGCGCCTTCCACGCCTTCGAGTACCTGCTCTCCACCGCGGACGACGGCACCACCACCCTCACATTCGTCCACAGCGGCTACCTCGGCGACGACTGGGACGCCGAGTTCGACTTCGGCGAGATGACCGCCTACGGCTGGGACATGTACCTGCACACCCTGGCCCAGTACCTCCGGCACTTCGCCGGCCGCCCAGCGGTCTTCGTCACCGCGCAGGGGCCCGAGTCCTCGGCCGCCCCGGGCGCCTGGGCGCAGCTCATGGAGGCGCTCGGCGCCGAGGGGCCGTTCGCGCAGGGGCAGCGGCTCCGCCTCGCGCCGGAGGGACTGCCGGTCCTCGAGGGCGTGGTCGACTTCGCCTATCCCGGCTACGACTTCCTCGCCCTGCGCACGGCCGACGGCCTCTACCGCTTCCACGAGATGTCGGCGATGGGGATGCCCCTCGCGATCGGGCACTACCTCTACGAGGACGTCGACCGTGAGGCGACCGAGCAGGCGTGGAAGGACTGGCTGGAGCGCGTGTTCTCCTGAGCGGTCCGCCCTCGCCGGCCGTCGGCCCGAGGAGCAGGTCCGCGGACGCGTCAGGACGGCGCCGGCGAGTCCGCCGAGGCCCGGTCGCGGAGCCCCGCGATCAGGATGTCGACACCGAAGCGGAAGTCGCCCTCATGGGATTCCAGCGTGACCGGCTCACCGGATCGGGCTCCCAGGCTGTCGTACTGGAGCCGCTGCTGCTCCAGCGAGACGTGCCCCAGGAGGAAGTGCAGCATGGTCGTGGCCGCTCGATCGGCGGATTCGGCGTCGAACGGGCTGGAGTCGAGGGCCTGACGGAGCCTCGCGTGCGCAGGGTTCTCGCCGAGTCCGAGGGCCAGTGAGCTGGAGACGATCTCCGCGCTGTCCCGGTACGCCAGGAGCGCGTCGCGGAGCACGAAGGCCTCCGCGCGCAGCCGTCCGTCCCATCCCGAGGCCGACTCGGCGGGATGCCTCCGGGTGACGATGCGATCTGCGAGATCGGCCAGCAGGGTCTGCTTGTTGGGGAAGTGCCAGTACAGCGCGCTCGGTCGAACGTTCAGCTCGGCGGCCAGCCGACGCATGGTGAGGTCCGGCAGGCCGAGCTCGTCGAGGATGCGAAGAGCCGCCCTGGCGACGTCATCCCTCGTCAGCCTCGCGTTCTGCATGCCGGCCACTGTACCCCGTGCACGCTGGTCCGCCCGGTCGTGGTACGGTCCTGAACATCGTTCAATGAACAGTGTTCAGGAGGCATCGTGTCCAGTCAGGTCCTTGCGCCGCGAGGGGTCTATCTCGCCGACGTCCGGCGGGCGAGCATCGCCCGCGACGCCGTGCTCGTGCTCGGAGGGACGGCGTTCATCACGCTGTCCGCGTTCGTGGTGGTCCCGCTGCCGTTCACGCCCGTGCCTATCGCCCTGTCCACGTTCGCCGTCCTGGCCACCGGCGCATCGCTGGGCGCGCTCCGCGGCGCCCTCAGTGCGGGCCTGTATCTGGTGATCGGCGCACTGGGAGCCCCGATCTTCTCCGACGGGCAGTCGGGGGTCTCGTTCCCGACCTTCGGATACGTGGTCGGCTTCGTCATCGCCGCGGCCGTCGTGGGGCAGCTGGCCCGCCGTCGGGCGGATCGCAGGGTGGGCACCACGCTCGCGATGGGCGCGCTCGGCAGCATCACGCTGTACGTGTGCGGCGTGCCCTGGCTGGCCGCGTCCCTGGGGGTCGGCCTGGGGCAGGCCGTGATGCTCGGCGTCGTCCCCTTCCTCCTCGGGGACGCCCTCAAGGTCCTGGCGCTGAGCGCACTGCTGCCCACCGCGTGGAGGCTCGTCGACAGGATCTCGCCGGGGGTCGACGAGGGCGGGTGGTGATGGACTACGCCGCCCTCGCTCTCGACATCGACGAAGGGGCGCAGCTCGACGCCGGCTCGGCCCTCGAGATCCTGCGCGCTCCGGATTCCGAGCTGCTCGACCTCGTCACGGCCGCGAGCGCCTTGCGGCGACGGCACTTCGGCCACCGCGTCAAGCTGAACTACCTGGTGAACCTGAAATCGGGGCTCTGTCAGGAGAACTGTTCGTACTGCTCCCAGGCGCTCGGATCCACCGCGCCCATCGTGAAGTACAGCTGGCTCGCGCAGGACGAGGCCGTGCATCAGGCGGAAGCGGGCATCGCCGGTGGTGCCGCGCGCGTCTGCCTGGTCGCCAGCGGTCGGGGCCCCCTGCCTCGCGACGTCGAGCGGGTCTCGGGCATCGCCGCACAGCTCAGACAGCAGTACCCGGACCTCGAGGTGTGCGCCTGTCTGGGCCTGTTGAAGGACGGCCAGGCGGAGCGCCTCGCCGAGTCCGGGGTCGATGCCTACAACCACAACATCAACACCGCGGAGTCCTTCCACGACGAGATCGTGACCACCCACAGCTATCAGGATCGTCTCGCGACGATCGCCAGGGTCAAGCGAGCCGGGGTGTCGCCGTGCAGCGGTCTGATCGTGGGGATGGGCGAGTCCGATGAACAGGTCGTCGAGGCCCTCTTCGCCCTGCGCGAGCTGGGTTCGGAGTCGATCCCGATCAACTTCCTGGTGCCCTTCGACGGCACGCCGATGGAAGGGCGATGGGACCTGACCCCGGTGCAGTGCCTGAAGATCGTCGCCCTCGCCCGACTGACGTGTCCGAGCACGGAGATCCGCCTGGCGGGCGGCCGCGAGACGCACCTGCGGAGCCTGCAGGGGCTCGCCCTGCACGTCGCGAACTCGATGTTCCTCGGGGACTACCTCACCGCGGAAGGGCAGGCCGCGGCAGCCGACCTCGAGCTCATCCACGACAACGGCTTCACGATCGAGGGAGAACAGCGCCCCCTCGATGCGGTGGACCACCGGCCCAGGGTGCGCGGGCGGGGCGCCGGGACGGGGCTCTCGCCGAATGCGTGATCACATCCTCGGCAGGTCGGGGTTCGCCGTATGCCCGGGCGGGCTCGGGATCCTCGATCGGCGAGGTCCGAGCCGCTCTCCGGATCGGGCCGGGGTGCCGGCGGGCGCTCAGGCGGTGCCCAGGCGCTGCCGGGCGGTGCGGCCGCGGCTCCCGACGGGGACGGAGCCGACGGCCTTCGCGAGCCCCACCGTCGCGCCGTTGCCGTAGAAGGTCTCGATCCCCTCCGGATCCACCGCATAGGTCTCATGCCAGATCCCCACTGCGCCGGGGTGCTTGCGGGCGGCCGCGTTGAACGCCTTCCAGGCCGGAAGGTGTGCGCGCGAGCCCATTCGCGCGTAGGCGTAGAGGTGCTCGGTGCTCTTCCAGTACTGGACCACCCAGGGGCCCTTCGCGCCCATGAGGGTGGCGGCGTCGAGGAAGCCGAGGTCCTCGGCCTCGCCGCGTTCGGCAGCGGCGCGGTGGCGGTGCAGCTCCGCGAGCATCCGCGGCATCGCGGCGAAGACCGGGCCCCACAGATCCGGACGCCAGGGGCGGTGGATCGTCATGCCGATGTGGAAGACGACCAGGGAGTCGACGGGGCCGTGGGTGAGGTTCGGAGGCCGGGGCGAGGCGGGGGCGGTGTGCGTGGGCATGGGCGGTATCTCGTTCCATCTAGAAAGTGATACTTTCCAATCGTGCGGCCGACGGGCGCAGCCGTCAAGCCCCACCCGTCAAGCCCCACCCGTCCCGCCCGTCACCCGTCCAGCCCGTCCCCCGTCCCGTCTATCGGAAGGAGCCCGATGAGGATCTCCGAGCTCTCCGCCCGCACCGACGTCCCCGTCGGAACCCTCAAGTACTACCTGCGCGAGGGGCTGCTCGCCCCTGGTCGCCGCACCTCCCGCACCGGGGCCGAGTACGACGACTCCCACGTCGCCCGGGTGCGTCTGGTGCGTGCGCTCACCGATGCGGGCGGGCTCGGCATCGCGGCGGTGCGACGCGTGGTCGAGGTGATCGACGCTCCGGAACCGGCGCGGCTGGACGTGCTGGCCACGGCGCAGGACGCCCTGCTGCGCGAGGACGTCCCGGACGCCCGCCCCGTGGCCGCAGGATCCGGCGACGCGATCGCCGCGCCTGTGACCGTCGGCCAGGACGGACCGGCTCCCACCGGCCACGGCGCCCCCCGCGCCGCCGCCGAGGACTGGGTGCGCGAGCGCGGCTGGACGGCATTCCCCGGGGACCTCGTCATCGCGCGGCTCGAGCGAGCCTGGCAGGCCTGTGACCAGGCAGGGGTCTCGCTCGATGCGGAGCTGCTGGACGAGTACGCGGACGCGATGGAACAGGTGGCCCGTCTCGATGTGGCCTCGGTGCCCCAGGAGCCGGAGGGGGCGGTGCGCCGCGTCGTCGTCGGCACCGTGATGCTGGAGCCCGTGCTCCTCGCCCTGCGGCTGCTGGCGCAGCGCGAGCTCTCGCTGCGGCAAGCGGGAGGCGAGGCGGACGGCTGCGCCGCGCCGCCGCGGCTCTGATCAGAGGCGGATGGCGCCGAGCTTCTCGGGATTGCGGATCATGTCGATCCGGGTGACCGCGCCGCCGTCGGCCTCGACCCAGACCACGCAGTCGATCCGTGCGCCCTCGAAGCCCACCAGCGCCGGGCGCCCGTTGACCTCGTGGATCGCCCACGACAGCGCCTCCACCTCGGGCTTGGCCAGCACGCCGGCGATGAAGGGGAGCACCTTCCCGACCCCGCGGACGGGCCGCAGCGCCGCCTTCGCCCGCCCGCCCGCATCGGTGGTCAGCACCACCTCGGGGGAGAGCACCGCGACCATCTCCTCCAGCGGCGTCCGGCCCTCGGCGGCCTCGAGGAACGCGGTGGTCAGTGCGCGATGCGTCGCCTCGTCGGCCGGATGGCGGGGCGCGCGTTCGTGGACGTGCGTCCGGGCGCGACGGACCAGCTGCCGCACCGCGGCCTCGGACCGTTCGAGGGCGGAGGCCACCTCCGGGTAGGGGAGGGCGAACACCTCGCGCAGCACGAAGGCGGCGCGCTCGAGCGGGGAGAGCGACTCGAGCACCACCAGCAGCGCGAGCGAGACCTCGTCGGCGACCTCCGCGGCGCGGCCCGGGTCCGTGGCGACATCGGTGGAGACGGGCTCGGGCAGCCACGGGCCGATGTACTCCTCGCGCCGTCGGTCGCGGGTGCGCACGATGTTCAGCGCCGTGCGCGTCACCGCGGAGAGCAGGTACGCCCGCGGGTCCCGCACCGTCGCGAGGTCCACCTCCTGCCAGCGCAGCCAGGTCTCCTGCACCGCGTCCTCGCTGTCGGCCACGGTGCCGAGCACCCTGTACGCGGCCCCGAGCAGAGCGCGGCGGTGCGCGATGAAGGCGCTCTGGTGGTCGGTGGGCGTGGTGCTCATGGGAGTCCTCCGCGATCCGCGCCGGCAGGCGGTCTCAATCCTCTGCGGCCCAGGGTACGTCGCAGTCCTCGGCGAACCCCTGGCTGGTCAGGCCCAGCCCCGCGTTGGTGCGCGAGCGGTGGTTCTCGAGCGAGACCAGGGCGGCCAGCTCGACCACCTGGGCGTCGCTGAGATCCTCCCGCAGGCGTTCGACCATTGCGTCGGTGACGGACGACGGGGTCTGCGTCGCGGCCACCGCGTACTCGAGCACCGCGCGCTCGAGCGGGGTGTAGACCTCGCTCGTGCGCCACTGCCCGATGCCGCGGAGCTTGCGCGGGTCCACCCCGCGGTGGTGCTGCTCCCAGTAGCCGAAGTCCATGCACCAGGAGCAGCCGATCTCGCGGGCCACCACCATCACGGCCAGGGCGTTCAGGGTGGGGGAGAGCGTCTTCCAGCGGGAAGCGGTGGCCTCGAGCACGAGCGAGGAGAGCAGCACCCCGCGATGGTGGAAGGAGGCCCGCAGCGGGTCGAGCACCTTCCCGTACAGCCGACGGGCCGCCCAGCTCGCGACCCGCTCGACGGGCCCGTCGAGGTCCAGCGGGACCCGGGCGGCGGGACGCGCCGGCGGGGCGGAGTGCAGGGGCGTGATCGCGGACATGGCAGTTCCTCTCCTCGGCCCGGGCGGGCTCGTCGCCGTGGAGACACCGCCCGGCGAGGATCTGTGACATCGCGCGATCCTCGAGGCGGGGCGGGGGTGCGCGCCGACGAGCCGGGCGACGGGTGCTTCTCTCCGCCTACAGGTGTCGGGTGCCGCCGTGGGCGCGGAAAGCTCCGGGCGGCTGCCCGTAGCGACGGCGGAAGGCGGTGATGAACGGGCGCACCTCGGGATAGCCGCAGGACCGCGCGATGTGCGCCACGGGCTCGTCGGACTCCAGCAGAAGGTGCGCGCCGCGCTCGAGCCGCATCCGGCGCAGGGCCGCCATCAAGGACTCCCCGGTGGCGGCGGAGAACAGCCGCGCCGCGTGCCGGGAGGAGAGGTGGACGACCCCGGCGATGTCCTCCACCCGCAGCGGGCGCTCGAGGTTGTCCGCGAGGTGCCTCTCCATGGCGGCGACGCTCGAGGTGGAGCGCGCGGTCGGGTCCAACGCCACGGCCAGGTCCTCCGTCCTCGCGAACGCCCGGCCGGTCTCGATCACGAGCGCGCCGCCCAGGGCTCTCACCTGGTCGCCGACCCCGGCCCTCGGTGAGCCCGCTTCGGCGGCCAGCGCTGCGATGAGCGCGGGCAGCGACCCCAGCGCCTGCGAGATGCGCGGGCGGTCCTCACGCAGCAGGCCGCTCCACCATCCCGGTGACGCGGCAGGGGAGGCACCCGCGGGCTGCAGGGCGATGCCCCAGAAGGCGATGCCCAGCCCGTCGACCGGATGCGAGACGATCTCGTGCACCTCTCCCGGTCGGGCCAGGAACACGCTGCCGGCGCGCACGGTGTGCCGCGTGCCGTCCACGGTGAAGGTCCCGGACCCCGCGTAGGCCAGGCACACCTCGTGGAAGGAATGGGTGTGGGCGTGGTTCCGCCACACATGGGGCACATAGAAGCCCCAGCTCAGGAAGTCCACCGCGAAGCCGTCGACCTCACCGGCCGCGAGCAGGCCGGTGAGGTCGTCGAAAGTCGTCGCCCCGGCGACGAGGTCGAGTCTCACAGAGGCATCATGCCCTGCCGGCGCGCCCGGTGGGGTCGGTCCCGGCGAGCATGAGGCCCTGGCCGAGGGAATGGGTGTGCTGATCGGTCAGCGGCGGATCCGCCGGATCGCGGAACTGGACCAGCCAGGTGGTGCGGGCCTCGTCGCTGAGGTTCACGCCCGAGCTGTGCACGGTGAGGTAGGTGAAGAACAGGACGTCCCCGGCCTCCGCCTCCATCGGCACCAGCTCCTCGAGGGGGAAGTCGGGCAGGTGGTGGCTGCCCTGCGGGTCGTGCTCGCGGGGGCCGGCCCGATGGCTGCCGGGCGCGATGCGCACGCAGCCCTTCACGTCCGGGGCATCGTCGAAGTGGAAGATCGCGGCGGCGACGCGATGGTGGGTGTGGGGGAAGAACGGGTGGTCCTGATGCGGCGGGAACGGGGAGCCGTTCTCCGGCGGCTTGATGAACATCTTGGTGTGGTGCAGCTGCACGTTCGGGGTGCGCAGCACGGCCGCCGCCACGTCGGTGAAGCGAGGGTCGGTGAGCAGCCGGGTGAAGGCGGCGTCGTAGAACTGCGCGTCGTGCAGGTGCTGCAGGCTGGTCGCGCGGCCCATGGCGATCTCGGACGCGGCGTCCCAGGTGGGGTCGTCCCCGCGGTCCAGGGCGGCGATGAGCTCGTGGCTCCGGGCGCGGTGCTCGGCCGCCTCCTCGGGGCTGAGAAGGCCCTTGACCAGGACGTAGCCCTGTTCGTCGTAGGTGTCGGCCAGGGTGTCGGGATCGGTGTGGGTGCTGGAGAGGGTGGTCATCATCGACCCTTCCGTGAGTGGGAGCAGCTGTCGGATCGTGCTCTTCGAGGCTAGGCGGCGCGGCGCGAGGTGCTCCAGGTCCGCAGCGGACGCGCATGTTCGCAGGACGGACACGGCGCAGTCCGGCAGGGTGATGCGTCAGCGTCGCCGCGCGTACTCGGTGAGGCTCACGCCGCTCTCGAAGGTGCGGGTCCGCTCGTGCTCCCAGAGCTCCGGCGCGAAGTCGCCCGGAGCGAACAGCGGGATCCCGCCGCCGAACAGCAGGGGCTGGCGCTTGAGCACGAGCCGGTCGATCTCGCCGTGCAGCTGGGCGGCGAGGAGCCCGCCGCCGCACAGCCAGATGTCGGCCCCCGGCCGCTGCTTCAGCGCCCGCACCACGGCGACCGGATCCTCCGCGGTCACCCGCAGGTTCTCGCCCGGCGGCAGGTCGCGGTGGGTGAACACCACCTGCTCGAGGTGCCGGTAGGGGCTGGGCATCTGCGGGAGGCCGACGGCGTGGGTGTTCGCGCCCATGAGCACGGTGTCGAACCGCTCACCGTGCTGGGGGATCCCGAGGTGCGCCGCGATGTCCGTGGGGATCGCGTCGGCGAACTCCTCGTTGATCCCCTCCATGTGATCGCCCTCGACGAGGAAGTCGTCGAACTGGTGCTGCGGACCGGCGATGTAGCCGTCCAGGCTCACTGCCACGTAGTACACGAGTTCTCGCATCGTTGCTCCTGACGTCGGGGGCGTCGCCGTCGGTGATGACCACAACGGCTGTCGTGGAGGAAGGGTACGACAGGTGTTGTGGTGAGCGCTACGCTTTTCCCGTGCCCCCCAATCAGGAACGTCGCAGGCTCCTCGCCGACGCCGGGCTGCGAGTGCTCGCCGCGGACGGCGCGCGCGGTCTCACCCACCGTGCGGTGGACCGCGCGGCCGGGGTGCCCCTGGGCACCGCCTCGAACTACTTCCGCTCCCGGGCCGCGCTGATCGACGGACTGGTGGAGCGGATCGGGCAGCGGCTCACCCCGGAGCCGGAGTTCCTCCGGCGCCACGAGGGCCTGCCCCCGACCCGGGAGCTCTTCGCCGAGTACCTCCGGGACATCGTGCGCCGCCTGCTCCGCGACCCGCACGTCACCATCGCGCTGTTCGAGCTGCGGCTGGAGAGCACGCGCCGCCCCGAGGTGGCCGCCTCGCTCCGGAGCTGGCGGAGGGAGGGCTTCGCCGCCGACGTCGCCTTCCACCGTCGAGCCGGCTTCCCCGGCGGCGAGCGCGAGGTCGCGCTCTTCCATCATGCGATCGACGGGCTGCTGTGGGACCGGCTCACCGGACCGCTGATGCCTCAGGAGCCGACGGACGAGATCGTCGACGCCCTGGTCGAGGGCCTGCTGCCGGACTGAGGCCCGGTCGCGGCGGCGCGCCGCCGGGCGTGCTCGATCGGGCGGCCCGGTCGTGGCGCCCGGACCGCAGCGCCCCGATCGCGACGTCTCGATCTCGACAGCCCGGTCGGCGAGGCTGGGTCTGAGCTGATCGGTCAGTGCTGATCGGTCAGTACGGCGTCGAGGGCGGGGCGCCCGGGGGCGGCTCCGGGGGCGGGGGCTGCTCCGGCTGCGTCGGCAGGTCCGGGGCGGGCTCGGGGGAGGGGGCAGGCGGCCGGCCCGGGATCGGTGCCGGCGGCGCGGAGGGCGGCGCGTCCGGCGGATCGGTGGGCGGATCCGTGGGCGGCTGTCCGGGTGGGGTCATCGGTGGCTCGCTGGGAGGAGGCAGGGATGCTCCCTGCGACGAGGTCGTGGCCGTGCGAGGCGGTGCAGGTCGGTCGGTCATGGTCGGTCCTTCCGCAGGCTGTCGACGGGATGCCGGATCGGTCGACGGTGCGCGACGTGCGAGGCGGCGCGGAGCCCGTGCGTCCAGCTCCGGCTGCGCGCCGCCTCGCTCAGCTCTCGAGCATCCGCGACCGGGTCAGGAACCTCTTCCCGTCGGGCGATTCGAGGCTGAACCCGCCGCCGCGCCCGTCGACCAGGTCGATGGTGAGGTGGGTGTGGCGCCAGTAGGCGAACTGCTCGCGGCTCATCCAGAAGTCCAGCGGCGAGGAGCCGCCGTCCGGCAGCGGCACCTCGACGTGGCCCATCTTCACGTCGGCGTCCCCGGTGAGGAAGTCGCCCTCGGGGTAGCACATGGGGGAGGAGCCGTCGCAGCAGCCCCCGGACTGGTGGAACATCAGCGGGCCGTTGCGGTCCACGAGGCGCTGGATCTGCGCGACGGCGGCGCGGGTGAAGGCGACGCGGGAGAAGTCCTCCCCCTCGACCGTCGGCTCCATCTCGAGGACGTCGTCGCTCTCGGTGGGCTCGGGGAGCGGGGGCGTGGGCGGTCGGCCCGGCTGCGTGCCCGGGCTGATGGCGGTGGAGGAATCGGTCATGGTCGTCCCCTTCCGTGGCGGCCGTCGCGCGAGATCGCCGTCCGACGGGCGGCGTCTCGATCCGTCCCGTCCGGCGTCCCCTCGCGGGCGAGCGGCGCTCGATATGTGACGTGCACCACCAGGATAGGCCCTTCCCTCCGGGCATAGGGTGGAGCGCATGGAGCATCGTCACCTCGGCCGCAGCGGCCTCAAGATCAGCGAGATCATCTACGGCAACTGGCTCACCCACGCCTCCCAGGTCGAGGACGAGCGCGCCACCGCCTGCGTGCGCGCCGCGCTCGACGCGGGGATCAGCACCTTCGACACCGCGGACACCTACGCGAACACCGCCGCCGAGGTCGTGCTCGGCGAGGCGCTCAAGGGCGAGCGGCGCGAGTCGCTCGAGATCTTCACCAAGGTGTACTTCCCCACCGGCCCCAAGGGGCACAACGACACCGGCCTGTCCCGCAAGCACATCCGCGAGTCGATCGACGCCTCGCTGCGTCGCCTGCAGACGGACTACGTCGACCTCTACCAGGCGCACCGCTACGACGACGCGACCCCGCTCGAGGAGACCATGCAGGCCTTCGCCGACGTGGTCCACTCCGGCAAGGCCCTGTACATCGGGGTCTCCGAGTGGAACGCGGACCAGCTGCGCGCCGGCCACCAGCTGGCCCGCGAGCTCGGCATCCAGCTGGTCTCCAACCAGCCGCAGTACTCGATGCTGTGGCGCGTGATCGAGGAGCGCGTGGTCCCCACCTCGCGCGAGCTCGGCATCTCCCAGATCGTCTGGTCGCCCGTGGCCCAGGGCATCCTCACCGGCAAGTACAAGCCCGGCGCCGAGGCCCCCGAGGGCTCCCGCGCCCGGGACGAGAAGGGCGGCGCGGACATGATCAAGCGCTTCCTGAACGACGAGGTGCTCACCGCCGTGCAGGGCCTGCTGCCGATCGCCGAGGAGCTCGGCCTCACCCCGGCGCAGCTCGCGGTGGCCTGGGTGCTCGGCAACGACAACGTCGCCGGCGCCATCATCGGCGCCTCCCGCCCCGAGCAGGTCACCGAGAACGTGAAGGCCGCCGGCGTCACCCTCGACGCCGACGTGAAGGCCCGCATCGACGAGGTGCTCGGCGAGCTCCCCGAGACGGACCCCGCGAAGACCCAGTCCCCGGCGCACCGCCTGAGCTGAGCGGCACTCCCGCTGCGGTGTTCGAGGACCGCGTCGGGGTCAGTCGCCCTGCACGGTCTTCTGGAGCTCCTCCCCGGTCTCGCCATGGCGGATGAGCCCGTCGGCACGCAGCTCCCAGAACTCGGCACCCTTGATGCCGAGTCGGCGGGGGTCGAAGTCCGGGTCCTTGCCGGCCTTCTTCTGCTGCTGGTAGTCCTTGAAGGCCTTGAGCGCGGGCCCCTGCATGATGAGGATCGCGAGGACGTTGAGCCAGGCCATCGCGCCCACGCCGACGTCTCCCAGGTCCCACGCGGCACCGGTCTCGGCGACCGAGCCGTAGACCACCGCCACCAGGATGGTGGCCTGCAGGAGGCGCACCAGGACGCGACGCACCATGCGATTGGGGATGAAGCGGTTGAGGTAGGTCAGGTTGACCTCGGCCATGTAGTAGTAGGCCACGATCGTGGTGAAGGCGAAGAAGAACAGCGCGATCGCCACGAAGGTCGGGCCGAGGCCCTGGAACACGGTCCCGAAGCCGTGCTGCGCGAACTCGGGGCCGTAGTCGGTGCCCTCAGGGATGCTGCCCTGGTAGAGGACCGTCTCCTCGTCTGGGGAGAACACCTGGTACATGTCCGTGGAGATGATGAGGAACGCGGTCGCGGTGCACACGAACAGGGTGTCGATGTAGACCGCGAAGGACTGGGCGAAGCCCTGCTTGGCGGGGTGGGAGACCTCGGCGGCGGCCGCCGCGTGAGGGCCCGTGCCCTGGCCTGCCTCGTTCGAGTAGAGGCCGCGCTTGACTCCCATCTCGATGGCCTTGCCGACGATCGCGCCGAAGATGGCGTGCGCGCCGAAGGCGCTCGAGAAGATGAGGCCGAAGACGTGGCCGATCTGGTCGAAGTTCACGAAGAACACGATCATCGCCGCGACGATGTACAGCACGGCCATGATCGGGACGACGATCACCGCGAAGTGGGCGATGCGCTTGACCCCGCCGATGATGATGAAGGCCAGCAGGATGACCATGCCCACGGCAGTCACCCAATGGGGGATGGCCCATGCCTCGAAGACGGCGGAGGAGACGCCGTTGCCCTGCACGCCCGGCAGGAAGAAGCACATGGCCACGACGGTGACGACGGAGAACACGACCGCGTACACGAGGAAGACGGGGGCGGCCTTGGTGTGCTTGTAGGCCTTCTCGATGTAGTAGGCGGGGCCGCCGCGGTACTCGCCGGTGTCGAGGTCCTTCTCCTTGTAGATCTGTCCCAGCGTGCACTCGATGAAGGAGGTCGCGGCGCCGAGGAAGGCGATCAGCCACATCCAGAAGACGGCGCCGGGGCCGCCGAGGGCGATCGCGGTGGCGACGCCGCCGATGTTGCCCATGCCGACGCGTCCGGCGAGGGACATCATCAGCGACTGGAAGGAGGAGGTGCCGTCCGGGGACGCCTCGCCCTTCTTGAGCTGGGCGAGCATGTCGGGGATGCATCGCACCTGCAGGAACGCGGTGCGCAGGGAGAAGTAGAGGCCGGCCAGGAGGAGCAGGACGACGAGGGGCAGGGCCCACACCACCCCGTTCACTGAACTGACTATGTCGGCGAAGCTCATGAAGCCCTCCTGGGGGATCGGGGAAGCGGTGACGTCATCGGCACCTGGGGATGGCGCGCGGGGGTGAGGTGAGTCACCGTGCGATGCTGGGGGGAACTTACCGGACCGCGGGGGTTCTGAGCCTTCTTTCAGCGTGCTGTTGCCGGGTCGTGACCTCCTGCGCCGACGGGCGGGTGCGTCGCGCCTGGTCCGCCGGGGCGGACGCAGGGGCGTGTGCGGTCGGTGCGGCGTGTCGTGAGCGGGGTCTCTCCGATGGGCTCGAAGCGGCGCCGGGGGAGCCGCTACACTGGTTCGCGACCCCTCGTGCGGTGTCATCTTGCTGAACTCCCCCAGGGCTTGACGGCAGCAAGGGCAGGTGAGCTCTGGCAGGTGCGCGAGGGGTCGCTTCATGCCCGGACGAGCGCACTGACCTCGCCTGTGCGGGCCAAGGCGCCTGAGCTGTCGGAAAGAGGGCTCGATTCCGACGCGCCAGGCAGCACGGCCCCGGGATTCCGACGCGCCAGGCAACACGGTCCCGGGATTCCGACGCGCCAGGCAACATGGCCCCGAGATTCCGACGCGCCAGGCAACACGGTCCCGGGATTCCGACGCGTCAGGCAACATGGCCCCGAGATTCCGACGCGCCAGGCAACACGGTCCCGGGATTCCGACGCGTCGGGCGGCATGGCCCCGTGCGGGCGCTGGGAACGTGCTCGGTGCCGCGCCGGTCGGCTTCGCAGGGCCGCCTTGGGGCTCCGCCGACGCCCCCCGCGCAGAGCGGGGGATGTCCCCACCCCGGACGGGCGGATCCCCCGGTTCCGGCGGGTGGGTCCCGGTTCCTAGCGTGGACCTCGACGCGGCGCCCGCTCCCGGAGCCCGCGCATCCCTCCCCAGGAGCGCCTGATGTCCCGCACCGACGCCTCACCGTCCGGCTCCCCCTTCTCCTCGACCCCTGTTCTCTCCTCGACCCCTGACCTGCGCCGCGTGCTCGCCTTCCTGGGCATCGCGCTCGCCGTCACCACCGCCCTCTCCTTGCCTGTGGCGACCGGGCTGATCCCCGAGGCGGCCCTCGGCCTCGTGGTGCCGCTCGCCCAGCTCTCCCCGCTGCTGGCCGCGCTCGTGGTGCGCCGCCGCGGAGAGCCCCTCCGGCGCTCCCTGGGGCTCGCGATCCCCTCCTGGCGGGTGCTCGCCATCGCTTCCCTCGCCGCGATCGCCGCCTTCGTGACCGTGCCGCTGGCCCGGGTGCTGGTGGGCATCGGGGCGGGTGCCCCGCCCGCGGCCGAGGCTCTGTCCGTGCAGGCCCTGCTGCTCGCTGTCCCCGCCGTGCTCGTCATGCAGGGACTGTTCGCGATCGGCGAGGAGGCGGGATGGCGCGGCTGGCTGCACCGCGAGCTGTCCCCGCTCGGCTTCTGGCCGGCGGCGCTGCTGATCGGCGTCGCCTGGGCGCTGTGGCACGCCCCGATCGTGCTGGCCCTCGGGCTGTCCCCGCGCGAGGCCGTGACCTACCTGGGCACGATCGTCGCCGTCGCCCCGCTGCTCTCGGCGCTGCGCCAGATCTCCGGCACCGCCTGGGCCGCCGTGCTCGGCCACGCCCTGTTCAACAGCGCCCGCGTCGCGATCGAGCAGAACGTGCTGGGACCCGTCGATCCCGGCACCGCCTGGCTGCTGGACCTCACCTCGTGGGCGCTGTGGATCGCGGTGGCCTGGATGGTGCTGCGCATCGGCGGTTCGCTCGCCCCGCGCGGCGGCACGCCGCCCGGAGGCCGCCCCGCGCGGCCGACTGAGGCCACGGCGCCCGGGGCCGTGTCCCCCGTCTCCGGGGCGGTGACCCTCGTGCCCGGGACCGTGTCCCCCGCGTCCGGGGCGGTGCCCCCCGCGTCCGGGACCGCGTCGGCCGGCGCCTGACCCGCGCGGTCCCGCCGCCCCGCGCACTCCGCCCTTCCGATAACCCGCCCTTCCCCCGCGCACTCCGCCCTTCCGAGAACCCCGCCCTTCCCCCGCACCCGAGCGGTGCGTAGCGTGGCCGCATCACTTCTGCGAGGCAGGGAGCCGCCGTGAGGATCGAGACCGTCCACCGGATCGCACAACCGCAGCCCGACGTCCTGGCCTGGCACGACAGGCCTGGAGCGCTCGTGCGCCTGACCCCTCCCGGCCTCGCTTCCGCGGAGGAGCCGGCCGCCGGCGGCCTGCGGGCCGGCCGGTTGGTCGGGGCCCGTCTGGGGCCGCCGGTCCTGCCCGATCCGCTGCGCCCCCGCTGGATCCTCCGCCACGCCGAGCACGACTCGTCGGGCCGTTTCGTGGACCAGCAGGTCCATGGCCCGTGGCGCACCTGGCAGCACGAGCACCGTCTCGAGGCCGACGGGGACGGCACGGCGATCCGCGACAGCATCGAGCTCGAGCTTCCGCGTCGACTGGAGCGCCTGACGCCGGTGGCCGCGTCGCAGGTCCGCCGCCTGCTCGCCTTCCGCGCCCGTCAGCTGCGCGACGACCTCGCCTTCCATGCCCGCTACGCGGACCAGCCCCGTCGCACCATCGCGATCACGGGCTCCTCCGGCCTGATCGGCACCCAGCTGGCCGCACTGCTGGAGACCGGCGGGCACACGGTGCGACGGATGGTCCGCGAGAGCGACGTCGGGCCCGGCGAGATCTCCTGGGACCCCCGGGCCGCCGAGCTCGACCCGGCCGACCTCGAGGACGTCGACGTGGTCGTCAACCTCGCCGGACGCTCGATCGCGACCCGCTGGACCGCCTCGGCCCGGCGCGAGATCCGCGACTCCCGGATCAACGGCACGATGCTGATCTCCCGCACCCTCGCCGGGATGCAGGACGGTCCCTCGACCCTGGTGCAGGCCTCCGCGATCGGCGCCTACGGCCCGCGCCGCCCCGAGGAGCTGCTCACCGAGGCCGATCCGGGAGGCGAGGGCTTCCTCGCCGACCTGGTGCGCGACTGGGAGCGTGCCGGGCATGCCGCCGCCGAGGCCGGGGTGCGGGTCGCCCAGGTGCGCACCGGGCTCTCGCTCTCGGACGCGGGCGGCCCCCTGCTGCCCCAGCTGCCCCTGTTCCTCGCCGGGATGGGCGGCCGGCTCACCGACGGCGGGGCCATGACCTCGTGGATCTCGCTCGACGACATCGTGCGCGTCTTCGCCCACGCGGCGCTCTCCGCGGGCATGGAGGGTCCCGTCAACGGCGTCGGATCGGAACCGGTCACGGCCCACGAGTTCGCCCGCACCCTGGGGAAGGTGCTGCATCGCCCGGCGCTGCTGCCGGTGCCGTCCTTCGGGCCGAAGCTCGTGCTCGGCACCGCCGCCGCGGACGAGCTGATCGAGGTCGATCAGAACGTCTCCTCCGCGCGGCTCGAGGCGAGCGGCTTCATCCCCGCCCACGGACGCCTCGAGGACGCGCTGCGCCACGTGCTGCGGCGCTGAGGGAAGACCCGGTCGCTGCCGGCCTGATGGGTCGGCGTCCCGTCGGCGCGGGGCCGTCCACCGCCTGCGCCGCCTCGAGCGCGTCCTGCACGGCGGCGGCGAAGCCGACGAGACGTCGAGAGCTCCCTATGACATCGGAGGTCTCGCGGGCGATCTCGGCGCGTCGGCATTTCTCCGCCCGCCCCCTGTGCCGGTAGCGACGCTTTCGATAGTCTCATGGCGCAACATCACCCTGAGAACATGGCCGCAGCACCCCACAGTGACCCGATGTCTCCGCGCGGGCGGCCGCGACGACGCCCCCGATGCCCGACCGTTCCCACGGGCGTCCTGGCGGGTCCACGGAAGGACCGACCCGATGCATGCGACCGACCAACCCACTCCGAGACCCTCCCCGACCATGATTCCGGTGCCGGCCCCGTCGCGACGCGGTGTGCTCGGAGCGGCGGCTGCGCTGGGCGGTGCGGGCGTGCTCGGCTCGGCATTCGCCGACGATGCGCACGCCGACGACACGCTCGACAGCCCGAGCGCCCACCCGGCCGACCGCTCCGCGGCGGGCGCCTCCGGGACGGGCGGGGACGCCCCGGACCCCGACCCAGCTTCGGTGATCCTCCTCGAAGCTCCCGCGGCCGACTGGGCCGAAGGCACCCTCCCGATCGGCAACGGCCGTGTCGGGGCGACCTTCTGGGGCGACCCCGTGCACGGCGTGGTCCAGCTCAACGAGATCAGCCTGTGGGCCGGGGCGAACGACTACGACAACGCCCTGAACGGCGACGACGACGGCGACATGGACACCTCCATGACCGGCTTCGGCACGTTTCTCTCCGGCGGTCGCCTGCTCGTCGACGTCCTCGGCGCCGACGGCTCCGACACCCCCGTCGACGGTGCGCCGCTGCGCCGCGAGCTCGACGTGAGGACGGGCCTGCACACGATGGCCTCCCAGGCCCCAGGCGACATCGCCGTGCACCAGGAGGCCTTCGCCTCCGCCCCGGCCGACGTCCTTGTCCTCTCCCTCGAGGCCGAGGCCCCGTTGCGCGTGGACCTCGCCCTGGAGAGCGATCAGGAGGACACGAGTCTCCAGGCCGACGAGGGCGAGCGCACGCTCTGGGCGACCGGCACCCTCGGCAACGACCTCCGGCACGCGACCGCGGTGCGGCTCCTCGAGCACGACGGGACGGCGACCTTCGCGACCGACGGCGACAGCGTGCGGATCACTGACCTCACCCGCCTGGTGCTGCTGGTGGACCAGGCCACCGACTACGTGCTCGATCGCGGGAAGCGGTGGCGCGGCGCCGATCCCGCGCACACGGTGCGCCGCCACCTCGCCGCCGCCGCCCGCACCGGCCACCCCGCTCTGCGCAGCGAGCACCTCGCCCATCTCACCGAGCTCACCGCCCGCGTGAGCCTTGAGGGCGCCGAGTCGCCGGCCGAGGTGCTGGCCCTGCCGGTGGACCGGAGGCTCGAGCGCGTCACGGAGGGGGAGGAGGATCCCTCGCTGGAGCGGCTGCTGTTCGACTACGGACGCTACCTGCTGATCTCCTCCTCGCGGCCGGGCGGCCTGCCCGCCAATCTGCAGGGACTGTGGAACCACTCGAACGAGCCGCCGTGGTCCTCGGACTACCACTCGAACATCAATCTGCAGATGGCCTACTGGCCTGCCGAGGTGACCGGCCTCCCCGAGACCCACGAGGCGCTGATCGGCTGGCTGCAGGCGATGCGGCCTTCGCTGCGCCGCGCCACCGGTCACACCTTCGGCCCGGTGCGCGGCTGGACCGCGCGGACCTCGCAGTCACCCTTCGGAGGCAACGCCTGGGAGTGGAACACGGTGGCGAGCGCCTGGTATGCGCAACACGTCCTCGAGCACTGGGAGTTCACCCGGGGCGAGGAGTTCGCCCGCGACGTGGCATGGCCATTCGCCGAGGAGGTCTGCACCTTCTGGGAGGACCGCCTGATCGAGGCCGAGGACGGCGCGCTGCTGGCGCCCGACGGCTGGTCTCCCGAGCACGGTCCCCGCGAGGACGGCGTCATGCACGACCAGCAGATCGTCCGGGAGCTGTTCGAGGGCGCGGAGCGGGTGGCCCGTGCCGTCGGGGCCGACGACGCGCGATGCGAGGAGCTGGCCACGATCGCCGCGAGGATCGCCGGCGAGAGGATCGGCTCCTGGGGCCAGCTGCAGGAATGGCAGGAGGACCGTGACGACCCCGCGGACCTCCACCGCCACACCTCCCACCTGTTCTCCCTCTACCCGGGAGGCCACATCACCGAGGCCACGCCCGAGCTGCAGCGGGCTGCCCGGGTCTCCCTGCTCGCGCGCTGCGGGCTGCCGCCGTCGGAGGACGGCTCCGAGCAGCCGGCGGACGAGCCCGTCCCCGACGATCTCGAGAGCACGGTCAGCGGCGATTCCCGGAGGTCCTGGACCTGGCCCTGGCGTGCGGCGCTCTTCGCCCGGCTCGGCGACGGGGACGGCGCGCACGCGATGCTCCGCGGCCTGTTGCGCTACTCCATGCTGCCGAACCTGTGGGCCACCCACCCGCCCTTCCAGATGGACGGCAACTTCGGGATCACCGGAGCCGTCGCCGAGATGCTGGTGCAGAGCCACGAGCGCACCGAGGACGGCCGGGTGATCGTGCGCCTGCTGCCCGCCCTGCCCACGGCCTGGGCCGGGGCCGGCGCCGTGCGCGGCCTGCGGGCGCGCGGCGGCCTCGTGGTCGACGTGGCCTGGGAGGACGGCGCCGTCACCGACTGGTCGCTCGCAGCCGTGAGCCCGGGGGCGGTGCGCGACGCGGTGGTCGTGATCGGGGAGACCGAGACGGTGGTGGGCGTCGCCGCGGCCGTCTGAGAGGGACGGCCTCGCAGAGGCGGTCGGTCTCCGTCGTTCTCCGTGGGTCCCCGCCGGTCACTGCTCCAGGCCGGCCCGCGCAGCCGTCTCCCGCAGGGCCCGGACCACGTGCCGCACCGCCGAGCGCTGGGCGGCGTCGGGCCGCATCAGGGCGCTGAGGTGCCGCAGGGTCGGCACCCCCGCCACGGGACGCAGCACCACGCCCCCGTCGGCCGCGGTGGTGAACCGGGGCAGGATCGCGAGGTGCTCGCCGCCGGCAACCATCGCCTCGACCAGGCGGTTGTCCCGCAGCCGCTGGGTGATGCGCATCGACGTCCCGGTCGCCACCGAGATCGCCTGCAGCACCCGGTCGAAGGGGAAGCCCTCCGGCACACCGATCCACGACTGCCCCGCGAGGTCGCGCGCGTCCAGGTGCTCGCGGGCGGCCAGCGGATGGGTCCGGGCCATGGCGACGTCCAGCGGCTCCGCGCCGAGCGGCACCACGGTGCAGCGTTCGCTGCCCTCCGGCACCGGTCCCGTCAGCGAGTGGGCGACGACCACGTCGTGATCGGCAGTGAGGTCGGCGAAGCGGCTCTCGGCCGCGTCCTCGTCGTGGAGCACCAGGTCGATCCCGGCCCTGTCCAGGTGCTGCGCGAGCCCGGGGAAGAGGATGGTCGCCGCGCTCGGGAACGCGAGCAGGTCGACCGATCCCGCGGGGGAGCCGAGCAGTCCCGTGAGGCTGTCCTGCACCTGGGCGATCGCGGCGGCGACATCCTCCCCGCCGCGGGCGAGGAGCTCCCCGGCCTCGGTGAGGCGGAGGCCCCGCCCGTGCGGCCGGACCAGCTCGACCCCCAGCTCCCGCTGAGCGGTGCGCAGCTGCTGGGACACGGCCGACGGGGTCCGGTGCGTCGCTCGCGCCACCGCTGTCACACTGCCGCGCACGGCGAACTCGCGCAGCAGCTCCAGATGACGCACGTCCATGACGCCAGGCTACAACTGTGAAGGCCACCTGCAAGGACCATGCAGAAGAGTTCGCTTGTGCTGAAAGGTGACGGGGGTCCACCGTGGGGCCATGCCCGCCCGCCACCGCCTCCTCGCACTCCTCGTCGCCGCTCTCTGGGGAGTGAACTTCCTGGCCATCGATGCTTCGTTGGCCCAGTTCCCGCCGCTGTTCCTGGTCGCCGTGCGCTTCACGCTGCTGGCCGTGCCCACGCTCCTGTTCGTCCGCCCGCCCCGAGTGCCGTGGCGATGGGTGATCGGCTATGGGCTCGGCTTCGGCGTGGCGCAGTTCGCCTTCCTCTACCTCGCGATGACGCTGGGGATGCCGCCGGGGCTGGCCTCCCTGGTGCTCCAGGCCTCTGCGCCCTTCACCGTTCTGCTGGGCGTGCTGCTCACGCGCGAGCAGCTCGGTCTGCGCGCCGGGCTCGGTGTGACGGTCGCGGTCGGCGGGCTGGCGGTGGTGGGCCTGCACCGTGCCGAGAACGCCGCCCTGCTGCCCTTCCTCCTCACCCTGCTGGGTGCGCTCGGCTGGGCCGTCGGCAACCTCTGCACCCGGCAGGCGCGCACGAGCGAGCCGCTGCGCCTGGTGCTGTGGATGTCCGTGGTGCCACCGCTGCCCGCCCTCGTGCTCTCTCTTCTGCTCGAGGGGCCCGGCAGGATCACCGCGTCCCTGGACGGCATCGGCAGTGCCACCGGGGTGCTCGCCCTGCTGGGCCTGGCCTACACCGTCGTGATCGCGACCCTGCTGGCCTCGGGGATCTGGAGCTGGCTGATGTCGCGCCACCCCGCCGGATCGGTCGCACCGTTCTCGATGCTCGTCCCGGTGGTCGGCATGACCGCCGCCGCGATGGTGCTGGGGGAGCGGGCGGCCCCGGCGGAGCTCCTCGGCGCCGTGCTCGTGGTGGGTGGCGTGGTCGCGGCCACCTGGGCGCCCCGCCGCCGCGCCCTCAGAGGTGCTCGGCGGGATGCTCCGCGAGAGTCGTCGCCCGCTCGGTGAGCGTCGGGTCCGACGAGGAGGTCGCCGGGTCCCCCTCGGCGGTCCTTCCCTCGCCGAGCAGCGCGTTGACCAGGGCGGCGAGGACCACCAGGCCGGCGGCGCCGGTGGGCAGCCACATGGCGGCCTCGGCCCCGATCCCGTCGGCGACCGCGCCGGTGAGGGCCGAGGCGGCGGACTGGCCGACGATCGTGGCCGAGCCCAGCATCGACATCACGGTCGCCGAGCGACCCTGCGGGGAGCGCTCCGCGGCGAGGCTGTACAGCGTCACCACCGTCGGCCCGATCCCCACGCCGGCGACCGCCATCGCCCCGATCAGGCCCCACAGCCCGCCCGCGAGCCCGAAGGCGATCATCGCGCCGAGCATCAGCGCGGAGAACACCAGCCAGCGGGCGGCGAGGCGGAACCGCTCGGGGAACAGCGCGATCGACAGCGCGAGGATCGTCGAGCCGACGCCCATCACCCCGTAGACCAGTCCCGCGGAGTCGGAGTCTCCGGTGCCGGCCAGGAAGGCGGTCAGCGACGTGAGCACCGTGCCGAAGAAGAGCCCCACGCCGAGCGCCCCGGCGACGATCACCAGCACCCGCGCGGTGCGCAGCTCCGAGGCGGGGGCCTGCTCCACCGGTGCCTCGGTACTCGGCGCGCTGAGCTCGGCGGTGGGGTGCAGCGCGAAGGCGGTGACGAACACCAGCGTCAGCACCGCCGCACCGATCATCGGCGCTGCCGGGCTCATGGTGGTCGCGAGGAGCCCCACCACCACGGGACCGAACACGAAGGCGGTCTCGTCCGCGGCGGACTCGTAGCCCATGGTGGCGTTGAGGCTCTTGGCGCGCCGCTGGGCGGGCAGTCGGGTGAGGATCAGCTGCACCAGGCGGGAGCGGGAGAACGGACCGATCTGCGGGGAGGTCGCGCCGATGACGAAGCCGACGGCGAGCACAGCCACGTCCGGCAGCGGGCTGAAGGCGACGTAGGCGAGGGCGAGCAGGGCCAGCGAGTTCGCGATGCCCGCCAGCAGGATCACGCGGCGCTGGCCGATCCTGTCGGCCGCGGCGCCCAGCAGCGGGCCGACCAGTGCGGAGCCGAGCCCCAGCAGGGCGGAGTTCAGCCCACCGAGGGCGATCGAGTCGCGGGCGGCGACGACCAGGGTGAGGGTGCCGACGACCATCATCGCGAAGGGGAAGCGGGCGATGAAGGCGATCGGGAAGTAGGCGGCCCCGGCGGCGCCGCGCAGCGTGGGGGTCTGCTGGGGGCTCTGCGGCGGGGTGTCGGTCCTGGTCGTGCTCATCGTTCCTCCGGGACGGGGTGTGCCGCCTTGGACGGCCCGCGTGGGACCCGAGGTAGATGCACTGCAGGGACGGCCCGGATGCCGGGCCGAGGGGACTCCACCACGGTAGCGTCCGCGGCGGGCGCCGCCAAGGGAACGCCGTCGCGGGGGAGGGGACCTCACAGTCGTGGACGCGTCACCTCTTGACCTGGAGCGCGCTCCAGCACCCAGGATGCCTCTCATGGCACGCATCGACGCTCCCGCACCCACCCTTCCGACCTCTCCGGCGCTCCCGGCGCTCGGTGCCATGCACCTGGGCACCCGCATCGACGAGCGCGACAGCTTCGCCCTGCTGGACCGCTTCGTCGAGCTCGGCGGGCGCTGGCTGGACACCGCCGACAACTACTACTTCGCCCAGGACCCCTCGGGCCTCGGCGGCCAGAGCGAGGCGATGATCGGCCGCTGGCTGCGCGCCAACCCCGGCGCTCCGGTCTCCCTCAGCACCAAGGTGGGCGCCGAGCCGAACCGTCCCGGCGGCTTTCCCGACGACCTCGAGGGCCTCGCCCCGGACGTCGTGCGCACCGCCCTCGAGCGCAGCCTCGAGCGCCTCGGCGTCGAGAGCGTCGACCTCTACTGGGCCCATATCGAGGATCACGACGAGCCCTTCGATCGCGTCGTGGAGACCTTCGGGGGTCTCGTCGCCGACGGACGGATCGGCGCCTGGGGCCTCTCGAACCACCCGTCCTGGCGCATGGCGCAGGCGCGTCTCCTCGCCGAGCACGCCGGCCTCGCCGTGCCGAGCGAGTACCAGCAGCGCTACACCTACCTGCAGCCCGCACCCGGCGCGGAGGTCGAGGGGCAGCCGGTGGCGCTCGGCGTGCTCTCGGCCGACGGGGTGGACCTGCTGCGCCGTACCCCGGAGCTCACCGGCTGGGTCTACACCCCGCTGCTGCGCGGCGCCTACGACCGGGAGGACCGCCCCGTGTCCCCCGAGTACCTCCACCCCGGCAACGAGCGGCGCCTCGCGGCGCTCGGCGAGGTCGCCGCGGCCCGCGGGCTGAGCCGCGGCCAGATCGCGCTCGCCTGGCTGAGCGGGGGAGTGCCGGCCCTGGTGCCGATCATCGGCGGCAGCCGCGTCGAGCAGCTCGAGCAGGCCTGGACTGGAGCGACCACGGTGCTCACGGCCGAGGAGCGGGCACGCCTGGACGCCGCGGCCTGAGCTGCGGCGCGCGGGGACCTCTCCAGCGCGTCTCCTCCACCGGGTCTTCTCCGGCGCGTCTCCTACAGTGTGGGGACGCCGACGTCGACCGGAGGATCCATGACTTCCCTGGAGGCGAACCTCTACCGCGGGACGCCTGACCGGACGGGCAACGGCACCGGTGCCCTCGTCCTGGCGGGCTCCAGCGGGCGCATCGACACGGCGCGGGTGGACATGCTCAGCGCCCGAGGCGTGACCGCCGCGGGTCTGCGATGGTTCGGCGGGGACGGGCTGCCGGAGCTCCCGTCCGAGGTGCCGCTGGAGCACGTCCTCGACGCCGTGGACCTGATGGGCCACGACTGCGATCGGGTCGTGCTCCTGGGGCTGTCCTACGGAGCGGAGGCCGCCCTGCTCACCGCGTCGATCGACCCGCGTCCCGCCGCGGTGGTGGCCCTGGCGCCCACGGACGTGGCCTGGGAAGGGCATCGACACGACGAGGCCGACCCGGCGCGCAGCAAGTGGACGCACGCGGGGCGTCCGGTGCCGTACGTCCCCCTGGACCGCTCCCTGCTGGACCGCCCCCTGTCAGTGCGATCCCGGGAACCGGCACGGGAGAAGCCGGCCTTCGTCGACCTCTACCTGCGCAGCCTCGATGCCGCCGGGGCCGGCGTCGTCGCCGCCGCGGAGATCCCCGTGGAGCGGTTCGGTGGAGAGATGCTGCTCGTCGTCGGCGGGGACGACCGGGTGTGGCCCTCCGCGCGCGCCGCCGCACGGATCGAGGCGCGGCGAGCAGCGGCCGGCCTCCCGACCACCGTCGTGCGCGACGAGAGGGCCGGGCATCCCGTCGTCCTTCCCGGGGAGGCGGTCCCGGATCTCGACCGGCCCTACCTCGTGGGCGGTGACGCCGGTGCCCCGCAGCGGCTGGGGCGACGGGCCTGGCCGCACATCGCCCGCCTCCTCGATCTCGAGCCGCAGCCGTGAGTCGCAGCTCGAGCAGGCCTGGACCGGGGCGACCACGGTGCTCACGGCCGAGGAGCGGGAGCGGCTGGATGGGGCGGCATAGGTCCTCGCCGCGGTTCAGCCGACGTCGGTGAAGGAGACCGGGGTGCCGGCGGCCCGGGCGTAGGCGATCTCCCGGCGAGTCGACTCGCCGATGTATCCCCCGGGGTTCACGACCAGCACCCGATCGGCGAGATCGATCTTGCGCAGGTGGAGAGCGTCCAGCGCCTCCTTCTGCTCGGGGGCGACCTCCTGGTCGGCGTCCCGGGAGTGGGCGAAGACGCCCGGCGCCACGACGATCGCGCCCGCGAAGGTCAGATCCCGGTTCACAGCGTTCATCTCGTCCACGAAGCGGGTGGAGCCGCAGAGGCAGACGATCTCGGGCCGATCGGGCACGGCCGCGGGGTCCGACGTGGTGCTCATCGGTCCGCGCTGTAGTACGCGATCTTGTCGTCGAGCACCTCGAGGGCGCGCTCGGCGGCGCGTCGGCGCTCCTCGAGCTCGGCGCGGCGCTCGCGCAGGAAGGCGATCCGGTCCGTGGTCTCGGCGCTGTCGCGCAGCAGGGTGGTGAAGCGTCGCAGATCCTCGATACCCAGTCCGGCCTCGCGCAGGCAGGTGACGATGCCGATCCAGGCCACGTCGTCCTGCGAGTACCGGCGCCTGCCGCCGACGGCGCGGTCGATCGGCCCGATCAGCCCCTCGCGCTCGTAGTAGCGCAGGGTGTCCAGGGTCAGGCCGGTCCTCTCGGCGGCCTCGGCGGGGGCGAAGTGCGACATGCGGGCAGTGTGCCACGGCGCGCGAGCGGCGTCAGGGCCGCCGAGAGGGGCGCGGAACGGGCCGAGGCCGGTCCCGCTCCGTGATCGGGAGCAGGACCGGCCTCGACCGGTGCCGACGGGCCGGGCGGTGCGGTGCGGTACGGCGGCACCGGTCGACGAGCGACGGGCGGCGGGAGCCTCAGGCCCGCGCGGGCTCCTTCTCCGGGTCCGTGGCGTCGGCGCCGGACTCTGCGCCGGACTCTGTGTCGGACCCGGTGTCGGCCGCGATCGCCGCGTCGGCATCGGCCTCCGCCTGCTCCTCGGCCTGGATGGCCTGGAAGGAGGTGCGGCGCGCGGCGTCGTACGCGCCCTGGTCCAGGATCTTCTCGCGCTTGGCGACGATCACGCCCACGAGCGACTGTCCGGTGACGTTCAGGGCGGTGCGGCCCATGTCCAGGATCGGGTCGATCGCGAGCAGCAGGCCCACGCCCTCGAGCGGGAGGCCCAGGGTGGAGAGCGTCAGCGTGAGCATCACGGTCGCGCCGGTCATGCCGGCGGTCGCGGCCGAGCCGAGCACCGAGACCAGCACGATCAGCAGGTAGTCGGTGACGCCGAGCGGGACCCCGTAGAAGTTCGCGACGAAGATCGCGGCCAGGGACGGGTAGATCGCGGCGCAGCCGTCCATCTTCGTGGTCGCGCCCAGCGGGATCGCGAAGCTCGCGTAGTGGCGGGGCACGCCCATGCGCTCGGTGACGGTCTGGGTCATCGGCATGGTGCCCAGCGAGCTGCGGGAGACGAAGCCCAGCGAGGTCGCGGGCCACACCCCGCGGAAGAAGGAGCCGACGGAGAGGCCGTTGAGCTTCAGCAGCACCGGGTAGACGACCAGCAGCACGATCAGCATGCCCACGTACACGTCGAGCGTGAACACGCCGAGCTGCCCGATGGCCTCCCAGCCGTAGCTGGCCACGGCGTTGCCGAGCAGGCCCACGGTGCCGATGGGCGCCAGGCGGATGACCCACCACAGCAGCTTCTGCACGATCTGCAGGGCGGAGCCGGTGACCTTGAGGAACGGTTCGGCCTTCGCACCCACGGAGAGCACGGCGATGCCCACCGCGATCGAGATGACCAGGATCTGCAGGGCGTTGAAGCTCAGCGTCAGCGAGCCGTCGTCCCCGGCGCTCCCCTCGAGGCCCAGGAAGTTCGAGGGCACCAGACCGGTGAGGAAGTCCAGCCAGCCGCCCTGGGTGTCGGACGCGCCCGCGGCGTCCGCCGAGACGCCGGAGTTGCGGCCCGGCTCGGTGAGCGCGCCGAGGGTGATGCCGATCGACACGGCGATGAGCGCGGTGATGCCGAACCACAGGAGCGTCTTCCAGGCCAGGCGGGCGGCGTTGGTGACGTTGCGCAGGTTCGCGATGGAGGTGACGATCGCGAGGAAGATCAGCGGCGGGACCAGCGCCTTCAGCAGCGTCACGAAGACGGTGCCGATGGTGTCCAGCACGATGGTCAGCCAGTTCGCGCCGTCGGGATTCGTGTCGGTCTCGGCGACCGGGCCCATCTGGGCGGCCACGAGGCCGAGGACGATGCCGAGGACCAGTCCGATCAGGACCTGCCAGCCGAAGGGGATGCGGGCGACCGCGCGCAGCGGGTTGCGCGAGCGCGGGGCGGTCGATCCGCTCGTGGGGGTGGGGGTGGTGGATGTGCTCACGGCCGAGGACGCTACGCCGTCGTCACCCTGACATCAACGGATTGGGCAGGGGGTCACAGTAGCTGCGCTTATGAGACGGCGGCGTCCGCCGCGCTCGCCGCGCGCTGCGCCTCGGCCCTCGCGAGCTCCGCGCGGGAGCGGAGGATGCAGAACTGGTTGCCCTCCGGGTCCGCCAGCACCTGCCACCCGGAGCCGGGCCCGTAGATCCCTCGGTGGTCGACGACCTCGCTCGCGCCGTGCTCGAGGAACCACCGGATCTCCTCGTCCCGGGTGCGCTCGCGGGGCCGCAGGTCCATGTGGATCCGCTTGGCGGGCAGCACCTCGTCCTCGACCTCGAGGAACAGCAGGGCATGGCCGCTGTCGGGGTCCCGGATCATGCACTCCTCGTGCCCGGGGAGGTTCGGGTCCGCGGGATCCATCTCGTAGTCCAGGGCCGCGCGCCACCACTCGCTGAGGGTGAAGGCGTCGTGGCAGTCGATGCTCGTGTGGGAGACGAAGGCGCTCATCCCGCCAGTCTTCGCGGCATGACGGGTGCGGTCAACGGGATATCCGGGGCCCGGGGGCCGGAGCGATCCTGTGAACGTTCGACCAGTGCCTCGACCACCTGCTCGGCGGACGCGCTCTAACCGGTGAAGACGCCGACGACGACGTTGATCGCCGCCGCCATGATCACGGTGCGGAAGACGTACGCCAGGAGCCCGTGCCGCATGACGACGCTCGTGATGCCCGTGTCGGACACCGACATCCCGCCGGGGATCCCCGAACCGATCCCGATCGTGAAGCTGAAGTAGATGAACTCCCGGTAGGACGGCTCCTCGTCGATGCCGAACCCGATGCCGCCCGCGTGGCCCGTCCCGTAGTAGAGGTAGGCGTAGTGGGTGACGTAGACCAGGTGCAGGGCCGCCCACAGCATGAACACGCTCAGCAGGGCGACGAGCGCCGGACCGTACCCGGCGTCCGATCCTCCGAGGATCAGCATCGCGATGGTCACCGCGACACCGCCCACCCCGGCGACGACGATGCTCAGCTCGTCGAGCAGCGGCCCGAAGGCCTCCCGGATCGACTCCTCCCGGGTGGCCTCGGCATCCATCGACCACAGGACGGCGGCGCCGCTCACCACGAAGACCGTCGCCGTCGTCGCGATGCCGATCAACGCCCCGTGAGCAGGCTCGGCCACGAGCCCGGCGAGGAGCCCCGCGAGCACGCCGATGAGGAGGGATCCTGCGAGTCTGGAGGTGGCTCTGAGTGTCAGTGTGCGCAGTGTTCGCATGTCTCTTCCTTCCGGGGGACACCGGCTCCCTGGACCCGTCGGCCGGAAGGTCGCCGACCGGGGCGGACGGGGAGCGTACTCCGCCGAACGGCCGATGCGCGGCGGTGCAGGCCCATCCGGCCGGAGGATGCGGGCCGGACCGGTTCTCCGGCACCGTAGGAGCATGCCCGTCACGAGCCCTGCGAGTCCCGAGAGCCCTGCGAGTCCCGAGAGCCCTGCGGGCACTGAGAGCCCTGGGAGCCCCGCTGCCGATGCGTCCGCGGAGGAGAGCGCTCCGACGGCTGGGCGGGAGGCGTCGGCCGCCGACGACGGAGCCCCGGCGGCCGACGCGGACGATGCCCCGCCGGTCTTCGGCGCGACGGACCCCACGCGCTTCGCCGCCGACGTCGAGTACCACGGCCGGGCCGGCGCCCACGACTACGTGGTCCGAGTGCGCCACCGCTTGTTGGACACCTCCTTCACCGTGCTCATCGACGGCATCGAGCACGACCCGAAGGCCGAGGAGAAGGCGCGGAAGGAGCGGGGAGAGGAGGACGATGCCGAGAGCGAGGAGGCCGAGCACGACGACGTCGAGAACGTGCAGGCCGATGGCGGGAACGTGCAGGCCGACGTCACGGAGGCCGACGAGGACGCCGGCGGCGCCGATGTCGGTGCCGCGCCGACGAGCGACGATCTCCGCTTCCGGCTCTCCGACGGTTTCACGACACTGCACTGCACGGTGCTCCGCCCACGCGAGGACGATGATCACAGGGACAGCGAGGTCATCACCATCCGCACAGCGGGTCTGGGCGGAGCGGGAGAGGTGGACGTGCGCCACGGCTTCGACCGCACCCTGCTGGTGCCGGCGGAGGGCTCCCCGTCGGCCGCCCGCGAGGCGAAGCGCACCGAGCATCCCACCCGCTACGCCCTGATCGCCGCCGCCACCAAGGGCGCGAAGTTCCTGCTGCCGCTGCTCGCGTTCGGTGCGCTGTTCAGCGGGCTGCTCGATCCGGCCAAGGAATGGGTCGCCGCACGCATCCGCCCTGCGATCGAGGCGATCTCGCGGATCATCGAGCCGATCACGGCGTGGATCGAGGAGGTCACGCGCCCGGTGCGCGAGTTCCTCGACATGCTGCTGGCGCCGATCCGGGAGCTGATCGCCGCGATCCTGCGTCCGGTGCGGGACCTCCTGCGCTGGCTGCTGGGGCTGCTG
>NZ_JBQSWB010000025.1:0-33418 GCF_052446295.1 Brachybacterium sp. AOP43-C2-M15
TACCCGGCCGAGCGACCAGACCCCCGACGATCGAGGGCACTCACAAGGTAACGGGGAGGCGCAGTCGCGACCGGTGGCCGCTGAGCCACGGGCCGGGCGCACGGCTCAGCCTTCCGTCGAGGTGGCGTCCCACGCCTCTTGCACCTGATCAGCGCCGGGAAGGTGGTCCGGGTCGACCTGGACGTCCTCCGCGGTCCCCGTGGCGGCGGATCTGAGCGTCACCTCCCGCGAGTCCTCGGACGAGCCGGCCTCGGGGGTGGTCGTGAGCGTGATCGCACCGGTTCCGGGCCACGGGACCGAACGTGCCGCGTCGATGGCGGCGGCCAGATCGGAGTCCTCGGACAGGGAGTGACCGGCGGGCATCTCGACCCGGACACGCGCATCGGGGCCGGGGCGCCGGTCCTCGCGCATCCAGCGCACGACGTACCCATCGGCGTGGACCTGCGCGATCGTGGGCGCCAGGTCCTCGAGGTCGGAGAGCGTTCCCCTGAACAGAGCTCCCTCGTCGACTCGGATGCTCGCCTCGCGGGGCAGGCCGGCCGTACGGAGAGTCTCGGCGAGGTCGGGCAGAAGCGAGGGGTCCGCGGCTGAACCTTCCGATGCCGTCACGTCGATCGCGGTGACACCGCTGTTGAGCCACTGTACCGACCAGCCGCCCGCCTCGACCTCTCCCGCCATCTCCAGGGCGGTGCCGGGGTCCTCGTCTCCCACGGAGAGCGTTCGGCGGTCGGAGGTCTCGAGCGAGACTCGCGGTGACTCGGGGTCCAGGGCGCGCGCTGCGGACTGCGCGTCCTCGGCGAGCGGCCCGAGGGCCTGGAGCGGGAGTGACGTCCGGATCTCCAGATGCGCCCCCTCGAGGCGAAGGAAGGTGATGTCCGGACCCCACTCGCCCAGAGCCTGCAGGACCTCTCGATGGTCGGTCCGCAGCCGGTGGATGGAGATCGCGTTCCGGCCCTCCTCCTCGGTGACCTTCACGTTCTCGACGCGGAGATCCTCCTCCTCGATCACCGTCAACCACTCGAGGATGTTCACCAGGGGCGGCCCGTCCGCGTCGTCGAAGACGATCTCCCGGTCGTCGAGCACGGCACGGCCGTCCGGCAGCGTGCTGAGCGCCATGAGGGCCTGCACGGCGTCGTGGATCCCGGCTCGGTAGCGAGAACCCACCGCCACCTCGGCGGTGCCCAAGGAGACTCGAGCGGAATATGCGGTCTCGTCGTCGACCATGGCCTCGGTCGCCTCGAGGATCCTCTCGATCTCGGTCTCTCCCGTGGCCGGGGCGATCTCCACCCGCAGGATCCGTTCGGAGGGTGCCCCTTCTCCGCGCTCGAGCTCGGCGGACGCCACACCGCTCAGGTCGCCGATCTCGCGGGCGATGCGGAAGCCGTCCGATCGCGCCCACAGACCCAGCCCGGCGGCCAAGGACAGAGCAAGAGCGGCGCAGATCCCGATGGTCCGGCGTCGCCTGCGCGGGTGGCGGGTCGTGGTCTGTGTGGTCATTCCTGTTCCGCTTCTCTGACGGTCCTCGCCCTCGTGGGTCCCTCGTCGTCGAGGCATCGGTTCACCGCGACAGGGATGGCCCTCCGGCGAGGGACCGACGCAGCCCGTGACGTTCCGGAGCGCCGCAGCGCATTCCTCGCGCGGAAGGGCCAGGATAGGACGAGCACCCCCTTGCCGGAAGGACGTCACCGATGAGCCTGGACCCCGCCGACCCGCGCTTCCTCGACGAGCTGGTCGCGCTGCGCCGACGCCTGCACACGACTCCTGAGATCGGACTGCACCTGCCCGCCACGCAGAGGATCGTGCTCGAGGCGCTGGAGGGCCTCGATCTCGAGATCACGCTCGGCACGGCGACCACCTCCGTGGTCGCGGTGCTGCGCGGCGGTCGGCCCGGTCCGGTGGTGCTGCTGCGCGGTGACATGGACGGACTGCCCCTCGAGGAGGACACCGGCCTGCCCTTCGCCTCGACCAACGGGGCGATGCACGCCTGCGGCCACGATCTGCACGTCGCGGGACTGGTCGGCGCGGCCCGGCTGCTCGCCGCCGAGCGCGAGACCCTGCCCGGCACGGTGGTGCTCATGTTCCAGCCCGGCGAGGAGGGGTACGACGGTGCCGGGGTGATGCTGCGCGAGGGTGTTCTCGAGGCGGCAGGGGAGCGGCCGATCGCCGCCTACGGCGTGCACGTGGGCGCCGATGCCCCCACCGGGCTGATCTCCGCCCGCGCCGGCACCCTGATGGCCGCCTACTCGGTCCTCGACGTGCGGGTGATCGGGCGCGGCGGCCACGGGTCCCGCCCCCATCAGGCGCTGGATCCGGTGCCCGCGACCGCGGAGATGGTCTCCGCCCTGTACACCCGCATCACCCGCCGGTACAGCGCCTTCGACCCGGTCGTGCTCACGGTGGGCGAGATCCATGCCGGCAGCGCCCCGAACATCATCACCGGCCAGACGCACTTCCGTGCCGGGGTGCGCTCCTTCAGCACCGAGACCACCGCGGCCCTGGTCGAGGACCTGCCCTCCTTCGTGACCGCCATCGGCCGGGCCCACGGGCTCACCGTGGACGCGACGATGCGCACGGTGCTGCCGGCGACGATCAACGACGAGGGCGAGGCCGCGTTCTTCGCAAGCACCGCCCGAGCCCTGTTCGGGGAGGAGGAGTACCTCGAGCTGGAGAGGCCTCGCACCGGTTCCGAGGACTTCTCCCGGGTTCTCGCGGAGGTGCCGGGCGCCTACGGCTTCATCGGTGCGGCATCGGGCTATGACCCCGCCGACCCGCCCGCCTCGAACCACTCGCCGCAGGCGCAGTTCGACGACTCGGTGCTCGCGCGTCAGGCGCACCTGCTGGCGACCCTCGCCCGTCGCCGGCTGCAGGAGGCGGTCGGGGACGGGGATCCCGGGATCTGAGCTGTCAGCGGGGCTGTCAGCGGAAGCGCTGCACCGCCTGCGGCGCCGCTGCGGCGAGCTCGCGGATCTCCTCATGCTCGGTCCGGGAGAGCACCTCGTTCAGCGGGCCCCGCGCGAGGATCCGCCCCTCGCCGAGGAAGGCGATCTCGGGGCACAGGCGCTGCAGCAGCTCCACGTCGTGCGAGGCGATGAGCGCGCCGATGCCCAGGCGCTGGATGGTCGCGCCCAGACCGGCGGCGATGCGGCCCCGGGAGCCCGGGTCCACCGCGGTCAGCGGCTCGTCGAGCACCAGGATCTCGGGCCTCGTGGCGAGCGCGGTCGCGAGCGCGACGCGCTGCGTCTCCCCGCCGGAGAGGGTGCGCATGGTGCGGGGCAGGAAGCGCTCCTCGAGGCCGACGGACTCGAGCATCTCGGTGGGGGAGACGGCATGGGTGCGCCCGCCCTTGCGGGCCTCCTTCGCGGCCAGCTCGAGGCGGGACCGCACCGTCTCTCGGGGATCGACGATGGTCATCGCGTACTGGGAGACGAAGCGGACGGCGGCGCGGAAGGCGCGCCTGTCCCTGCCCCGCAGCTTGGCGACGTTCCGTCCGCCCCAGGTGACCTGCCCGGCGTCGGCACGGTGCTCCCCGTTCAGCGAGGCCAGCAGGGTGGTCTTGCCTGCCCCGGAGGCTCCCAGGAGGCCCAGCGGGGCGTCTCCCGCGCCGAGCGAGAGATCGATGCCCCGCAGCACGTCGAGGCCGGGATAGCCGGCATGCAGGGAGGTGACGACGAGACGGGGAGAAGCAGGCATCGGGTTCTTTCTCGCGGAGGACGGACCCGAGGCACTCTAGTCAGCGCGGCTGGAGATCCGCCGAGGCGCGCGTGCGGGGGACGCGGATCGCTCCGGGTCCGTCGGGATCAGGACCGCACGAGGCGCGAGATCGCCGCAGAGGCCTCCGCGAGCCTCTCCTCCGCCTCGTCGCCCCCGCTGCGGGCGGCGTCGAGCACGCAGTGCTGCAGATGGTCCTCCAGCAGACCCATCGCGACCCCGTCCAGTGCGCTCTTCAGCGCGCTGATCTGGGTGAGGATGTCGATGCAGTACTTCTCCTCGTCGACCATGCGGTGCAGCCCGCGGGCCTGGCCCTCGATCCGCTTGAGCCGAGCGAGGTAGCGGGACTTGTCGGAGATGTATCCGTGATGGTGCTCGTGGTCGGCGTGCGCCTCGTGCGCCGTGGGCATCTCGTCGGTCGGGTCGGTGGCGGTCATGGGATTCCTCCGGGGAGCGGGCGATCAGGACGTGGGAGCGGACGGTGGGAGCGGTGCGGGCGGGGCGGACGGCGCGGGCGGGGCGCCCGACGGCGCGTCGTCCGCACGACTGCGGAAGGAGCGCAGGCGCAGGCTGTTGCCCACCACGAACACGCTCGAGAACGCCATCGCCGCGCCGGCGAGCATCGGGGTCAGCAGCCCCAGCGCCGCGAGCGGGATCGCCGCGGTGTTGTAGGCGAAGGCCCAGAACAGGTTGCCCTTGATGGTGGAGAGGGTACGCCGGGAGAGGCGGATCGCGTCGGCCGCGGAGCGCAGGTCCCCGCGCACCAGGGTGATGTCCCCGGCCTCGATCGCGACATCGGTGCCCGTGCCCATCGCGAGGCCCAGGTCGGCCTGGGCGAGGGCGGGGGCGTCGTTGACGCCGTCGCCGACCATCGCCACCACCTTCCCCTCGCTCTGCAGGCGGGAGACGACGTCGATCTTGTCCTGGGGGAGCACCTCGGCGATCACCTGCTCGATCCCCACCTCGGCGGCGATCTGCTCGGCGACGGTCCGGTGGTCGCCGGTGAGCAGGATCGGGGTGAGTCCCAGACGTGTCAGCTGGGCGATGGCCTCGGCGCTGGTGGGCTTGACGGTGTCGGCGACCGTCAGCACGCCGCGCGCCTCGCCGTCCAGGACCGCGACCACGGCGGTCTCGCCGCGGGACTCCGCGGCCGTCTTCGCCGCGGCGAGCTCGGCGGGCAGCTCCTGCCCCGCGAGCAGCGCGTCGCGGCCGACGAGGACGGTGCGTCCCTCGACGGTGCCGCGCACGCCGCGGCCCTCGAGGTTCTCGAAGTCCTCCGCCTCCGGCAGCGTGCCCAGCTGCGCGGCGGCGCCGCTCGCGACGGCCCGGGCGATGGGGTGCTCGGAGGCGTGCTCGACCGCTCCCACCAGGCGCAGCAGCTCGGAGCGGTCCGTGCCGTCCGCGGGGATCACGTCGGTCAGGGTCATCGCGCCGCTGGTGACGGTGCCGGTCTTGTCCAGCACGACGGTGTCGATGCGGCGGGTGGACTCGAGCACCTCGGGCCCCTTGATCAGGATGCCCAGCTGAGCGCCGCGGCCGGTGCCCACCAGCAGGGCGGTGGGGGTCGCGAGGCCGAGCGCGCAGGGGCAGGCGATGATCAGGACCGCGACAGCGGCGGTGAAGGCGGCCTCGAGGGGGAACCCGGCGCCGATCCAGGCCCCGAGGACCGCGACCGCGACCGCGATGACGATCGGGACGAAGACCCCGGAGACGCGGTCCGCGAGGCGCTGGATCTCGGCCTTGCCGGACTGGGCGTCCTCGACCATCCTCGCCATCCGGGCGAGCTGCGTCTCGCCGCCCACGCGGGTGGCGCGCACCAGCAGGCGACCTCCTGCGTTCACGGTCGCCCCGGTCACCGCATCGCCGGCGGCGACCTCGATCGGCACCGACTCGCCGGTGAGCATCGAGGCGTCCACGGCGGAGGTGCCCGAGACGATCTCCCCGTCGGTCGCGATCTTCTCCCCGGGCCTCACCACGAACTGATCGCCCACGGCGAGCTCCCCGACCGGGACCAGGACCTCGCTCCCCTCGCGCAGCACGGCGACCTCCTTCGCGCCCATGTCCAGCAGGGCGCGCAGCGCGGCGCCGGCCCGCCGCTTGGAGCGCTTCTCGACGTACCTGCCCAGCAGGAGGAACATCGTCACCCCTGCCGCGACCTCGAGGTAGACGCTCGCGGTGCCGTCGGTC
This sequence comes from Brachybacterium sp. AOP43-C2-M15, assembly GCF_052446295.1. Taxonomy (NCBI): domain Bacteria; kingdom Bacillati; phylum Actinomycetota; class Actinomycetes; order Micrococcales; family Dermabacteraceae; genus Brachybacterium; species Brachybacterium sp. AOP43-C2-M15. The sequence continues at coordinate 5,896 of NZ_JBQSWB010000025.1, forward strand.
GGGCCGATGGTCAGCGAGAACTCGTGGGTCATGCCGGGCTCCCCGGCGGTGCCGAGGAACAGCGCGTACAGCGACCACAGGAACGCGGCGAGGGTGCCCACAGAGATCAGGGTGTCCATGGTCGCGGCGCCGTGGCGGAGGTTGAGCGCCGCCGCGCGATGGAAGGGCAGACCGGCCCAGACGACGACCGGTGCGGTGAGGGTGAGCGCCGCCCACTGCCAGTGGGTGAACTGCAGGGCCGGGATCATCGAGAGCAGGATGACGGGCACGGCGAGCACGGCCGAGCCGATCAGTCGCCGCCGCAGCGAGTCCAGCTCGGGATCCTCCGGCTCCTCCTCGTCCGGCGTCTCCGCCGACGGCGCGGGGAGCGCGGCGGTGTAGCCGGTCTGCTCGACCACCGTCACCAGGTCCTGCGGGTCGTAGCCCTCCGGCACGCTGACGCGCGCCGTCTCCGTCGCGTAGTTGACCGCGGCGGTGACCCCGTCGATCCTGTTGAGCCTGCGCTCGATCCGGTTCGCGCACGAGGCGCAGGTCATCCCGCCGATCTCGAGCTCGATGCCGGCGGCCGACGGGGGCGTGGTCATGGCGGGTCCTCTCTGCGACGTGGACAGGGGATGGCGTGAGGGCGGCGGGCGGGATCAGTGTCCGGAGGGCGAGGTGCCGGACCAGGTGGCCACCCAGTCGGCGGGGACCAGCAGTCCGGCCAGGAGGTACGACGCCGCGAACAGCGCCGCCAGCAGCAGGCCGTACAGGGTGAGGCGGGTTCCGGCCCTCATCGGTCCCGCACCGCCGAGTAGCCGGCCTCGGCGACGGCGGCGAGCACGGCGTCCTCGTCCACGGGCTGCTGTGCGGAGATGCGGAGCACGCCCGTCTCGTGGGAGACCTCGACCCCCTGGACGCCCGGGATCCCGCCGACCTCCTCGCGCACGGACATCTCGCAGTGGCCGCAGGTCATGCCGGTCACCTGGAACTGGGCGGTGGTCGCACCCATCGGGGCCTCCTTCGCGATCTGTATACCCTGGAGGGGTATCTCGTCCTCTCCTTTATACCCCTCAGGGGTATCTCGGGCAAGGCGGTCGTGGCCCGTCGTGGGGTGTCGCGCGTCACCGTGGCGTGCTTCGATGGGGGCATGAGCATCGACGCCATCGCGACCATCGAGCGGGAGGCCGAGCGGTTCGCCTCGGCCCTCGCCGCCACCGACCCCGCGCAGCAGGTCCCCACCTGCCCCGACTGGACCGCCGCCGACCTCCTGTGGCATCTCGTCGAGGTCCACGAGTTCTGGGCCGCGGTCCTGTCGACCGGCGCCACCGCCGAGGAGGAGGTGGAGGCGATCGAGAGCGGCCTGAGGAGCCGTCCCGAGGGCACCGACGCCCTGCTCGAGCGCCGCGAGGCGGCGACCGCCTCGCTGCTCGCCCAGCTCGAGGCGCGCTCGGACGAGGACCCGGCCTGGTTCTGGTTCTCCGAGCGGCAGGACGTGGGCGTCACCCGGCGCATGCAGACCCACGAGGCCACGATCCACCGGGTCGACGCCGAGCTCACCGCCGGGCGTCCGGTCACCCCGCTGGGGTCCGAGATCGCCGCTGCAGGGCTCGAGCACGTGCTGCACGTGATGTGGCCGTCCGCCTTCGACTGGATCCCCGAGTGGGCCGAGGCCCGGCCCGTCGCCGTCGTCGAGATCCGTCCCGAGGGAGGCCCGACGCGTCTGCTCGGCATCAGCCGCTGGAGCGGGACCCGGCCCCGCGACGGGCAGGAGTTCGACGAACCCGTCGGCCGCCTCCTCACGGACCCGGCCGAGGCCGAGGGGCTGCCGCGCGCCACGGTCTCCGGCCCTGCTCTGGCCCTGGACCTGTGGGCCTGGGGGCGCGCCCGGGCTCTCGACCACCTCGCGGGCGTCGAGGCGCGAGTCGGGATCCACGGGGACTCGGAGGCGATCTCGCAGCTCGAGGGGCTGATCGCCGAAGGTCACGACTGAGCGTTCTCGCCGCGGCGCGGCGCCTCCCGCGCCGCGGCGCCTCCCGCGCCGCGGCGCCCGTCGTGCCCGCCCCGGGAGCGGCGTCGACCGTGGCCCGTCGCGGGCGCAGCCGTCCTTCCAGCAGATGGACGAGGGCGGCGACGGCGAGGAAGGCCACCAGCACCAGTGCGGTGGTGATCAGCACCTGCGACCAGGACGAGGCCGTCGGGTCCAGGAACTCGTAGGGGTACCAGCCGGTGATCCCGCCGCGCAGCCAGGTGAGCACCAGGAACCCCATCGGGTACAGCTGCCACCACAGGATCCGCCGGGCGCTCGGGATTCGGCGCCGCGGGGTCAGCAGCCAGTCCGCGGCCGCGGCCACCGGGGTCAGGCGGTGCAGCACGATCCCTGTCCAGCCGATGTCCCAGCGCAGCAGCTCGTCCAGCGGCGCCACCAGCAGCGCGTAGATGATCCCGGTCATCACCAGGGAGAAGGCGATCACCCCGCGCATCTCGTCGAACCAGCGCGGGCGGCGTTCCCGCGGGAGCGCCGCGGCCGCCCACAGGACCACGAGGAGGAGGTTCGACTGGTTGGTGAAGTAGGAGACGTTCTGGGCCAGGAGCCCGTCGTGCGCGGCGCCGACGGCATTGGTGACCAGTGCTGCGAGGACGAGCGCCGCGATCAGCACGCGCGCGAGGTGGGCCGCACGGATCCCGTCGAGAGCGCTCATGAGCAGATCCTGGCCCCGACCGGTCTGCAGGGCAAGCCGGCCGACGCGCGCATGGCTCGACGGGCCAGCTGCTCGGCGCTCACCAGTCGAGCGCCGCCTCCCGGAGCGTCGTGGCCACGCGCTTCGTCGCCGGATTGCACTCCGCGCCGGGCCTCTGCACGAGCAGCAGCGACAGTGTCGGCGGACGTTCCGACTCCTCCAGCTGGACCAGCGATCCGTCGGCGAGGCCCTCGTCGCACAGCGAGCGGGGCAGCACGCTGTACCCCGCGCCCGCGCGCACCGCGGTGACCACCGCGTGCAGGCTGGGCACCGTCATCGCCGGTCCCACGGCAGGGTGCTGCTTGCCGTACCGGGTGCGCCAGTAGCGGCGCACCACGGGCATGTCCGCGGCCATGCTCACCAGCGGCACCGCCTCCAGCGCCGCGCACACGGCCTGCCCGGCAGGCCGGGCGGCGACCCGCTCCGCCCCGTCGCGCCCGGCGACCAGCAGGTGCTCCTCCTCGGCGAGCGGCGTGACGGCGAGCGCCTGGCCGCGCGGCCGCTGCGTGGTGATCAGCAGGTCGTGTCGGCCCTCCCGCAGCTGGTCGAGCAGCACCCCGTCCTCACCGGTCTCGACGCGCAGCTGCACCCCGTCCGCGACCAGCGGGGCGAGCGCCGGCAGCACCCGCGGGCACAGCAGCTCGGAGGGGCCGGCGAGGTGCACCGGGGCGGTGCGGCCGTCCAGCTCGCAGTTGCCCGAGGCCACCAGGTCCAGGTCGTCCAGGGCACCGGCGATCCGGCCGGCCAGCTCATGGGCGAAAGGGGTGGGTTCGACCCCGCGCGGGAGGCGCTGGAAGAGCTGTCGTCCCAGCTGCTGCTCGAGCGAGCGGATCTGGGCGGTGACCGTGGGCTGGGTGAGACCCAGCACAGGCGCGGCGCCGGTGAAGGAGCCGGCGCGGTGCACCGTGAGGAAGGTGCGCAGCAGGTTGAGGTCCTGGGCAGGGGCGGAAACGGAGGTGGTCACGGGACGAGAGTACGACGGACTGCGCCCAGGTGCCATAGGCGACGGTATGCCAGCCATCGACTCTGCTATTGGTCCTCCCATGGCACGCGGGTCTAGTGTTCCCGGCATCGGAGCGCCCCGACCGCATCGCAGCCGCGAGGAGACGGGTCGCTCGCACGTTCGTCGATCCCTCACGGAGGTCCCCATGACCCAGCACCTGCTCGAGCCCCTGACCCTGCGCGAGCTCACCGTCCGCAATCGTCTCTGGGTGCCGCCCATGTGCCAGTACTCCGTGGCCGCGCAGGACGGCGTGGCCACCCCCTGGCACCTGATGCACTACGGCTCCTTCGCGCGGGGCGGCGCGGGCGCCGTGATCCTCGAGGCCACCGCCGTGGTCCCGCAGGGGCGCATCTCCCCGCAGGACCTGGGCCTGTGGGACGACGCCCAGCGCGACGCGCTGCGCCCGATCACGGAGCTCGTCCACTCCCTGGGCGCCGCGGCGGGGATCCAGCTCGCCCACGCCGGCCGCAAGGCCTCCACCGAGCCCGAATGGGGCACGGCGCGTCCGGGGGCCTCGCTCGCAGAGGCCGACGGCGGCTGGCGGACCGTCGGCCCCTCCGCCAGCGCCTACGCGGGCCTGGCCGCGCCCGAGGCGCTCGACGAGGCGGGGATCGACGCCGTGGTGGACGCCTTCGTGGCCGCCGCCGGACGCGCGGTCGAGGCCGGCATCGACCTGATCGAGATCCATGGCGCCCACGGCTACCTGATCCATGAGTTCCTCTCCCCGCTGAGCAACCTCCGCTCCGACTCCTACGGCGGTGAGCTCGCCGGCCGTGCACGCCTGCTGCTGCGCATCGTCGATGCGGTGCGGGACGAGATCCCCTCCGGCATGCCGCTCCTGGTGCGGCTCTCCGCCTCGGAGTGGGTGGACGGCGGCTTCGACCTCGGGGAGGCGACCCAGGTCGTCAGCTGGCTGCGCGAGCACGGGGTGGACATGGTCGACGTCTCCTCCGGCGGCAATGCCGAGGGGGCGGCCATCCCCGTCGGCCCCGGCTACCAGACCTCGCTGGCCGCGCACCTGCGTCACCGCACCGACATGCCGGTCTCGGCGGTCGGCATGATCGACGAGCCCTTCCAGGCCGAGCACGTGCTGGCCACCGGGCAGGCCGACGTGGTCCGGGTGGGCCGCGCCTTCCTGCGGGATCCCTCCTGGGGCCTGCATGCCGCGCTCGCCCTGCGCGGGGACGGTGACATCGTGCCTCCCCAGTACCGTCGCGCATACCGTCAGCAGCTGCGGCGCTCCTGAACTGCCCGCTCGTCGTGCTCAGGCGCCGTGGGGCCAGTCCTCGCGCACCGGTGCCCCGCCCTCGACCACGTGCTCGGCGGCACCGGGCAGCGAGGTCCAGGAGTCCCGCGGCTTGTACCCGAGCTCGAGCTGGGTGTTGCTGAGGGACCAGCGCCGATCGGGGTTGTCGGAGATCGCGTAGTAGAGGCCGAAGGCCACCTCGGCCTCGATCGCGCAGCGCACCACCTCGGTGCAGTCGGCGGGGGAGAGCCACATCGCGCGCAGGATGTCCTCCTCGGCCTCGAGCGGATCCTCGGAGAACCAGCCGATGCGCAGGCAGATCACGTCCAGGTGGTGCTCGTCGTGGTAGAAGCGGCCCAGGGTCTCGCCGAAGATCTTCGAGACGCCGTAGAGCGAGTCGCCGCGGGGCAGCTGATGGGGGTAGACCGGCCACTGCCCGTCCCGGTCGTACATGCCCATCGCATGGTTCGAGGACGCCAGCACCACGCGCCGCACGCCGGCCTCGCGGGAGGCCTCGAGCACGTTCCGCAGCCCGATGATGTTCGCCGCGAGCACCTGCTCCCAGGTCGAGGTGGGGGCAGCGGATCCCGCGAGGTGGACCACGGTGTCGACGCCGTCCATGAGCGCGAGCACCTGCTCGTACACGTCGAGCTCGGCGAGCACCAGCGACTCCCCGTCGGGGGCGTCCTCCGCGCTGCGGCCGTGGAGGCGCAGTGCGTAGCGCTCGCCCAGCGTGCGGGCCAGGTGGGTGCCGATGCCGCCGGTGGCCCCGGTGATCAGCACCCGTCGTCGCGTCGTCGCATCCGTCATGCCGCCATTATGTGCCCTGCCCCTCTGTGCCCTGCCTCCTGCCGAGGCGCTCGCGCGCAGCGGGGCGTCAGGGCCGCTCCGGCCCCTGCTCCTCGTCCCGTGCGGCGGGATGCATGGGCCGGATCTCGTCGCGCATGCGCTCCATCCGGGCATCGAGGTCCGCGGCGACGCGCGCCGCGTCGTCCAGCTCCTCGCGCAGCTGCGGGGGGAGGTTCTTCTCGTACTTGTAGGAGAGCTTGTGCTCGGTGCTGGCCCAGAAGTCCATCGCGATGGTGCGCAGCTGCAGCTCCACGGGCACCAGTTCGGTGTGCTCCGAGAGGTACACCGGGACCTGGACGATCAGGTGCAGGGAACGGTAGCCGTTGGGCTTCGGGGCGGCGATGTAGTCCTTGACCGTGAGCACCTCGAGATCGTGCTGCCGGCTGAGCATGTCCGCGATCCAGTACACGTCCGAGACGAAGCTGCAGGTGATCCGGATCCCGGCGAGGTCCATCACGCGCTCCCGGATCGCGGGGACGCTCATCTCCCCGCCCGTGCGCAGGGCCTTCGCGATCATGGACTCGGTCGACTTCAGGCGAGTGCGCACGTGCTCGATCGGGCTGTAGTCGTGGATCAGCTCGAACTCCTGGCGCAGGATGTTCACCTTGGTCTGCACCTCGTCGATGCCGAACTGGTAGTGCATCCTCAGCGTCGTCAGCTCCCGATGGACCTGTCGCATCTGCGCGGCCAGCAGCTCGGGATCGGCGTCCGGTCCCACCAGCTGCTGCTGGCGCTGACGCACCAGCGTGCTCAGACGCTGGGAGGTGTCGGTCGCGAGCGAGTCGTCGTCATCCATCACATGCTGCCCTTCGGGTGGTCCGGAGACCTCGACCATGCCAGATCCGCCTGGGGGAGAGGTGGAGCGAGCGTGCACGGACTGCGAAGGATCGCGGACCGACGAGGCCACCGCACCCGGCCCGGCCCCCTGCGCGGCGCGATTCCCCGCGCGTCCGGATCACCTCGGGGGCAGGCACTCCGCAGCGGCGCCGAGGTCGTTGAAGGTGTACACGTGAGGGCCCAGCAGCGCGACGCTCGGCTCCGCCTCGGCCGCCGCTCGCAGCTGTGCGAGCAGGGGCGCCGGATCCCAGCGGCCGGGAGCGAGCAGGCGCCGCATCCCGGAGTCCTCGCCGGCCAGCAGCCTCAGCGACCGGCCCACCCCGATGCGGGTGCCGATCCGCAGCAGACGGGCGGTGCCGACGGGTGCGGCGACCCCCGGGCGCACGGGCAGCGCGATCCCCGACGCGCGGAGACCGCGCGCCCACTCCAGCAGCGGCGCGGCGGAGAAGCACATCTGGGTGACCGCGTAATGGGCGTGCTCGGCCTTGGCCCGCAGGTGCTCGCGCGCCACCTCCTCCGCGAGGAAGGGATGCCCCTCGGGGTGGGCCCCGATGCCCACCACCGTGCCGTGGTCGGCGGCGGCGATCGCCTCGAGGAGGGGCAGTGCTCCCGGGAACTCCCCGGCCGGCACCGACGCGTCACCGGCGATGACGAACACCTCCTCCACCCCCGCTCCGGCGAGACGGTCCAGGAGCTCCGCCGTCTCGCCCGGGCCGCGGATCATGCGCGCCGCGAGATGCGGGATCACGATCATCCCGTGCTGCGCGAGGGCGCAGGCCGTGCCGATCGTCGCCTCCAGCCCCTGGGCGGGGGACGCGGTGACCGTGACCCGTGTTCCCGCGGGCAGGTGCTCGAGGACCTGGTCCACGATGCCCCCCAGCGGGATCACCTCGAACTGCGCAGCGGTGCCGAGCGCCGAGGTCGAGGCCGAGGACCGCACCATCTCAGGCCCGGCCCGCGCCGCCGCTCGGAGCGCCCGCGCCGAGCGCCGTCACATCGCTCTTGGGCTGCTCCTTCGTCGGATCGATGAAGGGCTTGGGGACCACGGTCGCCTCGACCAGCTCCTGGCCCGAGGGGAGCCGGGCACCGAGCCGCTCGCCGACGTCGACCATGAAGGAGGTGCCGACGGCGGAGAGGGCTGCCGGGACCAGGGCCAGGCCGATGTTCTTCTCGAGCCGGGGGGAGAAGCAGGCCGAGGTGACCTTCCCGACCTCCTCGCCGTCGTGATGCACGGCGAAGGCGTCGATCATCGAGCCGTCGTTGTAGGTGCCGAGCCTCTCCCCGCCGATCTCGAGCCCGACCAGCATCCGCCGCGGCCCGTCGGCCTTGATGCGCGTCAGCGCGTCCTTGCCGATGAAGTCCGCCTCCTGCTCGAGGTCCACCATCCAGTCGTAGCCCATCCCCACCTCGAAGGGGTTGGTGTCCACCGTGATGTCGGCGCCGTGGGCGAGCATGCCGCCCTCGATGCGGCGCAGGTGGCACGGGCCGATCACCCGCAGGCCGTAGGGCTCCCCGGCGGCGAGCACGCGGTCCCACAGCTTCTCGGCGTCGCGGGAGGCGTGGTGGACGTAGATCTCGTAGCCGATCTCCCCGGTGTACCCGGTGCGCGAGACGGTCACCTCGATCCCGTCGATGGTGAAGTCGTGCAGGTAGTAGTAGCGGATGTCCGCGACCGCATCGCCCACCAGATCGCGCATCACGGCGTAGGACCTCGGGCCCTGGACCTGCACGGGCCCCACGTCGATCTCCTCGATCCGCACGTCCATGCCGGCGTGGGTCGCGACTCCGCGGGCCCACAGCAGGATGTCGCTGTCGGCGAGGGAGAGCCAGAAGCGGTTCTCCTCCAGGCGCAGCAGGATCGGGTCGTTGAGGATCCCGCCGTGCTGGTCGCAGAGGAAGACGTACTTGCACTGACCCACCTTGCACTTCGACAGGTCCCGAGTGACCAGCAGGTTCGTGAAGTCGAAGGCGTCCGGGCCGGAGATCTCGATCTGCCGTTCGACGCCGACGTCCCAGAGGGTGACCCCCTCCAGCAGGGCCCAGTACTCGGCGAGCGGATCGCCGTAGTGGCGGGGGTGGTAGGTGTGGTTGTACACGCTGTACATCGCGACCCCGTGACGCCGCGAGGCGTAGAAGAACGGGGACTTGCGGATGCGGGGGTACAGCAGCATCTGGGGATTCGGGTTCACGGTCATCGTGGCCTCCAGGAATCGTGTCCGTCCTCCACTGTGGCATCATGGTGCGCTATGCGCAATAGGTTGCGCACTACGCATGAGCCGATGTGAGAGCCCGTCGGAGGGCCGACGGGAGCGCCGCGCCGAGGCGCGGGGAGAGGAGCGATCATGACCACGGTGCAGTCGGTGGACCGGGCGGCGCTGATCCTCGAGATCATCGCCCGCGACGGCGAGGCCGGTGTGGGACGGATCGCGAAGGAGCTGGGCGTCCACCAGTCCACCGCCTCGCGACTGGTGGCCGCGCTTGAGGGGCACGATCTCGTCGAGCGGCGGGCCGAGGGGGCGCCGGTGCAGCTGGGTGTCGGGATCCTCCGTCTGGCCGCCGCGACCCGCCCGCGTCTGGAGCTGACCGCCCAGGCGGGTCCGGTGTGCGAGGCGCTCGCCGAGGAGCTCGGGGAGACGGTGAACCTCGCCGTGTACCGCTCCGGGGCGGCGGTGAACCTCTACCAGGCGCAGGGCGCCCGCACCGTGGCCCTGCACAACTGGGTGGGGGACGCGACCGTCCTGCACGCCACCTCCAGCGGGAAGATGCTGCTCGCGCACCTGCCCGAGCCGCAGCGGGAGGCGGTCCTCGACGGCGCCCTCGAGCGCTTCACCGAGCACACCGTGGTGGACCCGAGGGCCCTGCGCTCCCAGCTGGTGGAGGTGGCCAGGGACGGGTGGGCCGTCGCGGAGGAGGAGTTCGAGGAGGGGCTGAACGCGGTGGCCGCCGCGATCCACGGTCCGGAGGGGGACGTCCTCGCCGCGCTCTCCGCGGCGGGCCCCACCTATCGCCTGGGTCACGACCGCCTCCCGGAGGTCGCCTCCCGGGTGCGGGAGGCGGCGCAGGAGATCTCGCACCGCCTCGGTCACCGCGAAGAGCCGGGAAGCGCGCTCGCCGCCGAGTGAGGTCAGCCCTTCATCCGGGAGTCCTCCGGGTCGAAGGGCGGGGTGCGGCCCACGCCGATCACCTCGGCGCCCAGGCGTGCGCCCAGGTACTGCACCTGCAGGGCGGTGCCGACGCGTGCCTGGGCGAGCGGGAGATAGGCCAGCAGCAGATAGCGCCCGAGCGAGGGGGCGGGGCCGGCCGAGGTGACGTAGGAGCGGCGGCCGGCGGCGTCGACCAGCAGCTCGCCGTCGGCGGAGAGCACGGGCTCGCCGCCCGTCGGGAAGCGCGCGAGGTCCGGGTCCTGCGGCGGGTCGGTGAGCGCGAGGGTGCACAGCATCGCCCGCGGTCCGCGCTCGCGCGCGGCCAGGTACGCCGCCTTGCCCACGAAATCGGCGCGCTTGACCTTCGGCAGGGCGAGGTCGGCGTCGACCGGATCGTGCTCGGCGGTGAGCTCGGCGCCCATCAGCCGATACCCCTTCTCGAGCCGTCCCGTGGTGCCGTACACCCCGATCCCGGCGGCGATCACGCCGAGCTCCTGCCCGGCCTCCCACAGCAGGTCCCAGAGAGCCGGGCCGTGCTCGGCGGGGACGTGCACCTCCGCCCCGTTCTCGCCCACGTAGGAGATCCGCAGCACGGAGGCAGGGATGCTGCCCAGCTGCAGGTCCTGGGCGGTGCCGAAGGGGAAGGCGGCGCGGGAGACGTCGGCGTCGGTGACGGCGCCCAGCAGCTCCTCGGCACGCGGGCCCCACACGCCGATCGTGGTCACCGCGGAGCTCGCGTCGACCAGCTGCGCCGAGCCGTCCGCGGGCAGGTGCGCGGTGAGCCAGGCGTGATCGCGGCCGCCCTCGGTCCCGCCGGTGATGACGCGGAAGTCCTGCTCGCCGCGGCGCACGATGGTCAGGTCGCTGCGGAAGGTGCCCGCCGGGGTGAGCAGCGGGGTGTAGACGGCCCGTCCCACGGGCACGTCGATGCGGGCGAGGGCGAGGTGCTCGAGGACGGCGCACGCACCCGGGCCGCGCACGTCGAGGATCGCGAAGGCGGCCAGGTCGATCATCGCCACGCCCTCGCGCATCGCGAGGTGCTCGGCCTCGATGATCGGGGACCACCAGCGCCGGTCCCACTCGTGGGTGCGCGGTGCGATCCGCTCCGCGAACCGCACCTGCAGCGAGGCGTTGGCGCCGTACCACTGCGGCCGCTCCCATCCGGCCGCCTCGTAGTACTCCGCGCCGAGCGCGGCGGTGCGGGCATGGACCGGGCTCGTGCGCGAGGGGCGGTCCGAGAGCCACTGCTCGCGCGGATGGGTGATCCCGTAGGTCTTCGGGAAGCCCTCGGCGGCGCGGGCCCGCACATGGGCCTCCGTGCGCGCGGCGGGATGGAACCGGGTCGGGTCCGAACCGCGCGGATCGATCTCGCTGCTGCCCTCGGTGAGCAGCTCGGCGAGCATCCGGCCCACCCCGGCGGCCTCCTTGATCCACACCGCGGCCGCGGACCACAGCCCTCGCACCTCGGGCAGCTCGCCCACCAGCGCGCCGCCGTCGGGCGTGAGGGAGAGCAGTCCGTTGATCGCCGCACGGCGCGGCGGCTCGGGATCGGTGAGCAGGCCGGGGAACATCTCGCGGGCATGGCCCATCTGGGCGGTGAAGTCCTCCTCGGTGAAGGGGAAGGAGGTGGGGGTGGGCTGGCCGGGATGGTTCCCCACCGGCGGGATCTCGCCGGGGCGATGCAGCAGGGGGCGGTGCGCGTAGGAGCCGATCTCGAGATCCGCCCCGCGCTGGCGCTCGTACATGAGCCGGTCCATGTCCCGCAGCAGGGGGAAGCTGAGCCACTGCCCGGTCTCCTCCAGCGCCGGGATCGGGCCCACGTCGATCATCTGGTGCACGGCGGGGGAGAGCGGGATCGCGGCGCCGGCGAGGGCCGCGACCTGCGGGCTCCACACCCCGCAGGCGATCACCACGGTCTCCGTCTCGATCTCGCCGCGGTCGGTGAGCACCCGGTGCACGCGCCCGCCGCGCAGCTCGAAGCCCGTCACCTCGGTCTCGGCACAGGTGGTGAGCGCGCCGCGCTCCTCGGCCCGGGCACGGAACAGCTCCCCGGCCCGCAGCGGGTCCAGGATCGCCCCGGTGGGGGTGTGGAACCCGCCGATCAGCAGGCTCGCGTCGCAGAAGGGGACCAGCTCCTGGATCTCGGCGGGGGAGACCAGGTGGGCCTCGACGCCCCAGGAGAGGGCGGAGGTCATGCGCCGGGTCAGCTCCTGCATCCGTTCGGCGCTGCGCGCCACCTCGATGCCGCCGCAGTGGTCGAGCACGCCGAGCTCCGTGTACTGCCGCAGCGAGTCGACGGTGAGATCGGTGATCTCCTTGGAGTGGTCCACCGGGAAGACGAAGTTCGAGGCGTGCCCGGTCGAGCCGCCCGGATCCGGCAGCGGCCCCTTGTCGATCTGGACGATGCTCCTCCAGCCCAGATCGGCCAGGTGGGCGACGGCGGCGTTGCCGACGACCCCGGCTCCGATGACGACGATGTCTGCGGTCTGCGGCAGCTGTGCCATGGCGTCCTCCCCGAACGGGCCGTTGGCCCTCCCACGGTAGTCGCGCGCAGGGGGTTTGCCCAGAGCCGGAGGGCGCCTTCAGCGCCGCGCCGACGGAGGCACGTGCCGGGTGAGGAAGTGCTCGATCCCGTCCACCACGGCACGGCACCGCGGCGAGGCGAACAGGTCGAAGCCGTGCTGGGCGCCGGGAAGCTCCGCATAGTCGACCGCGGACGGTGAGCCGGCCCTCAGACGAGCGACGAGATCGCGCGCCTGCTGGACCGGGACCCAGTTGTCGCGGTCGCCGTGGACGGCCACGATCGGCGGCGCATCGTCGACGGGGAGGTCCAGGGGATGGGAGACGGGCCGCTGCCCGGGAGCCTGCTCGTAGTACCTGCCGTAGAACCCGTACAGCAGCACCGCCGCGGCGAGACGGGTGTCGGTCCGCTCGAAGCCCGGCTGCAGCGCTGGATCGTTCGCGGTCAGCGCGCAGTGGATCGACAGGTGCGCTCCGGCGGAGCTGCCGGACATGACGATGCGCTGCGGATCCATCCCGTGCTCCTCGGCGTTCTCGTGGACCCAGGCGATCACCCGCTTCGCGTCGACGAGATGCTCGGGCCAGGTCGCACGAGGTCGCAGGCCGTAGTTCGCGCTCACCACCACCCACCCGAGGCGGGCCATCCGATGCTTCAGGGGAGCAGACTCGAAGTGCTTGCTCCCGATGCGATAGCCGCCGCCGTGGAGGTAGATCAGCACCGGAGCGGGGCCGTCCTGGCTGGAGCGGTCCCGACGACGGTAGAGGTCCAGCAGGTGCTCCTTCCCGCCCGGGCCGTAGCGGAGGTTCGGGAGGCGCTCGACGGAGCGTGGCCGGCGGGGGAGCGGGAGCAGCCACGCCCAGCAGGCGGGACGCGCCGTCCCGGGCATCCCGATCTCCCGCGCGACCGCGCCGCGAGCCCGGCGGACCCGGAGCTGGAGAGCGATCAGGCCCGCGAGGACGAAGGCCCCCAGCACCAGGGCGAGCAGCCCGGAGGCGTCGGCCCGCGGCGCCCCTGCACGGAGCGCGTTCGCGGTGCTCAGGACCAGCAGGAGCAGCACCAGCCCCGGCAGCTCGTTCGCGGCGACGCTGAGGTAGTACACCGCACGCGCGAGCGGCACCGGGCGGTGCGGCGGTCGGAGCATCGCCGCCGTGACGAGGGCCCAGATCAGCAGCGTGATCACATGGCCGTACGGCATGGGATTCTCCTCCGATCGGGGACGGGCGCGGCGGTGCCTCCGCGGGCGCTCACGGGGATCTCCGCCGGCGAGACCGCGCCTCGGGCCGTGCCGAGCGAGGTCCCGTCCCGACCCTAGGAAGAGACCTCGGGGAGGGCCAGGAGATTTCGGAGGGGGCGAGCGGGGCCGAGCGCCTGCGCGTGGTGTGCATCCACGCCTCGTCGCAGAGCATCCAGGAGTTCGTCGACCCGGGAGCCGTGCCTCCCGCCTCGCCGTCCGAGAGTTGACCGGGAACGAAAAAACGCCCTGTCGCCAGGGCGTTTCTTGGGGTGATCGACGGGATTTGAACCCGCGACCGCCTGGACCACAACCAGGAGCTCTACCAACTGAGCTACGACCACCATGTGCGAGCTCGAGACCCGCAACGAGAGACAAGCATACCGTCTCCTCGCAGCGAACTCGCCCCCGAGAGGCCTGGTGGGAGTGTGAGACGCGTTGCACTGGGGGAGCGGCGCGGAGCAGACTGCTCCCATGATCGTCGCCTTCTCCGTCCAGCCCACCGGTGAGCCCTCCGACCCCGCCCTCCAGCGTGCCCTCGAGGAGGGCTCCGACGGTGCGAGCGTGCACGACGCGGTCGCGGCCGCGGTGAGGGTCGTGCGCGACTCCGGCCTGCCCACCCGTACCTCCTCGATGTTCACCGAGATCGAGGGGGAGTGGGACGAGGTCATGGACGTGGTCAAGCGCGCCACCGTCGAGGCCGGGCGCTACGGCTCCCGCGTCTCACTGGTGCTCAAGGCGGACCTCCGGCCCGGCCACGAGGGCGAGCTCGACGGCAAGGTCGAGCGCATGGAGGCCGCCGTCGACCGCCTCGAGGGCCGCTGAGACCCGGACGGAGCTGCCCGGACGGAGCGGAGAGCGTCGTTCAGAGGTCACGCGTTGTTCAGAGGTCCGCGTCGAGCCGGCCGTCGCGCAGCGCCGCCGCCAGGGTCGGGGTGACCGGCAGGCGGGGGATCAGCGTGGCCTGGAAGGCGTGGTAGATGTCCGGCTTGCCGGGCCAGGTCACGCCCTGCGGCTCGTTGTCCGCGTCCAGCTCGTGGAACCAGGAGCCGTTCTCGGCGTCCAGCAGGTAGGTCGAGATGTACTCCCACCACTGCTCGTAGCGCTCGGCCCAGATCCGATCGCCGGTCACCTGGTGCATCACGGCGGCCGCGCCGACGGCCTCGGCCGCGACCCAGTGCATGCGCTCCGCGGTGACGGGGGCGCCGTCCCAGTCCACGGTGTACACCCAGCCCGGAGCGCCGTCGGCGCCGAAGGCCGCGGCGGACTTCTCCATCAGCGCGGTCGCGGCCTCGAGCATCCACTCCGGGGCCTCGCCGTCGGCCGCGAGCAGCGCGGCGCGAGCGTGGAGCACCAGGCGCGCCCATTCGATCCAGTGGCCGATGGTCGCGCCGTAGGGGCGGAACGGGTGGGCGGGCTGGTCCTCGTTGTAGTCCAGCAGCGGGGACCAGTCCACGTCGAAGTGCTCGGGCAGAGCCCAGTCGTTGGCGCGGGCGAACTCGTCGATAGCGCGGGTCGCGATGCCCACGGCGCGGTCGAGCCAGCGGCGCTCGCCGGTGACGTCGGCCGCGGCCAGCAGCGCCTCGACGGTGTGCATGTTCGCGTTGATGCCGCGGTACTCCTCGCAGGTGGAGAAGGTGCGGTCGAAGGTGTCGACGCTCATGCCGGCGGAGGGCTCGAAGAACTTCGCATCGAGCACCTCGAGCGCCTCGTCCAGCAGCTCCTTCGCACCGGGCCGGCCCGCGGCGGTGGCCGAGGCGGCGGCGAGGACCACGAAGGCGTGGGCGTAGGCCTGCTTGGAGTCGTCCACGACCCTGCCGTCGGCGACCGCGGAGAACCATCCCCCGTGCTCCCTGTCGCGGAACACCCCGCGCAGCGAGGCCAGGCCGTGGTCGGCGAAACGGCCGTAGTCCGGGCGGCCCAGCAGGTGCCCGAGGGCGAAGCTGTGGGTCATGCGGCAGGTGATCCACAGCTCGGACGGCCGGGAGAGGTCCGGGCCGCCGTGCTCGTCGAGCCAGGCGAAGCCGCCGTCCTCCCGGACCGACTCCGAGGCGAACAGCAGCAGCTCGTCGCCCTCGCCCGCGAGCCAGGTGCGGTGCGAGGCGCGGTCCAGCCAGGGCACGTGCGGGGAGGGCGCGGCGGCCGAGCTCGTCGGCGCGGGGGAGTCCTCGCGCAGCTCGAAGGTGCGGGCCGCTCCCTGGGCCTGGGCGGTGGTGGGGCCGGGCTCGTCCACGAGCAGCACCTCCCGGTAGTACTTGAGCTCCTGGATCGACTCGCGGATGTCGGCGAGCGCGCGGTGGCCGCCGTGCTTGGCGGGGATGTTGTAGTACACCCGCGGGAACCAGCGCTTGGCGAGCTCCTTGAGGCTGGAGACGTCGATCGTGCGGTAGGAGAGCCAGGAGGCGAACTCGGGCACGTCGCGGTCCAGGAACACCCGGTCGGTGCCCACGCTGTTGCCCGCGAGCGGCGCCTTGCCGGGTTCGGGGCAGTACTGCTGCACGTAGGCGAGGCACTGCGCCTGTGCCTCGGCGAGAGTCGTCCCGCCGTCGAGCTCCTCGAGCAGGCCGGAGACGGTGTGCATGTTCACCACGAAGGGGTCCATGCCCTGCAGCGCCTCCGCGGGGGGCTTGATGACGACGTCGACACCGTCCCCGAGGATGTTCAGATCCGCGTCGGTCACGAGGACGGCGATCTCGACCAGCGCGTCGCGCTGCTTGTCGAGGCCGGTCATCTCGCAGTCGACCCAGATGATGCGGTCATTGATGGCACGGGTGGAGCTGGAGGTCACCGGACCACAGTAGCGCGGGCGCGCACGGGGCGAGGGACGGTCGCGGCCGACGGCGGTTACCCTTCAGTCACCCGCGCTCATCGACGAGCCGACGCGAGCTCTGGGAGGATCCCGCCGTGAACCTGTACTTCCGCCTGCTGCTCTTCATGCTCCGCGTGCGCCTGCGCAGTCGACTGAGCATCTGGGACACCTCGCACGTGACCTTCCGCGTGAACCCCGGGGACCTCGACGTGCAGCGGCACATGAACAACGGCCGCTACCTGACCCTCATGGACCTGGGGCGCATGGACCTCATGGTGCGCTCGCGGTTCTGGCAGCGCGTCACCGAGAAGGGCTGGTACCCGGTGGTGGCGGGGCAGACCATCACCTATCGCCGGTCCCTGCAGCTGTGGCAGCGGTTCGACCTCGCCTCGCGCGTGATCGGCCACGACGAGCGCTGGATCTACATGGAGCAGGTGTTCCGGCGCGACGACGAGCTGGTGGCCGACGCCGTCGTGCGCGCCCGCTTCCTGCGGAGGTCGGGAGGTTCGGTGCCGATGGACGAGGTGCTCGCGCTGGCCCGGCCGCTGCCCGAGGATCTCGAGCTGCCGGACTGGGTCACCGAGTGGAACGAGGGCTCCTCGCGGCACGGTCGGGAGCTCTGAGCCGACGGCGCAGCTCCTCGACGAGATGGAGCACCAGCAGCAGTGCGACCACGGCCAGCAGGATCCACTGCTCGAGCACCACCGCCAGCACACCGGCGATCGCGAGAGCCGCGAGGAAGACGATCCCGAGCGTCCGCTGCGAGACCCCCAGCAGCCGGGACCCGAAGCGGGTGCGGGCGAGCCGCAGCAGCACGAGCACGAGGATCGCGGCGATGGTCAGGACTCTCAGCACGGTCTGGGGCTCCTCACGAGGTGGCGGCCGCCAGCGTAGCGAAATGATCCTGGTCCCGGCCTCCCTGCGGGCGCGCGGCCTGGCAGACTGCCGCGCATGAGTGAACGTGAGGATGCCTCGGCCCAGGAGCGCGACGGTGACGCCGTGCCCGAGCACGAGCAGGGACGGCGGCCCGGCCGCCGACTGCGCCCCGGTCAGCGCTGTCGGATCCGGATCTGGGACCGCGCCACGGGAGAGGTGCGCACGGTGCACGAGTCGGCGGAGCGGCTCTACGAGGCCCCGAACTGGACGCCGGAGGATCGACTGCTGGTCAACGCCGACGGCCGACTGTGGTTCCTGCCCGCCGACGGCGGCGCCGCACCGCGCCCGCTCGAGGTCGCGGGCCTGCCGCCGGTGAACAACGACCACGTGCTCGCCCCGGACGGCACCGCGATCTACGCCTCCGCGAACGACGGCCACGTCTGGGAGGTCCCGCTGGCAGGACCGTCCTCCGCGGGAGCGCCGTCCACCGCGGGCACTCCGCGTCGCATCACCGCCGAGGACGGCGGGCTGCACTTCCTGCACGGAGTGAGCCCTGACGGCGCCGCCCTCGCCTACGTGCACGTGCTGCCCGAGGGCGAGGACCGGTGGGGGAGGGTCACGATCCGTGTCATCGGCGTGGACGGCACCGGTGACCGAGCGGTCACGACGGATCGCGGCCCGGCGGACGGCTGCGAGTACACCCCCGACGGCGAGTGGATCCTGCTGAACACCGAGCAGTTCAGCCAGACGCCCGGCCATGCCCAGCTCGCCCGCATCCGGCCCGACGGGACCGGACTCGAGCAGCTCACCCGCGACGAGCGGGTGAACTGGTTCCCGCACATCTCCCCGGACGGGGACGTGCTCGTCTACCTGAGCTTCGCACCGGGCACCCTCGGCCATCCCGAGAATCGTGAGGTGGAGCTGCGCCTGGTGCGCGCGGGGGAGTGGGATCGGCCCACCACCGTGGTCGGGCTCCACGGGGGCCAGGGGACGATCAACGTGCCGAGCTGGGCACCGGACAGCTCGGCCTTCGCGTTCGTGGACTACCCCGTCGGCGCGGAGACGGCGTCCTGACCCGTTGACCCGGCCTCCTCGGCCTCCTCGGCGGCCCGGGCGATGTTCCGCTGCATGCCGCCGAACACCACGCCGTGGAAGGGCCACACGGCCCACCAGTACAGATCCCCGACGATGCCGCGGGGGTGGTAGACGGCCCGCTGGCGCAGCACCGAGCCGCCGCCGTCGGCCGCATCGACTGCGAGCTCGAGCCAGGCCCGGCCGGGCAGGCGCATCTCGGCCCGCAGGCGCAGGAGTCGGCCGGGGTCCAGGCGCTCGACCCGCCACCAGTCGACCGCCTCGCCGACCGTCAGGCGATGAGGATGGCGCCGACCGCGACGCAGCCCGGGACCGCCCACCACCCGGTCCATGAGGCCGCGGGCGACCCAGCCCAGGCGCCACGAGTACCAGCCGTTGGAACCGCCGATCCCCTCGATGACGGCCCACACGGCGGCCGGCTCGGCATCGACGTGGCGGCTGCGCTCATCGCGTCGGGTGACGCCGCCGGACCATTCCGGGTCCTCGGGCAGCGGGGCCGAGGGGGCGCCGGCCGGGGTGGCCGAGTGCCATGTGGTCGCGACCTCGGACTCCCGGATGCGCTCGAGCGCGAGAGCGATGGCCCGGTCCACCCCGATCAGCCCGTGCTCGGGATCCGGGATCACGGAGCGCACCGCGGAGTCCGCGGCGACCGCCTCGTGGACGAGGGATTCGACCAGCGGTCCGGCGATGGAGCGGGGCACCGGCGTGACCAGGCCGATCCAGTGGCTGGCCAGTCGCGGCGTGAGCACGGGGACGGTGCGGAGGCGGCGGCGGGGCAGTCCGGCGGCCCGTGCGTAGGCCTGGATCAGGTCGGCGAAGGTGAGGACGTCGGGCCCGCCGACGTCCAGGGTGCGATCCGCGGCGCCCTCGACCCGCGCGGCACCGACGAGGTAGTGGAGCACGTCGCGCACCGCGATCGGCTGGATCCGGTTGTGGACCCAGCGCGGGGCGACCATCACCGGCAGGCGCTCGGCCAGGTACCGCATGACCTCGAAGGACGCGCTCCCGGAGCCCAGGATCACGGCCGCGCGCAGCACGATCGTCGGCACCGCGCCGTCGAGGAGGATCTCCGCCACCTCGCGCCGGGAGGCCATGTGCGGGCTGAGCTCCTCGGCCGCCGGATGCATCCCGCCGAGGTACACGATGCGCGAGACCCCGGCGCGCTCCGCGGCGGCGGCGAAGTGACGGGCGCCGGTCCGATCCCGGTCGCCGAAGTCCTTGCCCCCGCCCATCGTGTGGATCAGGTAGTACGCGACCTCGACGTCCCTCAGGGCCGCGTCGAGGCTGTCCGGCTCCTGCACGTCGCCCTCGACGACCTCGACGGCATGCCGCCACGGCCGACCGTCCAGGCGGTCGGCCCGTCGTGCGAGGGCGCGGACCCGCAGCCCGGCGTCGAGCAGCGCCGGGACGAGCCGGCCCCCGATGTAGCCGGTGGCCCCGGTGACGAGCACCAGGGGCGCATCGTGCGGAGGCGTGCCGGGCTCGTGCTCGGCGGGCTGGTGGGGTGCGTCGGTGGTCATGTGATCTGGCCCTCTCCGGTCGTCCTGCGAGGCCGGCGGAGGAGCCGCCCGCCTCGGCACGCGGTCCGTCGCCCGGCGCGCATCTCGGACGGACGACGACTTCTTATGTAGCCTATCTAAGGAGATGAGCACTCGATCCCACGCTCGCGCCCGGCGACGCCCCCGGGAACGTCGTCGAGCCGCGCATGCCGACGCGACGCGCGCCTCGTCGAGGAGCTCGGTCGTGGTCCCGGTGCGGGACGACGCCGCGCAGCTGCGAGGCCTCCTGGACGCCCTGGCGCGGCAGACGCGCCCACCGCTGGAGGTCATCGTCGTCGACAACGGCTCACGGGACGACAGCGCCGACGTGGCCCGGGCGGCCGGCTGCATCGTCCTCTCCGAGCCCCGGCCCGGCATTCCCGCCGCGGCCGCCGCCGGCTACGACCGGGCACGGGGCGAGGTGATCCTCCGCTGCGACGCGGACAGCCGTCCCCCTCCCGGGTGGATCGCCGCCCACGAGAGAGCGCACCGGCGCGGCGGCTCCCGGGTCGTGATCGTCACCGGCCCCGCCCGCTTCCGTCTGCCGCCTCCGCTCGGCGTGCTCGCCGCGGCGGCGTACCTGGGCCTCTACATGGTCGCCGTGGGCGCCGCGCTCGGACACCTGCCGGCCTTCGGGACCACGATGTCGATGCGCACCAGCTGGTGGCGAGAGGTCCGCGGTCGCGTCTCGCGCTGCGACGGCGTGCACGACGACATGGACCTGTCCTTCCAGGTGGGGCCGGACAGCAGCGTTCGTCTCGACTGGTCGGTCAGGGTGTCGATGTCCCCGCGGGCGCTCCGGATCGACCGGGGCGGCCGCCGACGCTGGGCCCGCGGCCTGACCACCCTGCGCCGCAGCTGGAGGACACAGAGGCCGTGGGAGCGCTGGGCGGAGAGGCTCTCGAGCCGGTGCGCCCGGCGACCGGCCCGGACCGCTTCGGCGACGCCGTGAGGCGTGCGCACGATGGACCGCGCCGGGGCCGGGAGGCGGCCCTGCTGCCCGTGCGCTGGTCCGGTCTGGCCCTCGCGGCCGGATTCGCGGCCTCCGGCCTGTGGGTGGAGGTCGCGGTCGCGATGCTGGTGGCGCTCGCCCAGGTCGTGGGATGGCGGACCCGTCTGCCCCTGCCGTGGGAGGTGGCCACCTCGGCCCTCTGCCTCCTCGCCGCGGTCAGCTCGTTCCTGCTGCTGTACGAGAGGTTCCCCTGGTGGGACATGCCGGTGCATGCCGCGCTCACCGGGGTGCTGGCGGTCCTCGTAGCCCGAGTGGTCCGGACGCGCTCGCCCTCGGTGACCGAGGTGGCCGTCACGGGCGCCGTGCTCGCGGTGCTCTGGGAGGTGATGGAGCTGGCCGGGTGGCACTGGGTCGACTCCTCCGTCCACGTCGCACCGCTCGACACCGCTCTCGACCTGGTCGCCGGAATGGCAGGAGCCGTCGGGGCCGGCCTGGTGTGGCAGCGACCGGGCCGCGACGAGGACCGTCGTGGTGACGAGTGAAGGCGTGCGCGGCGTGCGGAACGAGGGGAGCTGATGAAGGAGCCGACGAATGTGCCGACGACAGCGCCGATCGACGCCGAGGCGCGGCACGTGCAGGGGGGCGGCCGGGCATCGAGCCTGGCCGACGGTGCCCCCAGCAGGACTCGAACCTGCAACCTACGGATTAGAAGGCCGTTGCTCTATCCATTGAGCTATGGAGGCTGACGGGCCAGGAGTCTACCGAGGATCCGGGCCTCTCATCGCGCGGGGGGCGCCCGGACCGGTCTGGCAGCGAGGGCAGAACCACAGCACGCGCGGCTCCGTGCCCTCGAGACGGGGCTCGCCGAGCTCGCCGCGCTGGATCCGGGCCCGGCACCGTCGGCACTGCCGGCCACCGCGTCCGTAGACCCACAGGTCCCCGTCCCGGCCCAGCATCCCGCCGGTGGTGACCCGCACCGCGCGATCCAGGTTCAGGGCCAGCAGCCGTCGGGCGAGGTCCACGAACGCGCCGAGGTCGCCGACGGAGGCGACGGGGGCGGCCGGGTGGACCCGTTGCAGGAAGCACAGCTCGCTGCGGTAGATGTTGCCGATCCCGGCGAGGTTGCGCTGGTCGAGCAGGGCCAGGCCGATCGGTCGGGTGGGCTCCGCGGCGAGATTCTCCCGGGCGCGCTCACGCAGGGACGGGTCCTCGTCCCATGCAGGATCCAGCAGGTCCGGCCCCAGGTGCCCCACCAGCTCGGCCTCCTCGGCGGTGCGCACCAGACGCACCTGCTTGACGTCGTAGGCGATGGCGCGGGCTTCCCGGCCCTCGTCGTGTCGCGCGGTGAGCGCCACCCGGATCGTCTCCGCCGATCGGGGGCCGGCGCTGGTGTCGCTCGAGCGCAGAGCCCTCCCGTCCACGTGCCAGATCCCGTCCATCATCAGATGGGTGTGCAGGGTCAGGGACGCCGACTCGGGGGACGGCGGTATGAGCCGCATCAGCAGGTGCTTGCCGCGCGGACGCACCTCCCGCACCCGCCAGCCGACCAGGTCCGCAGTCGCATGGCGCGGCACTCGCAGGTCGCACGCCGTCAGCGTCGCCCCGGCGAGCGCCTCGTGCAGGACGCGGCACTGCCGCGCGACGGTGTCCCCCTCGGGCATCAGCGACCGCCTGCGCGCAGGCGCAGCGACTTGGGGGAGCGGTAGCAGCCGGCGGCCACGAGCGCCTCGCCGACGGGAGCGACCGGGGAGGCGTCGATCGGATGGCCGTTGATCCGTTCGATCCGCAGCTGGGGCAGGCGCGAGTCCTCGGCGATCGCGGCGACCAGCTGCGCGGCGGCGGCCGCCGTCGCGGCCTCCGCGGCGAACCACAGCAGGTGCTTGGCGCCCTTGTCGACCACCGCCAGGACGTGCCCGTCCTGCAGCAGGACGAGCGCGCCGGCGCGGCGGGCGGGCCGCACCGTCGTCCCCTCCGGCGGATCGATGCTCAGGGCCGGCCAGGCGAGCGCCGCCCCGTAGGGGTTCGCGGGATCGGTCGCCGCGAGCGCCACCGTCGTGGCGTCCGCGGAGGGCCCCACCCCGGAACCGTCCGGGCCGCCTGCGCCGTCAGGGCCGCGCGACGTCTCCGTCTCCCGGTCGCGGTCGCGCAGGCGGTCCACCGCCTCGACCGGAGCGAACTGGGAGGCGCCCAGCCCGTCCACGAAGTAGCCGCGGCGGCAGCTGCCGTTCTCCTCGAGCACGGAGAGCACGCGGTACACCGCGGCGAAGCTGCCGGGGACGTCTTCCACGTCCATCGCACCGCGGGTGAGCACGCCGTGCCGGTCCAGCAGCAGCGTCGCGAGCGCTCCCGCCCGGGCAGCAGGGTCCACCGGATCCACTCGCACCGCGGACCAGCGCCCTGCCCCGGACGGGCCCGTGGACAGCTCGGAGACGGAGGTCGCGCCCTGCCGCATCATCGCGGCCGACAGCCGCGCGGCGCCGCGCCGGGTGAGCGGCCGGGACCGGCCCGTCGTCCGGGAGGTGCGGGACGGGGCAGCGCCGCGGCCGTAGGTGCGCAGCGCCTCGAAGGAGTCGTTGGTCAGCAGCCCGGCGAAGGCGAGGTCCCACAGAGCCTGCTGCATCTGCTCGGGGGCGGCTGCCTCTCCGCCGTCGGCGAGGGCGGCGAGGATCTCGCCGTGCCGCAGCGCGCCGGGGGTGCCGCGCAGCAGGGCGAGGATCCGCGCGGGCAGGGAGCCCTCTGCAAGGCCCTCTGCGGCCTCCTCGAGCGCGTCGGCGTCGAGGCCCAGCGGCAGCGCGTCCGCCAGGTGCAGCCGGATCCAGGCGTCGTCGCCGCCGAGCCGGCCGTGCCCGGTCCACACGAGCTCGCCGGCCGCGAAGGCCGCGTCCAGCAGCGCGGGGGTCACCTCCGGCAGCCGTGCGGGCAGCACCTGCGACTCCCAGGCGGACAGCGGCAGGGACACCCCGGCGAGCTGGTCGACCACGGACAGCAGGCCGTCCCGGCCGTTCCAGGCGGCACGCTCCCGGCGGCCGTCGGGGCGGCGGCCGGCCAGGTGCTGCCACTCGCCGAGGAAGCGTGCGTACACGGGGCCCGGTACGGGCGCGATCTCGCGTCGGGAGGCGGCGAGGCTCGCCCGACGGATGCGGCGCAGCACGTCCACCTCGACCCACTCCTCGCCCTCCCGGCCCGGGGTGAACTCGCCCTGCGTGAGCGTGCGCTCCGCGGTGAGCTGCTCGAGGGCGCTGCGGGCGACTCCGGGGGCGAGACCGAAGGCCTCCACGGGCTCGGCGGCGGGGAACGGGCCGCGACCGCGGGCCCAGCGGGAGAGCAGCTGGGCGACGGCGCGGTCCGCCGGGCCCAGGTGCGCCTGCGGGATCCCCGAGGGGAGCGCCGTCCCCAGTGCATCGCGCAGCAGGCCGGCGTCCTCGATCGTCGCGAGGTGCTCGCGCCCGGCGATGCGCACGACGATGATCCGCCGCGTCTCCTGCAGGCGGGCGAGCTCGGCCGCGACGTCGACGTCCGCGGCGGCCCGGGCACTGATCTGCTCGTGCGTGAGCGGACCGAGGCGGCGCAGCGTATCGGAGATCTGCTCCCCGCTGCGCAGGGCCCGCTCCTCGGTGAGGCCCTGCAGGCGGTTCTCCACCTCGGCGATGACCTCGGCGTCCAGCAGCTCGCGCAGGCTCACCGAGCCCAGCAGCTCGGCCAGCAGCGACTGGTCCAGCGCGAGGGCTGCGGTGCGGCGCTCGGCGAGCGGGGCGTCGGTGTCGTAGAGGAACTGCGCCATGTACCCGAACAGCAGCGAGCGCGCGAACGGCGAGGGGGAGGGGGTCTCGACCTCCCGCACCTCGAGCCGGCGCCGGCCGATCTGCCCCATCAGCTCCACCAGCGCGGGGAGGTCGTAGACGTCCTGGAGGCATTCCCGGGCGGCCTCGAGCATGATCGGGAAGTCCGGATGGGGGCGTGCCACCTCGAGCAGGTGCGCGGAGCGCTGGCGCTGCTGCCACAGCGGCGCGCGCTGGTTCGGGTCGCGCCGCGGCAGCAGCAGGGCGCGCGCCGCGCACTCCCGGAACCGCGCCGCGAACAGGGCGGAGGAGCCGACCAGCCGGCGCACCTCCTCCTCGATCTCCTCGGGGGTGAAGACGAACAGGTCCGCGCCGGGCGGCTGCTCACCGTGCGGGATCCGCAGCACGATGCCGTCGTCGGCCGCCATCACCTGACCGTCCAGGCCGTACCGCTCCTCGACCCGGGCACCGACCGCGAGGGCCCACGGTCCGGTGATGCGCTGCCCCAGGGCGCAGTGCAGCACCACCCTCCAGTCGCCGAGCTCGTCGAGGAAGCGTTCGACGACGAGCTGCTGCGGCCCGGGCACGGAACCGGTCGCCTCCCGCTGCTCGGCCAGGTGATCCAGCAGCACGGTACGGGCGTTGCCGTCGAGTCCGAGCGCGCGGAGCCGCTCCTCGGCCGCGGAGTGCTCGAGGACGGAGAGCTCGGACTGCGCGGCGGCGATCGCGCGACCGAGGCTCGCCGGGCGACCGTCCCCGTCGCCGTGCCAGAAGGGGATGCGGCCGGTGAGACCGAAGGCGGGGGAGACGGTCACCCTCGAGGCGGTGATCTCCTCGATCCGCCAGCTGGTGGTGCCCAGGGTGATCACGTCCCCGCGACGGGACTCGTAGACCATCTCCTCGTCCAGCTCGCCCACCCGGCGCGGCTGGGCGTCGTCGTCCCCGGCGACCAGGTGCACCGGGTACAGCCCGCGGTCAGGGATCGTGCCACCGCTGGTCACGGCCAGGCGCTGCGCCCCCGGACGGCCCGACAGCGTCCCGGTCTCGTGGTCGTGCACGAGCCGCGGACGCAGCTCGGAGAAGGCGGTGGAGGGATAGCGGCCGGCGAGCAGGTCGATCGTCTGGTCGAAGGCGGAGCGGGGCAGCGCCCGATAGGGGTGTGCGGAGCGGACCAGGTCGAACCACCTGTCGACCTGGAGATCCTCCATCGCGGCGGCCGAGACCGTGTGCTGGGCCAGGACGTCCAGCGCGTTCCGCGGCACCGCGAGCGGCTCGATCCTCCCGGCGACCGCCTCCTGCACCGCCACGGCGGTGCGCAGCACGTCCGCGGCGTGCAGGGGATGCAGGGAGCCGGTCGAGACGGCGCCGACGTCGTGCCCGGCGCGCCCCACCCGCTGCAGCAGGCTCGAGACCGACATCGGCGCGGCGACCTGGAGCACGAGGTCCACCGCGCCCATGTCGATCCCGAGCTCGAGGGAGGAGGTCGCGACCACGCAGCGCAGCGCCCCGGACTTCAGCTGGTCCTCGATCTGGGCGCGCACCTCCTTGGACATCGAGCCGTGGTGGGCACGCGCGATGTCCTCGACCTCCTCGACCTCCTCGACCTCCTCGACCTCCTCGACCCCCTCGACCTCCTCGAAGCCTTCGACCTCCAGGTCTGCTGCGTCCTGAGCGTCCGGGTCGTGCGCCCGGGACCGGGCCTCGGCCTGCCCGGCGAGCCGCCGCGCATGCAGCCGGTTGAGCTTGCCGGTGAGCCGCTCGGCCTGGCTGCGCGAGTTCGTGAACACGATGGTGGAGCGGTGCGCGAGCACCCTCTCGAGCACGGCCCGCTCCACGTGCGGCCAGATCGTGCCCGAGACGTCCTCGTCGTCCACCGCGTCGGCGGGCGGGTCGATCGCCTGCAGGTCCGGGACCGGCAGGGTGACCGTCAGGTCCCACCGCTTGGTCGACTCGGGCCGCACCACCGTCACCTCGCGGGCGCGGTCGGTGCCGGTGAGGAACGCGGCGACCTCCTCGACCGGTTCGACGGTCGCGGACAGGCCGATGCGCTGCGCCGGGGTCTCCAGCATCGCGTCGAGCCGGGCCAGGGAGAGGGCCAGATGCACCCCGCGCTTGGTCCCCGCCACGGCGTGGACCTCGTCGAGGATCACGGTGTCCACCCCGCGCAGCGTCTCTCGCGCCTGCGACGTGAGCATGAGGAACAGCGACTCGGGGGTGGTGATGAGGATGTCCGGCGGGTGGGAGCCGAGGCGGCGCCTCTCGGCGGCCGGGGTGTCGCCGGTGCGGACCCCGACGCTGACCGCGCAGCGCGGCTCGCCGAGCCGCTCGGCCGTGCGCGCGGTGCCCACCAGCGGGGAGGTCAGGTTCCGCTCGACGTCCACGCCGAGTGCCTTGAGGGGCGAGAGGTAGAGGACACTCGTGGTGCCGCGCGCCCTTCCGGGGCGCTCGCCGCCGCCTGCGGAGCGGCCCGTCCGGCGGCCCGCCGAGGGGGAGGCGGGGACTGCTGCTGTGCTCTGCCTGCTCGCGCTCTGCCGGCTCGTGCTCTGCCCGCCGGAGCTCAGGCGGTCGATCGCGGTCAGGAAGGCGGCCAGGGTCTTGCCCGAGCCGGTGGGGGCGACCACGAGGGTGTCGTCCCCGCGCCCGATCGCCTCCCACGCGGCGGCCTGCGCGGGCGTGGGCGCCTCGAAGGACTCCTCGAACCACGCCGCGGTGGCAGGGGAGAACGACGACGGGAGCACCGGGGACGTCGTGGCCATCGCACCATTGTGACGCCCGGTCCCGACAACGGGACGCACACGGCACCGCGCCCTCCGCCGAACCACCCCGCCCTGCCGCCCGTCGGCGCATCGTGGCAGGATGGACGGCACGGCGGGCCCCGCAACGGCTGGTCCCGCGCAGAACACGACGAAGGGATGATCCACATGGCG
>NZ_JBQSWB010000026.1:0-32546 GCF_052446295.1 Brachybacterium sp. AOP43-C2-M15
TCTTCGGTACTCGGCGACGGAGCGGACGACAGGATCGCCGAGCTCGTCGAGGACATCCCCGACGGCGGGACGGTCCGGGTGGTCGGCCACACCGACGACATCCCCTACGAGCGGGGGAACGACGTGCTCTCCCTCGAGCGCGCCCAGGCCGTCGCCGACGTCATCACCGGGTCCAGGGACGATCTGGAGCTCGAGGTCGAGGGACTCGGGGACACGGAGCCGGTGGCGCCGAACTCCTCGGGCGGGGAGGACGATCCCGAAGGACGGGCGGAGAACCGCCGCGTGGAGATCCGCTATGACGGCTGACCCCGGGGAGGCGGGCCGCTCCGCGGATTCGGTGGAGGACAGGCCGGTGCGGGTCCTTCTGGTCGATGACGACGAGACGATCCGCGAGCACCTCTCCGGAGTGCTCGCTCGCAGCGGCCTGGACGTCGTGACCGCAGTCCACGGCGCCGAGGCGCTGCACCGGATCGCCGACCGTGTCCCGGATCTGGTCGTCCTCGACGTCATGATGCCGGTGCTGGACGGGCGTGCCGCTCTGCGACGGATCCGCTCCGAGCACGAATGGCTCCCGGTCATCCTGCTCACGCAGGTCGGCGAGAGCTTCGAACGCGCTGCGGCCCTCGACGAAGGGGCGGACGACTACCTCAACAAGCCCTTCGATCCGCAGGAGCTGCTGGCCCGGATCCGTGCGGTGCTCCGACGCAGCGGCCGCGGTCGGGCACCGCTCAGTGCCGCGGAGGTCCTGCGCGCCGGGGAGCTGCGGATCGAGCGCCCCGCGCGCAGGGTCATGCTGGCGGGTGCGGAGAAGCAGCTCACACCTCGGGCGTTCGCCCTGCTGGAGTTCCTCATGTCGCATCCCGACGAGGTCTTCGACCGCGACCGGCTGCTCCAGACCGTCTGGGGCTTCGATGCCGTGGTCACCACCCGGGCCGTCGACCATCGCATCGCAGAGATCCGCCGAGTGCTGGCGGACGACGCGTCCGCGTCGCGGTACGTGGTGACGGTGCCCGGCCTCGGCTACCGCTTCGTGAAACCTGTGGAACGCGGATGAGGGGCCGTCTCCTGTGGACGATCCCCCTGCTGCTCGGCCCGCTGCTGTGCGGGACGGTGCTCACGGTGCTGTGGTGGCTGCTGGATCCCGAGCGCTCACTCGTCATCGTCCTGCTGCTGCACCGACTGCCGCTGGTCCTCGGGGTGGGAGTCGCCGCGATCGCACTGGTGGTGTGGGCGACGACGGCCCTGGCCGAGCGGCGATCGCGTGCCGAGCGGGAGCGCCTCCGGCGGGACCTGACCGCGAGCCGTCACCGCCTCGTCTCCCGTCTCGACCACGAGATCAAGAATCCTCTCCAGGGGATCCGGGTCGCCCTGGCCGATGCGCCCTCGGACCGTCAGCGCGCGAGCATCGACGCCCAGTCACGCCGCCTCGAGGTGCTGCTTCGGGACCTGCGGAAAGTGGGAGAGGTCGAGCACATGCCGCTCGAGCTCTCCGAGGTCGACCTCGTTGATCTCTCCCGCGAGGCCGTCGCGGCGGCGAAGGATCTGCCCGGTGCCGCCGAGCGGCGCTGGAACGTCGCCTTCCCCACGGCGCCGCGCCCCCTGCCGACGGTGAGCGGGGACGAGGACCTGCTGTTCCTGGCGCTGATGAACGTGCTCACCAACGCGGTGAAGTACTCCGGTCCGAACGATGCGATCGAGGTCCGTGGGCGCGTCGAGGATCTCCAGGTGGTGCTCGAGGTGGCCGACACCGGTCGTGGCATCACCGCCGACGAGCAGGAGCTGGTCTGGGAGGAGCTCGGGCGCTCGCAGGAGGCCCGGGACGTGGACGGCTCCGGGCTGGGCCTGCCGATGGTACGGGCGGTCCTGCAGCGGCACGGCGGCTGCGCGGAGCTCGAGTCCTGGCGCGGAGAGGGGTCGACGTTCTCCCTGCGCCTGCCGCTCCCCGGACGGACCGGACAGCGCTGACCGGGCGGCATCCGCTCGTCGGCGTCATGGACAGCTTCAGCTCTGCTGGTCGCCGTCATCGCCGTGCTCACCGCATGCTTCGTCGCCTCGGCCGGCTCCCCGGCCCCGGGGACCCCGGCACCAGGCGCACACGCGTCCGACGCCGAGCCGTCCGCCGGGCAGGAGCCCGACGGGCAGGAGGGCGCGGACACCCGCTCCTGAGGCCCCGCCTCTCCGTCCCGACGACGAAGGGCCCCGGTCTCGGACCGGGACCCTTCGTGCTGGTGGGCGATACTGGGATCGAACCAGTGACCTCTTCCGTGTCAGGGAAGCGCGCTACCGCTGCGCCAATCGCCCGCGACGTCCGTGCATCATACGTCGTGGTGCACGATGCGGGTGTCGTCGAGGTGGGTACGGGATTCGAACCCGTGTACACGGCTTTGCAGGCCGTTGCCTCGCCTCTCGGCCAACCCACCGCAGATGCTCTCGCATCTATGGGAAACGGCGCTCCCGACGAGTCGTCGAGCGCGCCGCTCCGCGGAGCGGACGACCGGATTCGAACCGGCGACCCTCACCTTGGCAAGGTGATGCTCTACCAACTGAGCTACGTCCGCAGGACAGGGATCCGTGGATCCTGTCGTGGGCGATACTGGGTTCGAACCAGTGACCTCTTCCGTGTGAAGGAAGCGCGCTACCACTGCGCCAATCGCCCGAAGGTGCTGGCCACCCTCTCGAGTGGACTCGAAGAAGCTTACACGGTTTCCCGGGCCGCTCGCACCGGATCGGATGTGACCTGCATCCCGCCGGGCCGCTCACTCGGCCCGCACCTCGCGCGCCGCCCGCGCACCGCGGCCCGCCCTCTCCCGGGACCCGCCCCGAGGAGGGGTCGCGTGCCGGACGCCCGCCCGACGACCCGCCCGGCTCCCGGCGGTGACCTCGCACACTGTGGGTCCTCAGCATTTGCGGTGACGGGCGGAGCGGAATACAGTCTTCCCTCGTCGGCCACGCCGATGTGCGGACGTAGCTCAGTTGGTAGAGCATCACCTTGCCAAGGTGAGGGTCGCCGGTTCGAATCCGGTCGTCCGCTCCATCCCTCCCCCGCGTCCTCGGACGCACCGGGCGATTGGCGCAGCGGTAGCGCGCTTCCCTGACACGGAAGAGGTCACTGGTTCGATCCCAGTATCGCCCACCACGCAAGGCCCCCTCGACGAGGGGGCCTTCGTCGTCCCCGGTCACGGCGGCCGGGACTCCGCCCTTGCCCCACGGCGTCCCCTCGACCTCCCCGGTCCCGCCCAGCCGCGCTCCGTCTACTCTGAGCACATGCAGATCTGGACCGGACAGTCCTACCCCCTGGGTGCCACCTTCGACGGCTCGGGCACCAACTTCGCCCTGTTCTCCGAGACGGCCGAGCGCGTCGAGCTGTGCCTGATCGACGAGCGCGGCGACGAGCGACGGGTCGAGATCACCGAGGTCGACGCCTACGTCTGGCACGTCTACCTGCCCGCGGTGCAGCCCGGCCAGCGCTACGGCTACCGGGTGCACGGCCCCTACGACCCCTCCGCGGGGCTGCGCTGCGACTCCTCGAAGCTGCTGCTGGACCCGTACGCGAAGGCGATCGCGGGCATGGCCTCCAACCATCCCTCGCTGTACAGCTACGACTTCGAGCACCCCGAGGAGCGGAACCAGGAGGACTCCGCCGAGCACACCATGCACTCCGTGGTGGTCTCCCCGTTCTTCGACTGGGGCAACGACCATCCGCCGGCCCACGAATACCACGACACCGTGATCTACGAGGCCCACGTCAAGGGCCTGACGATGCTCCATCCGGACATCGACGAGTCCATCCGCGGCACCTATGTCGCCGTGGGCCATCCGGCGATCATCGAGCACCTCACCGAACTGGGCGTCACCGCGATCGAGCTCATGCCGGTGCACCAGTTCGTGCAGGACGGCCACCTGGTCGAGAAGGGCCTGAGCAACTACTGGGGCTACAACACCATCGGCTTCTTCGCCCCGCACAACGAGTACTCCTCCGCGGGTGAGCTGGGCCAGCAGGTCCAGGAGTTCAAGCAGATGGTCAAGAACCTGCACGAGGCGGACATCGAGGTGATCCTCGACGTGGTCTACAACCACACCGCCGAGGGCAACCACCTGGGCCCCACCCTCTGCTTCCGCGGCATCGACAACGCCGCGTACTACCGGCTGGTCGAGGAGGACAGGGCCCACTACTACGACACCACCGGCACCGGGAACTCGCTGCTGATGCGCACCCCGCACGTGCTCCAGCTGATCATGGACTCGCTGCGCTACTGGGTCACCGAGATGCACGTGGACGGATTCCGCTTCGACCTGGCCTCGACCCTCGCGCGCGAGCTGCACGAGGTGGACCGCCTCTCCGCCTTCTTCGACATCATCCAGCAGGATCCGATCATCTCCCAGGTCAAGCTCATCGCCGAGCCGTGGGATCTCGGCGAGGGCGGCTACCAGGTGGGCGGCTTCCCGCCGCTGTGGTCGGAGTGGAACGGCAAGTACCGCGACACCGTGCGCGACTTCCACCGCTCCGAACCGGGGCAGATCGGCGACTTCACCTCGCGCCTGGCCGGCAGCTCCGACCTGTACCAGCACTCGGGACGCACCCCGATCGCCTCGATCAACTTCGTCACCGCCCACGACGGGTTCACGCTGCGGGACCTGGTCTCCTACAACGACCGCCACAACGAGGCCAACGGCGAGGGCGGCGGCGACGGCGAGAGCCACAACCGCTCCTGGAACTCCGGCGTCGAGGGGCCGACGGAGGACCGGGAGGTGCGGGACCTGCGCCTGCGCCGCACGAAGAACCTCATGGCGACCCTCCTGGTCAGCCAGGGCGTGCCGATGATCCTGCACGGGGACGAGATGGGCCGCTCCCAGGGTGGCAACAACAACACCTACTGCCAGGACAACGAGCTCTCGTGGATGGCGTGGGAGCTGGACCCGGACGAGATGGACATGCTCTGGTTCACCCAGCAGATGATCGCGCTGCGCCGTGAGCATCCGATCTTCCGGCGCCGCCGCTTCCTGCAGGGGGTGGTCCGCCCCGATGCCGGCTCGGACCTCGCGGACGTCGAATGGCTCGCCACGGACGGCGAGCCGATGACCGACGAGGAGTGGGACGACGCCCAGAACAAGTGCCTGACGATGTTCCTCAACGGCTCGGCGATCCCCGAGCCCACCTTGCGCGGTCAGCGGCTGGTGGACGATTCGGCGCTGGTCATGTTCAACGCCTCGGGCAATGCGGTGGACTTCACCCTCCCGCCGGCGGACCACGGGAAGGAGTGGGAGGTGGTCCTCGGCACCGGGGACACGATCGACGTCGGCACGGCGCTGGAGGCGGGCCGAGTGGTCTCCCGCCCCGGCCACTCCCTGCTGATCCTGATGCGTCCCCCGATGGACGGGGACACCGACGTCGATGTCGCCGGGGAGGACGAGGACCGACCTGCCCGCGCCTGAGAGCCCGCCCGCGCCCGAGAACGAGCGCGCACCGGAGATCGACCCGCCCCGACCGTGGGGCGACGAAGGAGTGCATCGCCCCGTGAGCACCGATCCTCGCCGTCCCCCGGGGCCGAGCCGTCCGGGAGCCGTCACCACCGGCACCCTGCGTGCCGTCCGCCCGGTCCCGACCTCCACCTATCGCCTGCAGCTGCACGAGGGGTTCACCGCGGACGACGCCGTGGAGGTGGTCCCCTATCTGGCCCGGCTGGGGGTGGGGCACCTGTTCTGCTCTCCCGTGCTGCAGGCGTCCCCGGGGTCGACCCACGGCTACGACGTCGTCGACCACACCCGGATCGGCGAGGAGATCGGCGGGGAGGCCGCTCTGCGGCGGCTCGCCGACGCGGCGCATGCCCACGGCATGGGCATGATCGTCGACGTGGTCCCCAACCACATGGCGATCCCCACCCCGATCTGGCACAACCGCGCCCTGTGGTCGGTGCTGCGCGAGGGTCCGCACTCCCCCTACGCCGACTGGTTCGACGTGGACCTCTCCGCCGAACGCTCGGTGCTGGTGCCGGTGCTGGGCCGACCCATCGGGGCGGTCCTCGCCGAGGGAGGGATCACCGTCGGCGAGGAGCCCGTCCCGCAGGCCGACGGGAGCGTGCCCACCGAGACCGTGGTGCGCTACTACGACCACGTGCTGCCGGTCGCCGCGGGCACGGAGCACCTCGGGCTCGCGGACCTGCTGGACCGCCAGCGGTACCGCCTGGCCTACTGGAAGGTCTCCGACGACGAGCTGAACTACCGGCGCTTCTTCGACGTGGACACCCTCGCCGCGGTCCGGGTGGAGCTGCCGGCGGTGTTCGAGGCGACGCACGCCACGCTGCTGCGCCTGCAGGGCGAGGGCGTGATCGACGGCTACCGGATCGACCACCCGGACGGTCTCTCCGACCCGCGCGGGTATCTGCGGGACCTGGAGCGGGCCACCGGCGGGGCCTGGACCGTGGTGGAGAAGATCCTCGAGGGCGAGGAGCAGCTGCCCGGCGACTTCCCGTGCGCCGGGACCACGGGCTACGACGCCCTGTGGCGCGTCGGCGGTCTGTTCCACGACCCGCACGGGGCGCTGGGGCTGACGCATCTGTGGCAGCGCCGCACCGGGGACCTGCGGCCGTTCGAGGAGATCGCCGAGGAGTCCACCGACCTGATCGTCACCACCAGCCTGTGGGCCGAGATCGAGCGTCTGACCACTCTCATCCACCGCATCTGCCAGGAGGACATCCGGCTGCGCGACACCACCCGGCGCAACATCCAGAAGGTGGTCGTCGCGCTGCTGGGCTCGATGGACCGCTACCGCGCCTACATCGTGCCCGGCGAGACGGCCCCCGGTGGGGAACGTGCGGTGATCGAGCAGGCGGCCGCCCGGGCTCGGGAGCGGATCGGCGAGGACGAGGACGTGGTCGCGACCCTCGAGCTGGTCGTGTCCCTGGTGTGCGGCGACGAGGTGGGCAGCGCGGGACGCTCCCGCAGCGCCGAGCGCGACGAGGTGGTGATCCGCTTCGCCCAGACCTGCGGCCCGGTGCACGCCAAGGGGCTCGAGGACACGGCCTTCTACCGCTACTCGCGCTTCGTGGCGGTCAACGAGGTCGGCGCCGACCCGGACCGCATCGGGGTCGAGCCGGACGAGCTGCACGACCACGCGCTGTCGATGGTGCGCACCCGTCCCGACGCGATGACCACGCTGTCCACGCACGACACCAAGCGCAGTGAGGACGTCCGCGCCCGCCTGGCGGTGCTCACCGAGCAGCCGCTCGAGTGGGCGCTGGTGGTCCAGGACCTCGACCGCGCGACCGCCGCGCACCGCGGTGACCGCGTCGACGGAGCGATCGAGCTGCTGCTGTGGCAGATCCTCGCCGCCTGCTGGGAGCTGCCCGGCTCGGGCGCCGCACCGATGACCTGCGAGCGCCTGGAGGGCTACCTGCTCAAGGCGATGCGGGAGGCGAAGACCGTCACCACCTGGACCGAGCAGGACCCCGACTACGAGCAGCAGGTGCTCGTCCTGGGACGCGCGGCGCTGGAGTCCGAGGAGGTCGACCGGATCCTCGTCGACTGGACGCGCCGCACCGCCGCCGCTCAGCGCAGCGCGATCCTGGGCCAGAAGCTCGTTCAGCTGACGATGCCGGGTGTGCCCGATGTCTACCAGGGCAACGAGACCATCGACCTGTCCCTGGTGGACCCGGACAACCGCCGCCCCGTGGACCATGCCGCCCATCAGGCGCGGCTGGTGCGGATGATCGAGGGCGCCGGGCCCGACGGGATCGGGGACGAGAAGCTGTGGCTGACCCATCGCGCCCTGGTGCTGCGCCGTGATCGTCCGGAGCTGTTCCAGGGCCGCGAGGCCTCCTACCGGCCCCTGCCCACCACGACGGGGCACGCCGTCGCCTTCGGCCGCGCCGTCGGCGCGGGACCGATCGAGGTGATCACCGTGGTGACGCGCCTGGCGCACGGGCTCGCGCAGCGGGGCGGCTGGGGCGAGGCGTGGATCGCCCTGCCGACCGGGCGCTGGCGCGACACGCTCGGCGGGGCGGAGTTCGAGGGCGGGCGGCTGGCCCTGCACACGCTGCTCGCCGAGAGGCCGGTGGCGCTGCTGGTGCGGTGCGGCGGACAGGAGGAGAGCCGATGACCGCCCCCGCGGGCACGGCGCCCGGCACGGCGCCGCGCGCCTACGACCGCTACGAGATCTGGGCCCCGTCCGCTCGCACGGTCACCCTCCGCGTCGACGGCGCCGAGCACGTCATGGCCGCCGCAGGGGGCGGCTGGTTCACGCTGCCCGACGTGCCGGCCGTGCCCGGGGCCCGCTACGCGCTCCGCCTCGACGGGGACGAGCTGTGGCTGCCGGACCCGCGCTCGCTGTCCCAGCCGGACGGCGTCCACGGCGACAGCGAGGTGATCGACCCCCTCGCCCTGCGCGGCGCGACCGCCTGGCAGGGCCGCGAGCTGCGCGGCCGGGTGCTGTACGAGCTGCACGTGGGCACCTTCAGCCCGGGACCCGACGGCCGAGGCGGCACCTTCGACTCGGCGATCGAGCATCTGGACGAGCTGGCCGAGCTCGGCGTGGACGCGGTGGAGCTGCTGCCCGTGGCGAGCTTCCCCGGCGACCGCGGCTGGGGGTACGACGGAGTGGGCCTGTACGCGACCCATGCCGCGTACGGCGGGCCGGCGGGGCTGGCCCGCTTCGTCGAGGCCGCGCACCGACGCGGCATCGCCGTGGTGCTCGACGTCGTCCACAACCACCTCGGCCCCTCCGGCAACTACCTGGGGACGTTCGGGCCGTACTTCACCGACCGTCACGAGACCCCCTGGGGGTCGGCCGTCAACCTCGATCAGCCCGGCTCCCGCGAGGTGAGGGACTTCCTGCTGGGCAGCGCCCGGCAGTGGCTGGTGGACGTCGGCCTG
The DNA here is from genome assembly GCF_052446295.1 of Brachybacterium sp. AOP43-C2-M15. Lineage (NCBI taxonomy): Bacteria > Bacillati > Actinomycetota > Actinomycetes > Micrococcales > Dermabacteraceae > Brachybacterium > Brachybacterium sp. AOP43-C2-M15. The sequence continues at coordinate 8,869 of NZ_JBQSWB010000026.1, forward strand.
GACGGGCTGCGGCTGGACGCCGTGCACGAGCTGCGCGACGACTCCCCCCGACACTTCCTCGCCGAGCTGGCCGATGCGGTCGCGGCCTGGGAGGGTGAGACGGGCCGTCCGCTGACCCTCATCGCGGAGTCGGACCGCAACCAGCCCGCGACCGTCACGCCCACCGCCGCCGGCGGCCTGGGGATGGACATGCAGTGGGCCGACGACGTCCATCACGGCGTGCACGCCTGGATCACCGGCGAGCGCGAGGGGTACTACGGCGACTTCGGCGAGGCGGAGGTGCTCGCCGGCGTGCTCGAGGGGGTCTTCCGGCATGCCGGGGACTTCTCGAGCTTCCGCGGTGAGGTCTGGGGGGCACCGGTGGATCCCGCGTCCGGGGACTACGACGCGCACTCCTTCGTCACCTTCCTGCAGGACCACGACCAGGTGGGCAATCGCGCGACCGGGGACCGCATCCATCACGGGATCGCGCCCGGGCAGCACGCCGCGGCGAGCGCGCTGATCCTGCTCGGGCCGGGCACCCCCATGCTGTTCCAGGGCGAGGAGTGGGCGGCCTCGACCCCCTTCGTCTTCTTCACCGATCACGACGACGAGCTGGGACCGCTGGTCAGCGCCGGGCGGAGGGCGGAGTTCGCGGCCATGGGCTGGGACGACCGGGTCCCCGATCCCCAGCGGCGCTCGACCTTCGAGTCCTCGATCCTGCGCTGGGAGGAGCGAGGGCGGGCGGAGCACGCGGGCATGCTCGACTGGTACCGGACCCTGATCCACCTGCGTCGGGCGCACGCCGAGCTGCACGATCCGGACCTCCGACGGGTCTCGGTCGAGATCCTCGCGGAGGAGACGGTGCTGCTGCACCGCGGCGACCTGGCGGTCCTCGCCCATCGCGGTCCCGGACCGCTGACGGCCGGACCGCGCGCCGCGGAGGTGCTCGCCTCCTTCGGCGACCCGACGCGGTCCGCGGACGGCACGCTCCGCCTGCCGGGGCCGGGGGCTGTCGTGCTGCGCGAGCGCGCCGCGGGCTGAGGACAGGACCGGCCGGACGGGCGCGCCGATCCCGGCCGGGGCAGGATCCGCCCGGGTCCGTCCGTGGGATCGACGGTCAGGGGGCTGCGTCCGTCAGGAGGCGGCGTCGGCCGTCCCCTCGTGCAGCAGCCTGCTGCCGTCGTTCGCGAGGGAGGCCAGGCGCGAGAGCGCACGCAGATACTTCTTGCGGTACCCGCTGCGCAGCAGCTCCGCCGAGAACAGGTCCTCGAGCACGGTGCCGTCTCCGGCGCCGTCCTCGAGCGAGACGACCATCGGCACCTCGCGGTCGTAGAGCCGGTCCACGAGCACCACGAAGCGCAGTGCGTCGTGGTGGTGGCTGAGCCCGTGCATCCCGGTGACGTGGGCGGCGGCGACCTCGTCGATGAGCGCCCCGTACCGGGAGGGGTGGACCGTCGTCAGGTGCCCGAGCAGCGGGTCGAACCGGTCCAGGGTCGCCGCGCTCATGTGCTCGGCGCTCTCGCGCACCTCCGCGGCGGGGAGCGCACGGATCTCGGTGACCCCGTCGCGACGGCGGTAGTCCTCGCCGTCGATCCGCAGCACCTGGAAGCGCTCGGCCATCGCCTGGATCTCGCGCAGGAAGTCCTGGGCGGCGAAACGGCCCTCGCCGAGCGCATCGGGCAGGGTGTTCGAGGTCGCGACGATCGCGACCCCCCGGTCGGACAGCTCCCGGATCAGGCGGGTCATCAGCAGCGTGTCGCCGGGGTCGTCGAGCTCGAACTCGTCGATGCACACCAGCACCGACTCCCCCAGCAGATCGACCGCCTTCTGGAAGCCGAGAGCGCCCACCAGATCGGTGTACTCCACGAAGGTGCCGTAGACCCGCTCGCCCTCGACGGCGTGGAACAGCGAGGTCAGCAGATGCGTCTTGCCCACCCCGAAGCCGCCGTCGAGGTAGATCCCGCGCGCCGGCTCCGGCTTCCGGCGCAGCCGGGCCAGGAATCCTCCGCGCGGCCGGGCGAGCTCCGCGGCGAAGTCGGAGACGCGCTGCTTGGCCTCCTCCTGGGACGGGTGCGCGGGGTCGGGGACGTAGTTCTCCAGGCGCGCCCGGGCGAAGCGCGGAGGCGGCACGAGGTCCGCGAGCAGTCGCTCGAGGGAGGGGGCCGGCCGGCGGTCGCTCAGTGCATCGGTCACGCCGGTCAGTGTAGGTGCCGGGGCCGCGGCGGCGCGGGTTCGCCCCCGAGGGGCGCGGTGCGCGATGATCGAGCCCACATCCCGTCCTCGTCCTCCAGGAGGATACCGTGCACCTGCTGCTGCGCGACGGCGACCTGCTGCCCGCCCCCGTCCCGGTCCCCGCGGACGCCGAGGGGGCGCGCCTGCTCGCCGAGGTCTACGCCGTTCCCCCGCCCCTCCCGGGGGCGGTGCACGTGCGGGCGGTGATGAACTCGACGCTCGACGGCGCGATCGCGGGTGCCGACGGGACCAGCGGTCCGCTGCGCAACCCCGACGACTCCCTCGTCTTCGAGGTCCTGCGTGCCCTGACCGACGTGGTGCTGGTCGGGGCCGGGACGGTGCGCGTCGAGGACTACAGCAGCACCCAGGGGCGCGCGGACCTGCCGACCTCCTCGCTGCGGCCGGGCGGCGCCTCGCGCCCGGCGCTGGCGATCTGGTCCCGCAGCGGCGAGCTGCCCGCCTCGATCGACCCCGAGGGGCCGACGTACCTGATCACCGATGCCGCCTCCGCCCGGGATGCGGCACGGCGCACGGGACTGCCCGCGGAGCAGGTCATCGTGGCGGGCACCGCCCGCGAGGCTCTCGAGGGTCTCGCCGCGCGGGGGCTGCGCGCCGTCCAGGCCGAGGGCGGCCCCTCGGCGCTGGGCCGGCTGGCCGCGGAGGGCCTGCTCGACGAGCTGTGCTTCTCGACCACGCACCGCACGGTCGGCGGGCCGTCCCCTCGGGTGATGCAGGGCGCGGTCCCCGAGCAGGACTGGTCGCTCGGCTCGCTGCTGGTCGGCGAGCACGCGACGATCGCGCGCCACACGAAGGAGCGCACGCAGCACGCGGCGCCGGACCCGGACCCGGACCCGGACCCGGAGGATCAGAGGCGCAGCCCGATGGCCCCCTCGAGCGCGGCGGTGCCCGGATCGCGCACCGGCACCCGGACCTCGCCCACGGACTCCTCGATCCCGAGGACCCGCACCAGGTAGTCGGCGAGGAGCCGCTCGTAGCGGACGGGGTCCCGGTTCCACTCGCGGGTGTGCGATGCGCCCTCGAAGGGGACGAACTCGACGAGGTCCGGCCGCATCGCGGCCAGCTGCCTGCTGGGCTCCGGCGGCACCGTCGCATCGTCCAGGGCGTGGAAGAGCAGCGTGGGGTGGATGAGGTGCTCGGTGTAGTGGGCGGGGGTCATCTCGGCGAGCGCGAGCGGCTCGTGCAGCCTCACCATCCGCGCCCCCACCCGGGAGGTCATCATCCACAGGGCGAGGCGCCGCATCGGGGCCGGGGCCTTCAGCGAGGTCGCGTGGTAGATGAGGATGTCCTGCCAGTCCACGGCCGGGGAATCCAGGACCAGGGCCGCGATGCGGTCGCGGTGCGCGGAGTGCACCGAGGTGCGCAGCGCGATGCCGCCGCCCATCGACCATCCCACCAGCACGATCCGGCGGGCGCCGTGGGCCACCGCATGGTCGATCGCCGCCTCGGCGTCCTCCCACTCGTCCGCGCCCAGGTGGTACATCCGGTCCGCGGAGGCCGGCGCCCCCGAGTCGTTGCGGTAGGTGATGGCGAGGCTCGTCAGGCCCAGTCGGTGCAGGAGCGGGAGGATGCGCAGCGATTCGCCGCGGGCGGAGCCGTGGCCGTGGATGAGGATCGCCCAGGTGTCCTGGTTCCCCGCGGCGGAGCCGCGCGCGGTGTCCGGACGCACCAGCCAGGCCGGCATGTGCCCCACCGGGGACTCGATGTGGACCTCCTGCGTGGGCAGTCCGTGGGCCGTGCGCGGCGTGCCCGCCCAGTAGAAGCCGTTGCTCGCGGCGCGATCGACCTGGAGGGGGACGTCCGTGTCGATCGCGAGGAGCGGGCGGGAGACCGTGGTGGGGGTGGGGCGCCCGTCGACCGGGCCGAGCCGGGCGTGGACGGTGCCGCCGCCCTGGCGCAGGGCCAGCAGGCCGTCGCGCCCGGTCGTCGGGGACTCGTCCAGGTGCACCCGATCCGAGTGCACGGCCCGCACCGTCACGTCCGGACGACCGCGCAGGCTCTCCCGCGGCACCAGCGGCAGCCGCGCCATCACCCGCGCGCCGGCGGTCAGCAGGCCTGCGCTGACGGCGAACATCGATGCCGCTCCGGTCAGCCCGTACATCATCACCTCGGGCCATCGGGCCTGGTCCGGGCGGTGCGGAAGGAAAGGGAAGCGGCGGCGGGGGTCGCTGCGCGAGCGGGTCCGGGCGAGGTCACGCGTCATACCGCGCATCCTATCGGCGGGCTAGGATCGAGGTCGTGAGCTCCTCGCTCACCGTTCCCTGACGGGCGGGTCCGCCGCTCGTGCGCGCGATGCCCCGGCGTCGCAGATCGGAGGCTCCCAGATGTCCACCGACCCCATCGGCTCCCGCCCCTACCCGATCTCCGTCGAGGACCTGGAGTGGCGCGAGCGGCTCTCCCCCGCGGAGTACCAGGTGCTCCGGCAGGGCGGCACCGAGCGCCCCGGCACCGGCGAGTACGAGGAGGTGCGGCCGGCCGGCACCTACGCGTGCAAGGGCTGCGGCGCCGAGCTGTTCACCGCCGAGGCGCAGTTCGACGCGCACTGCGGCTGGCCGGCCTTCTACGCCCCCTCGGACTCCGACGCCGTCGAGCTGCTCGAGGACACCTCGCTCGGCATGCGCCGCATCGAGGTGCGCTGCGCGAGGTGCGGCTCCCACCTGGGGCACGTCTTCGAGGGAGAGGGCTTCCCGACCCCGACGGACCAGCGGTACTGCATCAATTCGATCAGCCTGGTGCACAGCGACGACGCCGAGGGCTGACGCGTCCGCGCCGGGCCGCGGGCGGGCCTCGCCCGCGGGGCACGGCGCGCCTGCCCGATACGAGGTCACCGCGGCGTTAGCCTCCCTGGGTGCCCGTCCATCGAATCCGCTCCGGCGACGACACCTTCCGTGCCGCCATCGACGCCATGACCGATACCCGGCAGCGCCAGGAGTTCGCCTGGCGCACGATCCCCGCGCCCTCACGGATGGCGCCGTCGACCTGGGCCTGCACCGGGGAGATCGTGGTGCACGACGAGGAGCTCGCCTCCGGTCGCCTGGTGATCCTGCACGATCCCGCGGGCCAGGAGGCCTGGGACGGCACCTACCGCATGGTGGCGCTGGTCCAGGCGCAGCTCGAGCCGGAGTTCGCGATCGAGTCGATGCTCGGCGACGTCGCCTGGTCGTGGGTCACGGAGTCCCTCGAGCTGCATGATGCCGAAGCGCGGGAGCTGGGCTGCACGGCCACCCGCGTGGTCTCCCAGTCCTACGGCGCGCTCGCCTCGCGCGCCTCGACCGTGGACGTCGAGATGCGGGTGTCGTGGACCCCTGAGCCCCGCGAGCTCCCTGCGCCCCGCGAGCCCTCCGAGGAGGTCGCGGTCCCCGGGTCGTCCACGACGCCGGAGGGCCCGGTCGCGGCGGCGACGCGGCCGCCGTCCTCGGCGGCCAACGTCGGCGGCCGCGCGGTCGCCGACGGTCCCGAGGGCCCTGACGGCGACGTCGAGCCCGAGATCGATCTCGCCCCGCACTTCGCGGCCTGGACCGCGATGCTCGCCGCCGCGGGCGGCCTGCCCCCGGCGCCGCCCCGGATCGCGCCGATCGCGCCGACCCACGTCGCCCGGGCCCCGCGGCCCGCGGAGGAGGGCGAGGCCCGGTGACCGACTCCCCCGATGTCACCGATCTGAGGGCTCCGCGGGACGGTCTGGTGCCCGTCATCGACCGGATCCAGCCGCTGCTGGCATGGTGCGAGGCCGCGGACACGGCCCCCGAGGAGCCGGTCTCGGTCGACGCCGAGCGCGCCTCGAGCTATCGCTACAGCTCGCGGGCCTATCTCGTGCAGCTGCGCACCGAGTCCGCCGGCACCGCACTGGTGGACCCGCTCGCGTTCACCATGCCGACCACCCTGCAGACCCTGCTCGGCGCGAGGGAATGGGTGCTGCACGCCGCCGGCCAGGACCTGCCCAGCCTGGCCGAGCTGGGCCTGCGACCGGCTGCGCTCTTCGACACCGAGCTGGCCGCCCGCCTGCTCGGCATGGAGCGGGTCGGCCTCGGTGCGGTCGTCGAGGACACGCTGAGGCTGCGCCTGGCCAAGGAGCACTCCGCGGCCGACTGGTCACGGCGACCGTTGCCCGAGGGCTGGCTCTCCTACGCGGCGCTCGACGTCGAGGTGCTGGTCGAGGTGCGCGACGTGCTCCTCGAGCGCCTGCACGAGGCGGGCAAGGAGGACTGGGCGCGCCAGGAGTTCGAGCACGAGCGCACGAAGGAGCACGGCCCCACCCGGTCCTCGAGCTGGCGCGGCCTGCATGGGCTGGGCGCCCTGCGCTCGGCCCGCCAGCTCGCCGCCGCCCGTGAGATGTGGACCCGCCGCGACGAGATCGCCGGCGGCGAGGACCTCTCGCCGCACCGGGTGATCAAGGACCGCGATCTCGTCGCCGCCGCGAAGGAGGCACCGCGGGGGCGGGAGGCCTTCGACAGGGCGCTGCCGGCGAAGCTGCGCCGCAAGGACGTCTGGTGGCAGGCGGCGCGCTCCGGGCTCGAGCTGCCCGCCGCGCATCTCCCCGAGCGCAGCGAACGCTCCTATCCGCCGCCCCACAAGCTCTGGTCCAAGAAGTACCCCGAGGTCGCCGAGCGGTATCAGCTGGTGCGGACCGCGGTCGGGGAGAGGGCCGAGGATCTGGAGATGCCCGCGGAGAACCTGCTGCAGCCCTCCCTGCTGCGTCAGTGGGTGTGGGAGCACGAGCAGGCACCGCCGGAGGCCGAGATCGGCGCGCAGCTGGCCGAGCTCGGCGCCCGGCCCTGGCAGGTCGAGCAGTCGGCGCCGGTGATCCATCGTGCCCTGACGGAGCAGGGCTGACGGAGCAGGGCTGACGAGGACCGACCCCGCCGGAGGACCGACCATGCACGAGGAGCAGCTCGAGCTCACGGCCGGCACCGCCGAGCGCCTCGTCGCCGACCGGATGCCGGAGCTCGCGGGCGAGGAGATCCGTCTGCTCGAGACCTCCGCGACGACGCATCACATCGTGCGGATCGGCGAGCACCTGGTGGCGCGGTTCCCGCTGCGCTCGGCCGACGCGTCCAGGGCCCGGACAGCGCTCGAGGGCGAGCACCGTGCCATGGAGGAGCTCGCCCGGCTCTGCCCGGTGCCCGCTCCGCGTCCGGTGGCGATCGGCTCCCCCACGCCTGCGTTCCCGATGCCGTGGTCGGTGCAGACCTGGTTGCCGGGGCAGATCGCCACCCCGGACGGCGCGGAGTCCTCTCCGGGCCTCGCCCGCGATCTGGCCTCCCTCCTCACGGCCCTGCGCGCCGCCGACACCGGCGGGCGGCGCTTCGCGGGCGGTGGGCGGGGCGGCGACCTGATCGCCCACGAGGACTGGATCCGCACCTGCCTCGAGCGGAGCAAGGGGCTCCTGCCGGTCGCCGAGCTCTCGGCGCGGTGGCAGCGATGGCGGAGCCTCGACCGCGAGCAGGACGACGTCATGAGCCACGGCGACCTGATCCCCGCCAATCTGCTGACCGACGGCATCCGGTTGACGGGCGTGCTGGACACCGGCGGGTTCGCCCCCGCCGATCCGGCGCTCGACCTGGTCGCGGTCTGGCATCTGCTCGATCGCGACCGGCGACGCCTGGTCAGGGACCAGCTCGGCGGCAGCGACCTGGAGTGGGAGCGCGGACGCGCCTGGGCCTTCGCGCAGGCCATCGGACTGGTCTGGTACTACCGCACCACGAATCCGCCCATGGCCGAGCTGGGCCGCTCGACGCTGCACCGGCTCCTCGAGCCGTGAGGCCGTGCTGCGCCGTCAGTCCCGCCCGGGCCGCTCCATGAACGGCGCGTCGGCCGCACGCAGCGAGGACATTCCCGCTCCCCCGCCGCGCAGTGCGTGCAGCGCGAGGACCGCGGCGACGGTGGTGGCGTTGGTGATGCGGCCCTCGAGCACGGCGGTGACCGCCTCGGCCAGCGGCACCCAGCGGATCAGCAGCGCGGCCTCCTCGTCGGTGCGCTCGAACTCCAGCTCGCTCTCCCGCACGCCGGAGGCGAGGTAGACCCGGATGACCTCGTCCATCCCGCCGGGGCTGGGGCGCAGGTCCACCAGTGTGCGCAGGTCCGCGGGCTCGTGACCGGTCTCCTCGGCGAGCTCGCGCGCGGCGGCGAGGTGCGGCGCCTCCCCGTCGAGGTCGAGCAGACCGGCCGGGATCTCCCACAGCTCGTGGCCGACGGGGTGCCGGTACTGACGGATCAGCAGCACCCGCTCGGCGTCGTCGAGGGCGAGCACCGCCACGGCGCCGGGGTGACGCACGTACTCGCGGTCGAAGCGCACGCCCTCGGCGAAGTCGACGGTGTCGCGCACCAGATCGGCGATCATCCCCTCGTGCACGGTGCGGCGGGCGGCGACGGGTCGCTGTCCGGGCTCGTCCCGCAGCGGTGCCTGCTCCGGGTCGCTCACGCCCTCACTCCTCGTCCGCGTCGGCCATCTCCGGGGTGACCTCGAGCAGCCGGGTCGCCTTCTGCGCCTCGACCGCCGCGCCGATCAGCCCGGCGAAGAGCGGATGCGCGCGGGTGGGGCGGGACTTCAGCTCGGGGTGGGCCTGGGTGCCGATGTAGTACGGGTGGACGGCAGGGTCGAGCTCGACGAACTCCACCAGGGTGCGGCCGTCCTCGAGCTCGGAGGTGCCGGAGACGCGCAGTCCCGCCTCCTCGAGCTGCTCGCGATAGGCGTTGTTGACCTCGAAGCGGTGGCGGTGGCGCTCGGCGACCTCGGTGGTGCCGTAGGTGCGCGTGGCGAGGGAGTCCTCGAGCAGGGTGTGCGAGTAGGACCCCAGTCGCATGGTGCCGCCCAGGTCGCCCTGTCCGGAGACGATGTCCTCCTGCTCGGCCATGGTGGCGACCACGGGATGCTCGGTGGAGGGGGCGAACTCGGTGGAGTGGGCACCGACCAGCCCGAGCTCGTGACGGGCGTGCTCGATGACCATCGACTGCATGCCCAGGCACAGTCCCAGGGCCGGGATCCCGTGGGTGCGGGCATGGTGCAGGGCGCCCACCTTGCCGTCGACGCCGCGGATCCCGAAGCCGCCGGGCACCACGATCGCGTCGACGTCCTTGAGCTGCTCGGCGGCGCCCTCGGCGCTCGCGCACAGATCGGACTCGACCCAGCGGATGGACACCTTGGCGCTGTGGTGGAACCCGCCGGCGCGCAGCGCCTCGGTGACCGAGAGGTAGGCGTCCGGCAGGTCGACGTACTTGCCGACCAGCGCCACCGTGACCTCGTAGGCCGGGTGGTGGACGCGCTGCAGGAGCTCCTCCCACTGCGTCCAGTCGACGTCGTGGCTGAGCAGATCCAGGCGCCGGATCGCGTAGGCGTCGAGCCCCTCGCCGTGCAGCACGAGGGGGATCTCGTAGATGGACGGTGCGTCCGCGCAGGTGACGACGGCGTCGAGGTCGACGTCGCACATCGAGGAGATCTTGGACTTCACCGAGGTGGGCAGCTCGCGGTCAGAGCGCAGCACGATCGCGTCGGGCTGGATGCCGATCGAGCGCAGCGCGGCCACGGAGTGCTGGGTGGGCTTGGTCTTGAGCTCCTGGGAGGGTCCGATGAAGGGCACCAGGGAGACGTGGACGAAGAACACGTTGTCGCGGCCGACGTCCTGGCGCACCTGCCGGGCCGCCTCGAGGAACGGCTGCGACTCGATGTCGCCGACGGTGCCGCCGATCTCGGTGATGACCACGTCGACGTCGTCCCCGGCCTGGGAGCGCATCGATTCCTTGATGGCGTCGGTGATGTGCGGGATGACCTGCACCGTGTCGCCGAGGTACTCGCCGCGGCGCTCCTTGGCGATCACGCGGGAGTAGACCTGGCCGGTGGTCACGTTGGCGTTCGCGGTGAGGTTCTCGTCCAGGAAGCGCTCGTAGTGGCCGATGTCCAGGTCCGTCTCGGCGCCGTCCTCGGTGACGAAGACCTCGCCGTGCTGGAAGGGGTTCATGGTGCCCGGATCCACGTTGAGGTAGGGATCGAGCTTCTGCATCGTCACCCGCAGGCCCCGATTGCTCAGGAGCATGCCGAGGGACGAGGCGGTGAGGCCCTTCCCCAGGCTCGAGACGACTCCGCCGGTGACGAAGATGTGCTTGGTGGTGCCGGGATTCCGGAAGGGTTTGGCCGTGGGGACGGCCCCGATCCGGGAGAGGGGGCCGGTGCTGGACTGGGGGGTGCTCGCGCTGGTGTCTGCCACGGACTGCCAAGCTACCAGTCCCGAGCCCCCGAGTCGAACACCTCGTGGAGCTGGGAGAGCAGATCCACGTCCGTGGGCAGATCTCGGGCCCGTTGTCGGGAGGCGGCCTCCGCGGTGCGCCGCGGAGCCGTGTCGATCAGCGCGGTGACGGCGGCGGCGAGGGCGGCGGCGTCGCCGACGGGCACCAGGCGCGCGGCGTCCCCCGTGACCCAGCGGGTCCCGCCGGCATCGGTGGCGACGATCGCCCGCCCGGCCAGGAGCGCCTCCTGGAGCCAGACCGGCTGTCCCTCCCAGCGGGCGGCGGAGACGACCAGGTCGCAGGCCGCGAGGAGGGCCGGGACGTCCTCGCGCCGGCCGAGGAGCTCGACGGGGAGTCGCTCGGCGCGGATCCGGGCGGCGAGCTCGCCGTGCAGCGGGCCGTCGCCCGCGACGAGGACCCTCACGCCCGCGCCGCGCGAGCGCTCCCCCTCGCGCAGCAGGGCCGCGGCGTCCAGCAGGTCGTGCAGCCCCTTCTGCGGGGCGAGTCGGGCGACGACGAGGGCCTCGATGCCGGCGTCGTGCGATCCCCCGTCGTGTGCTCCCCCGTCGTGTGATCTCCCGCCGTGTGCTCCCCCGTCGTGTGATCTCGCGTCGTCCGGGGCGGCGGCGTCCGTGCTCCGGGAGGTCCGGGACGGCACCGGGACGATGGCATGGCGCACGTCGCGGGCCCCGGCGCGGCGGGCGTCCTCGGCGAGGTCCGGGGAGACGGCCAGCACCGTGTCCGCCCGGCGGCACAGCACACGCAGCAGACCGGCGCCGACGGTGCGCGTCGCGCGGGACCCGACGGTGCGGTTGTGCAGGGTGACGACCAGACGGTGCCCTCCCCGGTGCGGCGTCGAGAGGGCCGCGAGCGCTCCGGCCCGCAGCCCGTGGGCGTGCACCGCCACCGGAGTGTCCGCACCGCGCAGCACCTCCCGCAGGACGCGCACGGTGCGCAGGTCCGCTGCCGGGCGGGGCCGCTCGCCGATCCGCACGGGCGCCTCCTCGACGTCGTACCCGTCGCCGCGCAGCAGCGACAGCTCGTGGTCGACGTGGGCGGCGAGACCGCCGCTCGCGGCCGGTCGCACCAGCAGCACCCTCATGACCGCTCCTTCAAGTCCGCACCCTCGTGACCGCTCCCTCATGACGTCTCCTCCACGGCCGTTCGTGCACGACGACTCCTCCGCGACCGCCGCCCCTGCGCCCGCGCTCTCACGACCCGGAGCTCACCACCCCGTGGCGCCCGGCGCGCAGTCGGCGCAGGATCCGCCGTGTGATCTCCGGATCGGCCGCGGCCATCACGGCCGTCGACAGCACCGCTGCCGCGAGACCGCAGACGATGCCGATCAGCACGGACCCCACCTCGCCGGTCGCCGTGGTCACCAGGTACCGGCCCAGCAGCAGTCCCGGGACCCCTCCGCCCAGCAGGGCGAGGGGGACCAGGATCGCGGTGCGCCGCACCGCGCTGCGGTGTCCGCCGTGGTCGAGGACGTCCGCGATGCGCGAGAGCCCCACCAGTCCGGCGATCGCCATGCCGAGCGCCATCGCGAGGCCGAAGGCGGTCGAGGCCTCGGCGGCGGACCGTTCAGGACTGGGCAGGACGAGCACGAGGATGACGACCCCGGCGATGAGCCATCCCACCGAACCGACCAGCAGCGCGTCCCGGGCGCGCAGGGCGGCGGAGAGGATGCGGGTGCACTGGGTGGCGACGGCGAAACCCACCAGCCCGAGGGCGAGCCCGGCGGTGGTGGAGCCGACTCCGGTCGCGCCGGAGCGATCGATCTGGCGGAAGAACTGCTCGAGCGCGGGCCCGGCCGCCAGCAGCATCGCGGCGCCGACGACCGAGACCACCATCACGGTGCGGACGGACGCGGCGGCGATCTTCGCGAAGCCCGTGCGATCTCCGACCAGACGCAGCTCCGACAGGTGCGGGAAGACGGACGTCACCAGCGGCACGACGAGCACCGCGTAGGGCAGCAGGTACAGGGCCTGGGCGTACTGGAACACCGGCAGGGTGCCGACGCCGCCCGCCCGCATCGCCAGCAGCAGCACCAGGGCGAGCACCGCCTGCTGGGCGCCGACGGCGCCGAGCCCGGCGCCCCCGAGGGCGAGGGCGCGTCGGCCGTAGCCGGCGGGCATCGACCAGGCGGGGCGCAGTCGCAGCCCCGCGCGCAGGGCGGTGACCGCCACGGGAATCGTCATCGCGACGACCCCGGCGGTGGTGCCCCAGCCGAGCCACCACACGGCCGACTGGTCGATGGTGGTGGCCGTCGCGACCGAGGGCACCAGGTGGGCGTAGACACGATAGGAGACCATCACGACCACCGAGGACAGCAGCGGCATCATCGCCGGCCACAGGAAGCGCTTGCGCGCCTGCAGGTAGGCGGCCAGCACCACCGAGGCGCCGTAGAACGGCAGCTGGAGCGCGAAGATGCGCAGCAGGGTGGCCCCCAGCGGCACCCCCGCGGCCTCCTGGGTCTCGGCCGCCAGCAGCAGCTGGGCCAGCGGTCCGGAGAGGAGGATCACCAGCAGCGCGAGCAGGCACGTCGCCAGCAGCGTCCAGCTCAGCAGGGTGGACACGATGCGATCGGCGAGCGCGGCGCCCGAGGCCGGCTGGCGCTGACGTTCCTCGGCGCGCAGGTCCTCGACGGTGCGGGGGTCCAGGGCGGCGCCGGCGCCCCCGCGGTCCTCGGGATCGCCCTCGGGCACCAGACCCGCGATCAGCGGGACCACGACGGCGGCCAGCATGCCGCCCGCGACGACCTCGAACAGGACGTTGGGGAGCATGTTCGCCGTCGTGTACGCGGTGCCGACGTCCCCCGCGCCGACGCTCGCGCCGAACACGAGGTAGCGCACGAACCCGGCGATGCGGGCGAAGACCGTCACCACCAGGATCACGCCGGCCCCGCGCAGCACGGAGCGGGCGATCCCGCCGCCCCGGGAGGCCGGGGCGCGGGACGGCCGTGAAGCGGCCGGGGTCATCGTCCCCCCTCCGCGTCGAGCGGCAGGCGGCCCAGGCGGTCCAGGGCCCGCAGCGCGGCGGTGCGGTCGATGACCGCGCTGAAGCTGACCTTCTCGCTCACGAGGGTGAGGACGACGACCGCGGCGAGCAGCGGGAGCCGGGCAGGGACGGGGAGACGGCGCACAGCGGCCCCGCCCAGGGCCGCGCCCAGGACGTTCGCGCCGGCGTCGCCCAGCATGCCGCGCTCGCGCAGGTCCGCGGGAAGCGCGAGCAGCGCGGGCAGCAGGGCGGCGACGGCGAGGAGGCGGCCGTCGGCCCCCCGCTCCCCGCCTGCGGGGGCGAGGGCGAGGGCGGCAGCGGGCGGCAGGAGCGCCTTGAGCGCGCGTCCGGGGCGCAGGTCCAGCAGATTGGCGAGGTTCGCACAGCCCGCGACGAGGGCTGCGTCGGCCACCACCATCGCCCCGCCGCGCGGCGGAGGGGCCCCTGCGGTGCCGAGCACCGCGAGCAGCGGGATGCCGAGCGCCTTGGCCGCCCCGGTGGTCAGGTGGTGCTCGCGCAGCGCTCCCAGATGCCCGCGCAGGCCCTTGGAGACCGGCCGCCCGGCCCGGCGCTGGCGGGGCTCGAGCAGATCATCGGCCAGTCCCAGCGCACCGATGCCGGCCAGGACGGCGGCGTCGCTCGGGCGGCGCGTGCGCGCGGAGAGCGCGACCACGGCGCCGACGACGAGGGCCCCTTCGGCGAGGCTCACCTCACGGCCGGAGAAGTTCGTGCGGCGCAGCTCGGCGCGCAGTCCGGGGATCACTCCTCGCCCCCGCCGGAGCCCTCGCCGCCGGAGCCCTCGCCGCCCGGCTCCTGCTCCGGCGCGCCGTCGCCCTCGATCCCCCGGGTCTCGGGCAGGGCCGGGAGCCGGTCCTCGGCATCGGCGGTGGTGCCGTAGGCGCCGGAGCCGCCGCGGGTCTGCTCGATCAGGGCGAGCACGGAGAGCAGTCCCCCGTCGGGCTCCTGCAGCCGATCGGTGGTGGACAGCGCGTCGAAGGCGGACTCGCCGCGCACGGTGCGCAGGATGCCGGTGGCGGCGTCGTTGCCCGGTGTCGCGGCGGAGACCACCGCGGGCAGCCCGGTGTCGGCGAGCACGCCGAGGAGAGTGGTCTGCACGGCGAGCAGCCCCTGAGCACGCTCGGTCGCGACGAGCTCGTCCTCGGACTCCTCGACGAGCTCCTCGGGTGCGGCGCTCGCGTAGATCACGCCGTCGACCGAGGTGGGCACGGCGCCGTCGACGGCGACCAGCTGATGGTCGATGAGCACCTGCCACAGCTGCTCACGCATCTCGGGCGTGATCTCGCCGTCGCCGCCGAGCAGCAGGGTGGGGATCAGCCCGGCCAGGCGAGCGCCCTCGGTGAGCTCGTCAGCGGGGTCCGCGATCAACGAGGCCGGGGCGATCTCGCCGATCTCCTCGAGGGCCTCCTCGCGACTCTGCTCGCCCTCGGGGGACCACAGGGCGGGCTGGAGGTCGATCCGCACCGGATCCGCCTCCCCGGCCTCGTCCAGCAGGGTCATGATCTTCTCGATGCCCGGGCGGGTCGAGCTGTCGTCGGTGAGGACGGCCGTCTGCTCCCCCTCGAGGGTGCCGGCGACGAGCTCGGGGCCGAGCTCGGAGATGAAGCTCGCCAGCTGGTCGTTCTGGGCGGAGAGCTCCTCGGTCTCGGTGCGCAGGCCCTCCTGCTCGGTGCGCAGCTGCTCGACCTGTCCGGCGAGCTGGTCGCCGAGGTTCTCGCGCAGCGGACCGGCACCGAGCACGATGCCGACGGCGAGGGCCAGGAAGACGGAGATCAGCGAGACGAGGTGGTAGCGGAAATCGATCACGGGTCGTGACCCTCCTACGCCCCGGAAGCCCGGGGTGAGAACAGCAAGGTGAACCAGGACAGGATCCCATCCAGGCGGGCGCCGAAGATCTGGACCAGCGCCTGCCCGCCAGGTGTCGCCCAGAGAGCGACGGCGAGTGCGGCGAGTCCGGCCAGTGCGAGCAGCACCAGCTGGAAGGTGGAGATCCTCTGACGGTACAGGCGGGAGACGCCCTTGGCGTCGACGAGCTTGGACCCGATGCGCAGGCGGGTGAGGAAGGTCGAGCTCATGCCGGCGCGACCCTTGTCGAGGAACTCCTCGAGGGTGCCATGGGTGCCGACGGCGACGATCACGGAGGCGCCCTTCTCGTCGGCCAGCAGCATCGCGATGTCCTCGCTGGTGCCGGAGGCCGGGAACGCGATCGCCTCGTCGGCCAGGCCCAGCTCGGCGAGCCGCTCCATCCCCGGGGCGCGCCCGTCGCGGTAGGCATGCACGACCAGCTCGGAACCGCTGCGCAGGGCGCGGTCGGAGACCGAGTCCATGTCACCGATGATCATGTCCGGGTGGAACCCGGCCTCGATCACCGCATCGGCACCGCCGTCGACGCCGATGATGATCGGTCGGTTCTCGCGCAGGAAGGGCTTGAGGGTCGCCAGGTCCTCCTTGAAGTGGTAGCCCCGCACCACGATCAGCACCGGCCGCCCGTCCATGGGGGTGCGCACGTCCGGGGCGCCGATCCCGTCCAGCAGCAGATCGCGCTCGCGGAGCATGTACTCCATGGTGTTCTCGGCGAACAGCTCGAGCTGCTCGGACAGACCCTCGCGCGCCCGTTCGAGGGAGGCGGCGACCGTGAGCTCGTCCTGACGGGTCCCCTCGGCGATCAGCGCCTCGTCCAGGAGCACCTCGCCGCCGGAGACCGTGATCCCCTCGCCGTCCCGCACCCCCTCGAACACGGCCGGTCCGAGCGAGTCGACCAGGACGATGCCGGCGTCCACGAGGATCCGCGGCCCCGCATTGGGGTAGCGCCCGGAGGTGGAGGCGGCGACGTTCAGCACCGCGACCGGATGCCGTTCGACCAGGGCCTCGGCGGCGACCCGGTCGATGTCCTCGTGGTCGATGATCGCGATGTCGCCGGCGTGGAGGCGCTTGGTGAGGTCCTTGGTGCGCTTGCCGAGCCGGGCGGTCCCGGTGACGGTGGCGACGCGCTTCATCGGCCGGCCTCGTCGAGCAGCTCCTCGGCGTGGGCGAGCGCGACGTCGGAGGCGTCGTCGCCCGCGAGCATCCGCGCCAGCTCCCGGATCCGGGCGGGCCGGTCCAGGTGCTCGACGGTCGAGCTGGTCGTGCCCTCGGTCGAGGACTTCACGATCTGCAGATGTGTTCCCGCAGGAGCCGCCACCTGCGGGAGGTGGGTGACGACGATGACCTGCGCATGACGGGCGAGCCGTGCCAGGCGCTGACCGACGGCGAGGGCGGCGCGACCGCCGATGCCGGCGTCGATCTCGTCGAAGACGAAGACCGGCGCGGCGGAGCGGTCGCTGCGCGAGGAGGCCAGGGCCACCTCGAGGGCGAGCATCACCCGGGAGAGCTCGCCGCCGGAGGCCGCCCGGGCCACCGGCAGCGGCTCCGCGCCCGGATGCGGGGCCAGCAGGATCGCCACGGCGTCCTGTCCGTGCGAGCGATGGCTCTGGCCGGTCACCTCCACGCGGATGTCCGCATCGGGCATCTCGAGGTGGCGCAGCTCCTCCTGGACGGCGGCGGAGAGCTCCGCGGCGGCGGTGCTCCGCGCCGCGGTCAGCGCGGCGGCGGCCTCCGCGAGCTCGGTCTCGAGCTCCGAGAGGCGGCTCGCGGCCTCGGTGCGCTCCTGCTCGGCGCCCTCGAAGCGGTCGAGGTCGACGGCGGCCGTGCGGGACGTGGCCAGCAGCGTGGTCACGTCCTCGGCGGGCCCTTCTGGGCCCGGCAGCAGCGCCCCGAGGTCCCGGACCAGGACGGTCAGCTCGTGGAGGCGCTCGTTGGCCTCCTGGGTCCGTCCCGGGGAGGCGTCGATCTCCTCGGCGTAGCGGGAGATCTCGGCGGCGAGGTCGGAGAGCTCGAGGCGCACCGAGTCCAGCCGGTCGACGAGCGGGGCGAGGGTGGCATCGGTGCGTGCGGCGCGGCCCAGGGCCTCGGCCGCGATCGCGAGCAGGGGCGCGGCGGCGGGGCCGTCGTCGTCCCCGACCATGGCCAGGGCCGCCGCCCCGGCGGCGTCCCGCAGCTCCTCCGCGTTGCCGAGGCGCTCGATCTCGGCGCGCAGCGAGTCGTCCTCGCCCTCCTGCGGATCGGTCCGCTCGAGCCGTTCGAGCGCCTCGCGCAGCGCGGTGCCGCGACGGTCCCTCTCGGCCAGCAGCGTGTCGAGCTCCGAGATCCTCTCGCCGAGCGCGGAGCGCTCGCGCCAGACGGAGCGGTGGTGCTCGAGCAGCGGCCCGATCTCGGCCACGGCGAAGCGGTCCAGGGCCTCCCGCTGCGCATCGGGGTCGCGCAGGCGCTGCTGGTCGGACTGTCCGTGCACGGTGACGGCGGTGCCGACGAGGCGGGCGAGGGTGCCGATGGGGACCGGGACCCCGCCGATCTGGGCGCGGGAGCGGCCGTCGCGGGTCACGCGGCGCACCACCAGGACCTCGCCGTCGTCCTCGTCGGCCCCCAGCTCGTCGAGGGCGTCGGCGAGCTCGGTGTGACCGGTCAGCGAGAGGGTGCCGTCCACCGTGCTGGACTCACGGGTGCGGCCCCGGTCCAGGCGGCCGCCCAGCAGCATGGTCAGCCCGGTGACGATCATGGTCTTGCCCGCGCCGGTCTCCCCGGTCAGGGCGGTGAACCCGGGACCGAAGTCGAGCACGGCGTCGTCGATGACGCCGATATGGCGGATGCGCAGGGTGGACAGCATGGGGTGCCTCGGGCCCTCAGCGGGTGCGCGGGCCGCGACCGCGCCAGCCGACGACGGGCAGCTGGAACTTCTCGACCAGACGATCCGCGAAGGGGGTCGGGGCCAGGCGGGCCAGGCGCACGGAGCGCGAGGAGAGGCGGGCCTCGATGCGCATGCCGGCGGTGATCTCCGCGCCGCGGCGGCCGTCGAGCGTGAGGATGCCGTCCTCGCGGTTGTCCAGGGTCATCTCGATCGCGGCGTCCGAGGAGCGGCCCAGCACCAGGGGCCGGGCGAACAGGGCGTGGGCGGCCAGTGGGATCAGCATCATGGCGTCCACCTCGGGCCAGATCACCGGTCCCCCGGCGCTGAAGGCGTAGGCGGTGGAGCCGGTGGACGTGGAGAGCAGAACCCCGTCGGCGCCGAAGGAGGAGACGGGCCTGCCGTCGATCTCGATGGCGACGTTGATCATCTTCTGCCGGTCGGCCTTCTCGAGGGAGGCCTCGTTGAGCGCCCAGTGACGGGCGATCGGTTCGTCCGCGGCGTCGAGCACCGTGAGGTCGAGGGTCGAGCGCTTCTCGATGTCGTAGTCGCCGTCGAGCAGGCGGGCGACGGTGATCGAGAGGTCCTCGACCTCGCTCTCGGCGAGGAAGCCGACGTGGCCGAGGTTCACCCCGTGGACGGGGACGTCCGCCTCGCGCGCCGCCTCGAGGGCTCGCAGGATGGTGCCGTCGCCGCCGAGCACGATGCCGAGCTCGACGAGCTCGGCGGCGGAGGCCGCCTCGCGCACGTCGACGGCGCCGTTGGTGAGGAAGGTGCGCAGCTTGGGCGGGGCCATGTCCTCGGGGAGGGCGAGGATCTCGTCGACCTGCTCGTCCACGACGACCGCGCGGACGTTGCGCAGTCGGAGCTCCTCGAGCACGGTGAGCATGGCGCGCAGTGCGGCGCGGCGGCCGGTGTGCACGTAGAGGAGGAACCGTCGCATCCTGGTCAGTCCTCCTCGGTGGTGTGCGGCTCGCGAGTCGTCGGGTCGCCGGTGCGCCGGCCGCGGCGGTGCCGTGGACCGTCCCCGCGCACGGCCGACTCGATCATGTCACAGGCCAGGGCGTCCAGCGCGGAGGTCGCGCCGTCCGGATGCAGATGCAGGAAGTACTCGAGATTGCCGTCCTGGCCCGGCAGGGCGCTGGGTCCGACGGAGGACAGGGCGAGGCCGGCCGCCGCGGCGGACTCGGCGACGCCGCGCACCGCAGAGGCCCTGGCGGCCGGGTCGGTGACGACGCCTGACTTCGGCAGCGCCGCGCGTCCCACCTCGAACTGCGGCTTCACCATGAGCAGCATGTCCCCGTCGGCACGGACCACGGAGGCGAGCGCGGGCAGGACGGTGCGCAGGGAGATGAAGGAGAGATCGGCGACGAGCAGGTCGACGTCGGTGCCGAGCAGTGCCGGGGTGAGGTCCCGCACACTGGTGCCGTCGCGGACCGTGACCCGGGCATCCGCGCGCACGTGATCGGCGAGCTGGTCGTGGCCGATGTCGACGGCGATCACCGCGGCCGCGCCGCGTCGCAGCAGCACGTCGGTGAACCCGCCGGTGGAGGCCCCGGCGTCCAGGCACTGCCGTCCGGCGGGGTCCAGGCGGAGCTCGTCGAGGGCCCCGGCGAGCTTGTGGGCCGCCCGGGACGCGAACTCGACGCCGTCGGGGACGTCGACGACCTCCAGCGCCGCGTCCGGAGGGACCGCAGCGGCGGGCTTGGTAACGGTGCGGCCGTCGAGCCGGGCACGGCCCTCCTCGATGATCCGTCGCGCGTGGCTGCGCGAACGGGCGAGGCCGGCGGCGTGCAGCGCGACGTCGAGACGGTCGCCGCTCACCGGGAGGCGGGCCGCACTTCGGTGCCGCCCTGGTCGAGCAGCCGCCCGCCCCAGGCGGCGTCGCCGGAGCGCTCGCCGAGCAGGGCGAGCACGGCGCGCAGCACACGGGGATCGTCCGCCGTGCCTCGCAGCACGATGTCGCCGTCGGCCCAGACGGCCGAGACGTCTCCGCAGCGGGCGCTGTCGCCGTCGACGACCGGGAGGGGGAAGGGGGCGGCGATCTCGGCCAGGTCCGGGAGCACGAAGGTGGGCCGACGGATCGGATCGGCGCGCAGCGCCTCCTCGACGCCGTCCACACCGGTGAGCACGAGCAGCGAGTCCATCCCTGCACGCACGGCGCCTTCGATGTCGGTGTCCAGGCGGTCGCCGACGATCAGAGGCCGTCGCGCGCCCTTGTCCCGGGCGGCGACCTCGAACATCCCCGGCTCGGGCTTCCCGGCCACGGCGGGCTCGGCGCCGGTCGCGTGGCGGAGGGCGGCGACCAGCGATCCGTTGCCGGGGGCGAGGCCGCGCTCGGTGGGCAGCGTCGCGTCGATGTTCGTGGCCATCCAGAGGGCTCCGCGGCGGATGGCGTAGGCCCCCTCGGCCAGCCGTGCCCACCCGAGGTCCGGCGACCAGCCCTGGACCACGGCGACGACGTCCTCGGAGTCGGTCTCCACGGGCGTCAGGCCGGCGTCCCTCACCTGCTCTGCGAGGCTCGGACCGCCGACCACCAGGACGGACGCTCCGGGATCGAGGCGCTGCGCGAGCAGCGCGGAGGCGACCTGCGGGGAGGTGACGAACTCCTCGGGCTCCGCGTCGATGCCGACCACGGCGAGATGCTCGGCGGCCTGCTGCGGGGTGCGGGAGGCGTTGTTGGTCGCGAACACGACGGTGCGTCCGACGGATCGGGCGGTCTGCACCGCCTCGGCGGCGTGCGGGATCGCGCGCGCACCGTGCATGAGCGTGCCGTCGAGGTCGAGCAGCAGCGCGTCGTACAGATCGAGCAGGGAGGGATCGGGCCGACGGGTCACGCGGACTCCTCCGGTCCTCGCTCGGACGCCGAGTGCTGCGCAGCGACGGGCTCCGGGGCAGAGACGCCGTCCGGCGCGGGTGCGGGCGCGGGTGCGGGCGGCTCAGGATCGTTCCTCTCCGCCTCCTCCCCCACCGGTTCGTCACCGGACTCCTCGTCGTCGGACAGGTCCCTCTCCGGCGCGGCGGCCTGCGGCGCGTCGCCGTCCGCCGTGTCCCCCTGCGGTGCGTCACCGCCCGGATGTCCGTCCCTGTGCTCGCCCGCGTCGTCGCGATCGTCCTCGCGGTCGTCGTCGCGATCGTCCTCGAGCACGTCGTCGCGGTCGTCCTCGAGCACGTCGTCGGTGCAGCCCTCGAGGTCGGGCTCATCGGTCTCTGCGTCAGGGTCGTACGCGTCGAGAACGGCGACCTGCTCGTCATCGGCCCAGGTCGGCTCCTCCGCCGGAGCCGGGGCCGGTCGGCCCAGCCGCTCCGCGGCGTCGGTGAGGCCCTCGGTGTCCGCATCGGCCGCCAGGGTCATCCAGCGCTTGGCCTCCTCCTGGCGCCCCGCGCGCTCGAGCAGATCGGCATAGGCCACCCACAGGCGCACCTGCCAGCGACCGTCGACCTTGTGCCGCAGCGCGGGGATCTCGAGAGTCCGCAGGGCGGTGTCGACGTCCCCCGTGTCGGCGTAGGCGCCGGCCACCACGATGATCAGCTCGATCGCCGCGTCCACGCCGAGGTCAGCGGCATCGTCGGAGGCGGCGATGTCCAGAGCGCGCTCGGGGCGTCCGAGCCCGCGCTCGGAGTCGGCGATCATCGGCAGCACGTCGGTGCGTCCGGTGATCCGCAGCGAGGTGCGCAGCTCACGGGACGCGGTGCGGAAGTCACCGGCCCGGTAGGCGATCACGCCATAGAACTCGCGCACCGCGCCGACGCGGCCGCCGAGACGGGCGGCGAACCGCGCGTGCGCCTGCGCGGTCTCGTTGTCGCTGTCCTCGAGGAGCTCGGCGGCGACCAGGTGACGGCCCACCCGCTCGGCGGTCTCCTTGCTCAGACCGCGCAGCTCATCCCGGACCTCGCGCTCGAGCTCACGGCCCGTGATGCCCTCGGGGACGCGCGGCTCGAAGGGCCGATCAGCGCGGGCCTCCTGACCGGGACGGTTCTCCCGCCGGTCACGGCCATCACGAGGAGGCCGGTCGTCACGACGCGGCCGGTCATCACGACGAGGTCGGTCATCACGACGAGGTCGGTCATCACGGCGGGGCGCGCGGTCGCGACGATCACGATCATCACGCTGCGGACGGCCGCCCTGCCCGGGCCGGTCGTCACGACGCGGGCGCTCATCACGGCGGGGGCGGTCATCACGATACGAACGGCCATCACGACCGGATCGCTCATCGCGCCCGCTGCGATCGTCACGGCGAGGTCGATCGTCACGGGACGGCCGGCCGGCTCCGCCGGAGCGATCCTCGCGCGAGCGGCGGTCTGGGCCCCCGCTCCGGTCCCACGACCGGTCGTCGCGCCGATCACGGCCCTCCCCACGAGGTCCGGCCGCGGGACGGTCCGTGCGGTCCTGCCGCGGACGTCCACCCTGCCCCTCATAGCGCGGGCGAGACGCACCGGAACGGCCGCGAGTGTCGTCGTAGCGATCCGAGCGCGGGCGCGAGGGGCCCCCCGAGCGCCCCGTCCCGGGGCGCCGGGCATCGTCGTCACGCCGCCCGTCATCACGACGCTTGCCGGACGAACCGCCGTCGTAGGACCGGTTGTCGTAGGACCGGTTGTCGTAGGAGCGACCTTCGCGGCCGTCTCCGGTCCCGGGGCGAGACCCTTCGTCCGTCGGGGAGTACGAACGCTTCCGGGACGTGCCGGGAACGTCAGCGGCCGAGCGCCGGCGATCAGAGAATGCGCCCCGGTCCCGTCCCCTCGGGTCCCCGCTGCGCTCTCCCTCACGACCGCGACCGCGGTCATCGGCTGAGGAGCCGTTGCGCCTGCGCGCTGTGCTCTCATCGCGCCGCTGGGACTCCTGGCCGCTGCCGTGGAATCCGCGGTCGCGCTCGCTGTTGCTGTGCTCAGCCACTGTGACCGTCCGTCTCTGGTTCTCGCTGTGTACGTCTCGCCCTATGCGTTTATCGCCGAGAGCCTATGCGACCACGCGCAGTTGACCATCAGGTAACGCCACCGGCCGTGACTGCTTTCACGGGGGTGCGTGCGACGGCTCCGTGCACAGTGGACGACGGTCACACCCACGGACTCTCTGCTACCGGCTCCGCGTCGACGACGGTCAGACCAGCCGCCGAGCACCGCCGGCGCAGCAGAGAGCACGGTCGGCGCACCAGCGCCGCCGGCACGCATCAGCCGGCCCCGCGGACTGCGGTCGAGACGCGGCCGACGCACCGGGCGGGTGCCCGCCTCCACGCACGCATCGACGCACCACACCCGACATCAGCACGGGAAGCGGGGCGCCGGCAGTGGCACCAACCTCCGCCACGAGACCTCCGGGCACGACACCTCCGGGCGCGAGCGCGAGACCACCCGACGCGAGTCCCCCGGAC
This sequence comes from Brachybacterium sp. AOP43-C2-M15, assembly GCF_052446295.1. Taxonomy (NCBI): domain Bacteria; kingdom Bacillati; phylum Actinomycetota; class Actinomycetes; order Micrococcales; family Dermabacteraceae; genus Brachybacterium; species Brachybacterium sp. AOP43-C2-M15. Next base: position 32,425 of record NZ_JBQSWB010000026.1, read on the forward strand.
GGCATCTCCGCGCAGCAGCCGGCCGACCCTCCCCGCCCGGGCACGAAAAAAAGGGAGTGGAGAAGGCGAACACCCCGAAAGGGTTCAGCACTCCTCCACTCCCACAAAGATGTCCGGCGGCT
>NZ_JBQSWB010000027.1:0-31986 GCF_052446295.1 Brachybacterium sp. AOP43-C2-M15
ATGTTCGGGAGCCGCACAACGAGACCAGCATCGTCATCGCCATGGACCCCGGGTTCTATCGGACCTATGCGCCGATGCTGCTCTTCTACGCTCAGCAGATGCCGGATGTGGACTACACCTTCCTGCTCTGCGGCGATGAGGAGGACGCTCGATCCACCCTCGCCGATGGAGAAGGATTCGCACGCTCACTCGCTCGCCTCAACCGGAGCGGGTCCCCGATCAACGTGCACTATTACCGCATCCCGATTCCCCCTGCCGTGATCGACCAGATCACGTTCTACGCCTCCGCCCGGTTCTTCGCGCCCGAGATGCTCCTGGAGCGCTACTCGAGCGTCTATCTGATGGACGCAGATCTCGCCACGGATGTCGATCCCCGCGAGTATCTGCGCAAGGTCTCCCCACTCACCTTCGCCCTGCCCAGCATGACGGGATTCGCTGCGCTGCATCCCTGGCGCCGGTATCTCGCGGGCAACGTCGCGCTCCAGCAGCGCGTTCTCGGCACGCCCGTGCTGAATGATCTGCAGAACTATCTCGCGTACGGTCTGACCCAGCCGCACAGCTGGACGCTCGATCAGAACGCGCTGGCCTACACCGTCGAGCGGAACCCGGAGCACTTCACCGACCTCCGATCCCAGGACCGTCCCTTCTACCAGCCGAAGTTCAGGCTGGTGTGGGAGCGGAGACATCGGGAACAATCCGATGACGATCAGGGGTAACGGGTTCCGTACACTGAGGCGACCCACCAGTTCTCTTCATCGGAGGAACGTCCGTGCCTTCCCAGAACGTCACGTCCGTCGAGGACCTCGATCTCGGCGTCGCAGAGCGCCAGGCCTTCGGCACGGTCTACGGCAAGCCGGCGAAGCATGAGACGCTCACCAAGCTCGTCAAGGCCGGCACCCTCCGCCTTCCGCCGCACCCGAACTGGACAGGGGACGTCACGGACTGGAAGGCCGACCCCTATAAGGACCGCAACTGGCAGTTCCAGCACCACACCCTGCGTTGGCTGAACCCGCTGCGGTGGTCCGCCCTCGAGGGTGACGAGGCAGCAGCCGAGGAATGGCGCCGTGTCGCGAAATCCTGGGGCGCGAAGAACATCCCGGCGAAGAAGGCCCCGGGGCTCTTCGCCTGGAAGGATATGGCCGACGGCAACCGCGCCATCCAGCTGAGCCTCGGTGCGCCCCTGATCAGGCCCGAGGACGACTGGTACATCCCCCTCCTCCAGTACCACGTGGACTGGCTGATGGACGAGGCCAACATCGTCAAGAAGAACCACGCGCTGCATCAGCATTCAGGGCTGGTGGTGGTCGCCGCACTGCTGCGTGATCGCCGCGCGCTCAACACGGCGTATGACCGTATGGCGAAGCAGTTCAAGTCCACCTTCGACGCCCAGGGCGCGAATGACGAGGGCGCCGTCGGCTACCACGAGATGAACCTGAAGTGGTGGACGCAGGCCTGGGCACGCATCGAGGCGGAAGGTCTCAAGATCCCCTCCTTCGCTGCCGCGCGGCTCGAGGCCGGACGCACCGCGCTCGCCCAGATGGTGCTCCCGAACGGCATGCTGCCTCAGATCGGCGATACGAAGCGCGTGGCGGTGTCTCGGGGTCTCGGACCGCACGTCGAATATGTCGCCACCCAGGGGAAGGACGGCGAGGCGCCCACGGAGACTGCCGTCGCCTATGAGCGCGGCTATGTCGTCTCCCGCAGCGGATGGGGACAGGAGCGCCCTCTGGCCGCGGAGTCCCACATGATCCTCCGGTTCGGCCATGACGTGCTCTCGCACTCTCATCAGGATCGAGGCGGAGTCCACATCTACTCGCGCGGCCGCCCCTGGTTGAGCGACAGCGGCTACTACAGCTACCAGACGGGCGACGCGACGCGGAACCACTTCCTCTCGCAGGATGCGCACAACATCGCGCGTCTTCCCGAGCAGGTTCACTCCCTGCGCGCCGAAGTGGAGCTGGAGCGCTTCACCGCCACGGAGGCGGTTCATGATGCCGTGGTGCGTGACCATGGATACCAGGACGTCGAGATGCGGCGACGCGTCCTCTACCTCACCGGCCCTGACTGCTGGATCGTCTGGGACGAGGCGTCCGACCCGACCCCGATCGAACAGAACTGGATCGTTGATATTGGGGTGCTGTCCCGTCGCCACGATCGTGGCTTCGAGCTGCGATCCGATGACCAGACGATGAACATGACGTGGCTCGGCACGGTGCCGGCCCTGTCGCGGCATGTCGCCAAGGAGGGCGACCCCCACGCCTGGATCGCCACGAAGTGGAAGACCCTCGAGGCGGCCACCCTCCTCACGGCTGTGTCGTCCCGCAACCGAAAGCGCTCGGTGGTGCTGATCGCTCCCTCGGCCCCCCAGGAGCTTGCGGTGATCCGTTCCTACGTCTCGACGTCCGGCCAGCTCAGCGCGATGCTGATGCGGGGTCCGCGGGTGTGGTCCGTGCAGATCGAGGGTGAGGACGTCACCATCACCGAGGTCGAGCGCAGCTGGGACTGACGTCGGCCGGGCCGAGGTCAGGGACGGCCTCTTGCCCCTGCACGTCGGTCCCGGTGGAGGGCCTTCACCCCCGCGGCCCCTCGGCGAGCTCCGCGTAGGTCTCCGCCACGATGGTGGAGATCTGTCGCCAATCACGGTTCTGCACGACCCATTCCCGGGCTTGGGCGCCCAGGCGACCCACCAGCTCCGGATCGTCGAGCAGCCGGCGCAGCTCTGCCGTCAGGCTTCCCGCCTCGCCCTTGGCATGCAGCAGACCGTTGGCGCCCGGGGTGACGATCTCCGCGAGGGCGGCGACGTCCGAGGCGACCACGGCCTTGCCCATGGCCATCGCCTCGAAGGGCTTCAGCGGTGAGACCATCTCGCACACCGGCAGGGGCAGGCGCGGGAAGGGCGTGATGTCCACGAGCGAGTAGTACCGTTCGACATCCTCATGGGGGACCCGACCGGTGAAGGTGATGACTCGGTCCAGCCCGTCCTCGCGCACGCGGTCGCGGAACGACTCGAGCTCGGCGCCGTCCCCGACCAGCAGGACATGGAAGTCATCGCGCTCCGCGGCGAGGGTCGCCGCCGCGTCGATGAGCAGTCCCAGGCCTTCGTAGTCCAGGATCGATCCGACGTATCCGATCACGGTCTTCCCCTGGACCCTGAGCTCGCGGGCGAGCTCCTCGTCGCGGGGGATCGGGGTGAAGCGCTCGGTGTCGACCCCGTTCGGCAGCACGGTGATCTTCTCTGCCTCCACCCCGCGCCGCACCATCTCATCGCGCAGAGCGCCTGTGATCGTGAAGACCCGGGTCGCGCCCTTGGCCGCGTCCGACTCCATCCGGGCGATGTACTTGTACATGTTGCTCGCGGCCCACTCGGGGTTCCGTGAACCGCGGGTGATCTCCCACAGGCCCCGGATCTCATAGATCGAGGGCAGCCCCAGCTTCCGGGCGACGCTCACGCCGGTGAGCCCGTTCCAGTGGTTCGACGCGGCATGGATGATCGCCGGATGGTCACGTCGCGCGGTCTTCTCCAGCTCGTTCGAGTATCGCCCGACGTAGTTGAACAGCGGGTTCTTCTTCTCGATCTGCCGCCCGGTGAGCAGGCGCAGGTAGTCGACCCCGTCGATCACCTCATGCTCGGGGACATCGGGGATGTCCTCCTTGCCCGGCATGTCATAGGGGTAGCCGAGCCGCGTGACGCCGTCGACGTCCCATCCCGCGTCGTTGAGCTCCCGGAGGAGACCGTGGGTGCGGGTCGCGTACCCCGCGGAGTGGTGGGGCAGCGAGTTGTGCAGCAGGTAGAGGACCCGGTTCCGGACCGGTTCGAACACGGGCTCCGCCCGGTCCTTCGGGAGAGGGAACCCCGTCTTGCCCAGCTGGTAGTTCGTGGGTGCTGCGGTCGTGAGCTGCTTGCGCAGGGACAGCGCCCAGGCATCGTCCGGTCGGGCGCGGAGGTAGGCGTTGACGTAGGGGAGGGACTTCTTCTTCCGCCCTGCGGTGATCAGTCGCCGGATCTCGCGGCGCACGGCCTCTGCCGGGACCCGGGAGTCCTCGGTCTCGGCGAGCAGGGCCTTGGCGCTCGAACGGTTTCCCCGGGCGAGCATGACCTCCAGGTGCGCGGAGCGCAGGTCCGCAGAGGTCAGGGCTAGGTCGGCACGGATCGCCTCGAGGGCGGCGCCGTCGGGCTCGCCGGAGTCGGCGGCCGCGTTGATCCGGACGATCGCGCGGGCCACCGGATCCGGGCTCTCGCCGATCCGGGCGAGGAGCTCGGTGTACCCGTGGGCGATCGCGTAGTGCGCCGCAGCGCGGTGCTGGCCCGGCGCGGCGCCGGCGCCGGCGTCGGCGCGCAGTCGCTTCAGCGCCCAATTGATGCGCTTGCGGGGCAGGGCCAGGCCACCGACGAGATCCAGGTAGCGGTCGACGTCTTCCACCTGGGAGGCATCCGCCGCGAGGACGAGCGCGAGGAGCGCCTCCGCCCCGGGGCGGTCGCCCCGGGCCTCGAGGGCGTTCGCGCGGTCACGGAGAGCCGGGACCTCGAGGTCGCCGTCACCGGCGGACTCGAGGAGCGCGCCGATCGCGGCAGCGGCCGGGCCTTCTCCCCGGGCCTCGAGGAAGTCGGCGAGATCGCGCAGCGGCATCGGATCGCACCGTGAGGCGGCGACCGCTTCGCGGAACTCGCCGAGGGACTTCTCCGCGAGCTTCTCGTCGGCCGTCGTGGCAGCGGTCTCCGCGTGGGCCCGTGCCGCGCGCAGCAGGGCGCGGGCGCCTTCCGGCAGCTTCATCAGCTCGGGATCCCGGGCCGGGACCTCCGGGTCAGGGGTCGGCGTCTCCGGACGGACCGGGGTGCGGCCCAGAGCGCGCTCGACGCGACGCTTCCAACGGTTCGTCCCTGAGGCAGGGGTCATCGCCACAGCCCCTTCGTGTCGATCAGCACGGTCTCCTGGAGCTTGTCGCGGTCGAACTCGGCGAACGGTGCGTGGTCGACCAGCAGCAGCACGATGTCGGCGCGCTCCACCGCATCCTCCAGGCCGGCGAGCTCGACGTTGTCCCGCCCGGCGAGCTCCGGCGGGAGCTCGTCGATGTTCGGCTCGACCACCAGCACGGTGCCGTCGGCGAGGCTGTTCGCGAGGTTGATCGTGATGTTCTTCGACGGGGATTCGCGCAGATCGTCGATGTCCGCCTTGAAGGCGATGCCCAGCGCCGCGACCGTCGGGGTCTTGAACCGGTCGGCGTGCTTCAGGACCTTGTCGAGCACGATCCCCGGCTTGGAGTCGTTGACGTTCCGCGCGGTCGTGATGAGCTTCGAGAACTCACGATCGGAGGAGACGATGAACCAGGGGTCCACGGCGATGCAGTGCCCGCCCACCCCCGGGCCGGGGCTGAGGATGTTGACCCGCGGGTGGTGGTTGGCGAGCTTGATGAGCTCCCAGACATCGATCCCCTGGCGGTCGGCGATGATCGAGAGCTCATTGGCGAACGCTATGTTGACGTCGCGGAACGCGTTCTCGGTCAGCTTCGCCATCTCGGCCGTCCGGGCGTCGGTGAGCAGGAGCTCCCCGTGGCAGAAGCTCGCGTAGAGGTCCCGGGTGAGCTCGGAGGCCTCGGGAGTCATGCCGCCGATGATGCGGTCGTTCTCGACCATCTCGATCATGATGCGTCCGGGCAGCACCCGCTCCGGGGCATGGGAGAAGTACAGGGAGTTCCTGAGGTTCGGCTCCATGGTGAACTCGGGGCGAGCCTCGAGGATCACCTCGGCGAGGTGCTCCGTGGTCCCGGGGGGAGAGGTGGACTCGAGAACGATGAGCTCACCGCCCGTCAGCTTCGGGGCGATCCCGTGCGCGGCCGCATCGATGTACGAGAGGTCCGCGTCGTGGTCGCCCTTGAACGGGGTCGGGACGGAGACGATGTAGGCGTCCGCCACCGGGGTCTCGGTCTGTGCCGAGAACTTTCCCTGCGCGACCACCCCGGCGACCACGGACTCCAGGCCCTCCTCGACGAAGGGCACGCGGCCCGCGTTGATCGCCTCCACGTTCGCCTGCTTGACATCGACGCCGACGACGCTCTTGCCGGCCTGGGCCAGCACGGCCGCAGTGGGCAGGCCGATGTATCCGAGGCCGATCACACTGACGCTGTCGAGGGGGACGGACGGACTCATCGAATACTCCTTGGAGCGGGGGAGGGACGGGGTCCGTGAGGTCGGACCCTGGCCCACGGTAGTGCCTGTGCGAGTGCTGGACAGAGCCCCGTCTCACAGTTCACGGACGCTCCAGGTCCCTGTGCCCGAGCAGGGCGGGGATGGCGCCCCGTCGGGTGATGTCCTTCACCCGCGTCTCGGCGCCAGGTCGGTCTCAGCGGAGGAGGTCCGTGTACGCCTCGGCGATCGTCGCGGCGATGCGGCGCCAGTCCCGTTCGGCGACGACCCACCGGCGGGACTGCGCGCCGAGGCTCGCCATCAGGGCGGGATCCTCCAGCAGGGTCCTCAGCTGTTCGGTGAGGGACTCGGCCTCGCCCTTCGTGTGGAGGAGCCCGTTCGTCCCGGGGGTGACGATCTCCGCGAGGGCGGCGACGTCGGAGGCGATGACCGCCTTGCCCATCGCCATGGCCTCGAAGGGCTTGAGCGGGGAGACCATCTCGCACACCGGCAGCGGCAGGCGCGGGAAGGGGGTGATGTCGACCAGCGAGTAGTACCGCTCGACCTCCGTGTGCGGGACGCGCCCGGTGAACGTGACCACGTCGTCGAGCCCGTCGGCCGCGGACTTCGCGCGCAGGCTCTCCAGGGCGGCGCCGTCGCCGACGATCAGCACATGGAATCCGTCATGGAGGCGGCGCAGGGCGCGGACCGCGTCGAGCAGGAGGTCGAGTCCTTCGTAGTCGACGACGGAGCCCACGTACCCGATGACCGTCCTCCCGCTCACGCCCAGGCTCTCTGCGAGCTCCTCGTCCCGTGGCGTCGGGGTGAAGCGGTCCGTGTCGACGCCGTTGGGGACCACGGTGATCTTCTCCGCGTCGACCCCGCGATCGACCAGCTCCGACTTGAGGGCTCCCGTGATGGTGAGCACCCGGGAGGCCCCGGAGGCGGCGTCCGACTCCATACGTGCCAGATAGCGGTACTGGTCGCTGCGGCCCCACTCGGGGTCGCGGGAACCGCGCGTGACCTCCCAGAGGCCGCGCACCTCGTAGACCGACGGGATGCCGAGCAGCCTGCCCGTCTTCACCGCGGCCAGGCCGTTCCAGTGGTTCGAGGCGCCGTGGAGAATCGCGGGACGCCCGGCCCGAGCCAGCGGCAGCAGCGCGTCCGTGTACCGGGCCACGTAGTCGAACATCGGGTTCTTCTTCTCGATCTGCCGTCCCGTCAGCAGGTGGTGGTAGTCCACCTCGCCCACGATCTCGCTCGGGGGGAGATCGGGGACCTCCGCCATGCCGGGCATGTCGAAGGGATAGCCCAGACGGGTCACGCCGTCCACGTCCCAGCCGATGCGCCCGAGCTCGGTGAGCAGCCCGTGCGTCCGCGTCGCGTACCCGCCGGAATGGTGGGGGAGCGCGTTGTGGAGCAGGTAGAGCACGTGGTCGGGGCGGGGCTCGTACTCGGGCTCGGCGCGCATCTCCGGCAGGGGGAAGCCCTCCCGGGCCAGGTCGGAGTTGCGCACGACGACGGGCTTCCCGCCGCCGGTGCCGCGGGGAGTGTTCGTGAGCTGCGAGGGCTTCGCTCGCCGTGACTCCTGCCGGCTCCACCACAGGCGGAACTCGGACACGCCCCCGTTGCGCAGGTGCCACAGACCCTTCCGCAGGAACTCCACGCGGGTCGACAACGGGTTGGGCACAGGGGACCTCCAGGCAGGGGACGCGAACGAGGCAAGTCTAGAGTCCCGCGCCGACCGGTACTGTGGCACCGGCAAGGACTGCGGATCGACAGGAGAACGGCGATGCCCGAGACGGGTCCCGGGTCCGCAGGATCCCGTCGCACCTGGCTCGCCGGCGGCGCCGCGCTGCTGGTGGCGCTCGCGGTGATCATCGGGATCGCAGTCGTCCGCGGCGGAGGCGACGGCGACCCATCGGCCACGTCACCGTCCAGCGCTGCCCCGTCGCCACCTCCGTTCCCGGCGGCGCCCGTTTCCCATGCCGACGTCGCCACCCTCACCGTGCCGGAGGAGACCCGCTTCGCGCAGAGCACCTTCTGGGCCGAGGCGGGCACCACCTATGCGGTGACGATGGACCTGCGGAGCACCAAGCCGGAGGGCAGCGGGGGCCGCTCCATGTACCTCGGTGTCACCCTGAGCTGCTCGCCGCAGGCGGGCGGCCCCGGCATCTCCGTGGGCGGCACCCAGAACATGCTCACCGGCGAGGAGACCGAGTACCGCAACCAGGGGCTGATCAGCGTGCCGGAGGACGGGCCGATCGACTGCAGCATCAAGGCCTCGGCGCCCTACGACGACGTCGCCTCGGACGGCACCACCTTCGCGATCGACGGCACCTGGCGGGCCGAGCAGGCCGAGGACGGCGCCACCGAGGCTCCGGAGGACGGCCTGCCCCGGAACCTCGCGGACGACGCGGTGGACGACGTGCTCCTCGCGGAGGTCCCGCTCGAGGAGCTGGGCGAGGGCGAGCTGCGGGCGCTGGCCTCGCTGCACCTGACCACGTGCACGATCGTGAACGGGTCCCGGGAGGATGACCGGGCCTGGTGCTCGAAGGACGATCTCGACGAGGCCGGCAGCACAGCGAGCGTGGAGCTACGTGCCGAGCTCGTCGACGCCGGGGGAGAGGTGTGCGAGGTGCTCGGGGAAGAGACCACGGAGCCCGACTACATCGACCTCTACCGCCACCACCGCCTGCTGTCCCTCGAGCTCGTGGAGACCGTGCCCGGCACGCCCTGCGGGGACACCGTGCGCGTCTCGGCGAGCGTGCACAACGACGGCCCCGCGCCGCTGGTCGTGCACCGCTCCAATTCCTCCCTCGTGGTCGTCGGGGAGTGACGCCCGGGAACCGGGCGGGCGTCCCGGGACCATCCCCGGCACCCGCGTTGCCACCGCCCCCTTCCACCCGGTAGGCCCCGCACACCGGATGCCCGGCACGGAGGCGTATCGTCCGGAGCCCACATGAGCACCGCTCATGCCCCGGACGAAGGAGGAGCGATGACCACCGACGAGCTCAGCCAGGACACGGTCGTGACGACCCTGCGCGACAGCCGCTTCGTCATGCTGACCACGGCACTGCCCAGCGGCAAGCTGCTCTCCCACCCGATGACCCCGCAGCAGGTCACCGACGACGCCGACGTGTGGTTCTTCCTCAGCGCCGCGGGCGACCAGGCCGACGCGCTGCGCGCCGGCCCCGAGGTCAACATCGCCATCTCCGAGGCCGGTTCGTGGCTGTCCGTGGCCGGGCACCTCGAGTACGTCGATGACCGGGCGAAGCGGGACGAGCTGTGGGACGGCCAGCTGGAGAGCTACTTCCCCGGCGGCAAGGACGATCCGGACCTGCGCCTGGTCCGCGTGATCAGCGACTCCGCCCAGTACTGGGGCATGCCGGGCGGGAAGGTCTCCGCCCTGGCCCGCATCACCAAGGCGAAGGTGACCGGCGAGCGGGCCCCGGGCGCCAGCGGCACCGTGGAGCTCTGAGCCGTGGCCCCCGCCCCTGACGTCGCCGCACCCCGAGTCCTCGTCACCGGCGCGAGCGGCTACGTCGGCGGGAGGCTCGTGCCCGAGCTGCTGGACGCGGGCGCGGAGGTCCGCGTCCTCGGCCGGCACGCGGCCTCGCTCGAGGCCTGGGACTGGTCCGCGCGCAGCGAGGTCGTCGAGGCGGATCTGCTGGACCGCACCGCGGTGCGGCGCGCCCTCGAGGGCGTCGACGTGGTCGTCTTCCTCGTTCATGCCATGGGCGGCGGCCGCGGGTACGCGGAGCGGGAGGCGCGCATGGCGCGCATCATGGCCGACGAGGTCGCCCGGGCCGAGGTCTCCCGGATCGTGTACCTCTCGGGACTGCACCCGGACGGCGACGACCTCAGCGAGCACATGGCCTCCCGCGAACAGGTCGCGAAGATCCTCACCCAGGGCGAGGTGCCCACCCTCGTCATCCAGGCGGCCACCGTGATCGGCGCCGGCTCCGCGAGCTTCGAGATCATCCGCCACCTCGCCGAGCGCCTGCCCGTCATGCCCGCACCGCGCTGGGTCCAGAACCGGATCGAGCCCGTCGCCGTCGCCGACGTGCTGCACTATCTGCGCGAATGCGTGATGGCGCCGGGTCACCTCGAGGGCGCCTACGAGATCGGCAGCGGCGAGCGGGAGCTCCGCTTCGCGGACCTGCTCACCGGGTACGCGGAGGTGGCCGGGCTGCCGCGGCGGCGGGTGATCCCGCTGCCCGTGCCCGCGCCGCTGCTGTCGGGGATGTGGATCGGTGCGATCACCCCGATCCCGCCGCCGCTCGCGATCCCGCTCGCGCAGTCGATGCAGCACGAGGCCATCACCCACGGCCGCCCGCTCAGCGAGCTCGTGCACGCCCCGGACGGCGGCCCCACCCCCTACCGGGAGGCGGTGCGCTCCGCGCTCGACCAGCAGAAGCGGGGCGACCTCGCCTCCACCTGGGACGCCGACGTCGCGATGGGCGCGGGGGCGCCGTCCTCCCTGCCCCCGGACCCGGACTGGGCCGGCCACACCGTCTACACCGATGAACGCTCCCACACCGACGAGGGCGTCGACCCCGCGGCGGTGTGGCAGGTCATCGAGGGCATCGGCGGGCAGGCAGGCTGGTACTCCAGCCCGCTGCTGTGGCGCCTGCGCGGCCTCGCCGACCGCGCCGTCGGCGGGTACGGACTCGCACGCGGGCGCCGCGACCCCTCCCACCTGAGGGTGGGCGATGCCGTGGACTGGTGGCGGGTCGAGGAGATCGAACCCGGCCGGAGCCTCACCCTGCGAGCCGAGATGCGGATGACCGGGCGGGCCTGGCTGCAGCTGAGCGTCGAGCCGGGGGCCGCCGAGGAGGGCGAGGCGACGGCCGGGCCCGGAGCCGCGCACGCGGACTCAGCCGGCGCCACGTACCACCAGCGCGCCGTCTACTTCCCCGACGGGCTGCTGGGGCGGCTGTACTGGTGGGCGATCGCCCCGTTCCACGCGGTCGTGTTCCCGGCCATGGCCCGCAACATCCTCGCGGAGGCGCGGCGGCGGTGAGGGGGTGATCGCATGGTGACCCATGGATCGGCTCAGTGGTGCCGAGGGATCAAAGGGCCGAAAGGGCGTGGCGGTCCTGGAATGGTCACAGGAGGTTCCTCGCCGGCTCGATGCACGGTCGATCTGCGGCCTTCATCGCCTGCTGCAGTGAACCCGATTCGGCCTCGGAGATCTTCTGCGCAGCCACACATGATGCGAGAACATCAGCGGAAGTGACCGGCACGAAGCAGCGCCCGCCTGCGAACGAGGCGGGGTTCGAGTCAGCGTCATGGGTGCGCCAGCAGAATCGGACGAAGGCCTTGTCCTCGGTGAGGCAGATGATGGTGTCGCCGATGGCGGCGATGTCGCTCCATATGGCTATCGCCTCGGACTCCCCGACGTGTGCCCGCGGATCCTCGGCGATGCCTCGAAACGCCCTCTCCCGGATGAAGTGGGTGGTGGATCGCTGAGAGGGGGTCGGTCTCACCGCATCCCCGAAGATCTCGTGCAATGCATCGTGCGCGTCAGAAATGTGGTGCAGCACCTCTTGCTCTACTTCGAGCCCCCACTCTGCCCGGCTCGGTGCCAAAGCTGCTCGGCCCACGAAGCTGCTGATCAGATCGATCCTGCCGATGGCGTGGAAGTTCCATACCAGCGACGTGTCCGGGACCAGGAACCTCACGAGGGAATCCCCAGCTGATCGAGGAGCTCTTGCGTGCCCTCGTCGAGCGAGACCGTCGTGCGGTCCACCGCGATCTCCTCGACGGGTACCCCGAGCATCCAGGCGAGGACATCCGGGGGAGCGTCCCCGGCGCGGACCAGCTGCTCATGCCGGTCGACGAGCCGGGCCGGATAGGACGGGGCGCTCCAGACGTTCGAGCGCACGTCTCCGTGCACGTTGCGCCACAGCAACGTGATGTCACCCTGCCGGATGTGCTCGGGCGGGCCCTCGACCTTGTTCTGGGAGCACCGGATACGTGCCGTGTGCAGGCCCGCGCCGTGATCCCAGAGGAACTCGGCGAGATCCGGCAGGGGGAGAGCGGAGAGCTCGGAGGACCGGACGTCATCGCGGCTGAGAACCACGTCGCCGGCGAAACCGTTCGCGAACTTCTCGAACGCGGCCTCGCCCGCGCCCGAGTGCTGGCCCATCCAGGAGACGGCCCCGAAGAGCAGATGGGCGAGCTCGTGGAAGATCCCGAAGAGGGTGGAGTACCAGGCCCCCGAGCGCTCGACGACGATGACGTGTGCGCCGGCGATCTGCAGGGCCTGGGCGTTGACGCGGTGAGCCCCGGCGACGTCGGCGACGACGAGGTCGATGCCGAAGTGGTCCGTGAGGAAGTCCTCGACATCCTCGACGGGGTCGTTCCCCGATGCGAGCCAGTCCTGCCAGAGCTGCTGCACCGCCGTCATGGCCGGACGGATCTGCGGGTATTCCGTGGGCAGGTTCTCGGCGTCGAAGGAGTCCGTGCCCACCCCCTCCCGGAACCGGTCGAGGCGCACGTCGGCGGTGAAACCGGCCTGGTGGTACGCCAGCACCACGTTCTCGATCTGCTCGCGCATCGCCTCGCTCGGCTTCTCGTGCGCCCCGGAGCCCTCGTCGAAGGTGTGCCGGAACCCGAAGCGGGGGGAGAGCGAGCTGGGGGCGCCGCTGATGAGCCAGTGGATGTCCACCGAGAGGGCCTCACCGATCGCCGCGAGCTCCCCGGTGGAGAAGGTTCGCGTTCCTCGGAGCGACTTCGACAGCTTCGTGGGGTCCAGGCCGATCCTCGCGCCGAGGGCGCTCTGGGTCATGCCCGCAGCCCGCAGACGCTGCTGGACGCGGTCGGAGATCGTGGCGTTCATGGCGTCACCCTAGGAAGGGGTTGCGATTATCGCAATGATGTCATGAAGGGAGTCTCCTCGCCCCGCGCCACCTCACCCGTCCACAACGAACAGCTCCTCGTTCGCCGGCACCCCGCGCTGCACCGCACCGCCCGTGTCCCGGTACTCCCACTCGAACGGCAGGCCGTGGGCCGTGGCGATGTCCTCGCCGTCCATGAGCTGGAAGTGCACGTGCGGGTCCGAGGAGTTGCCGGAGTTGCCGCACTCGGCCAACTGCTGACCGGCCGTGACCCGGTCGCCCGGCGCCACCTGCAGCGAGCCCCGACGCAGGTGCGCGAGCACCGCGACCACGGTGCCGTCGGGCCCCTCGCCCCGACGGGCGTTCCCGTCGGCCGCCCCGGAATCGGAGCCCACGCTCGACGGGCCCTCGCCGTCGGCCGCACCGCCGGCTCGGCGCGCAGCAGCACATGGTTGCCCAGCAGGTGCCGGGGCGTGCCCAGGCTGCGCACGAACCCCTCGAGGACCAGGTACACCAGTCCCAGCGGCGAGAGGCGCGTGAGGTGATCACGGCTCGTGCCGCGCACCTGCACCACGACGCCGTCGAACGGGGCGAGCACCGGGCGGCCGAAGGAGGGGAACTCCTGCGGGCGACGCATCGGCGGCCACAGCGCGTCCATCGCACGGGGCGGCGAGCCCTCCGGCTCGTGGGTGATGTCCAGGGCGTAGGTCTGGGCGAGGGCGTGCGTGTGCGAGGGGACCTTCGAGGCGGGGGAGTTCAGCCCGCGCCAGCGCCCCGTGACCGGCACCCCGATCGGCAGCGGCGCGCGCTCGCCGGAGGGGCGCTGGACGCGGCTGCGCAGGAGCTGCCCCGCAACTCCCAGCACCAGCAGCGCGATCCCCAGGAAGTACGCCGGGCCCAGCCCGCGGTCCAGGGAGACAGTCACGATGATCAGCACGGCACCGAGAGCGATCGCGGGTCCGGTCAGTCGCAGCAGGAGGTGCACGGGAAGCCTTGTCGCCGAAGGGGCAGGGGTGACTGCACCGTACGGGCTCGGCCCGGGTCAGGCGAGAGGGCGGCGGCAGCGCGGCCGACGGGGCGGCCGTTCCCGCTCACGCGAGCGAGGGCTCGATCTGCTCCCACATCGGCTCGGCGAGCTGCCGGCTGAAGGTCTGGGTGAGGTGGTGGCCGTCCCGATAGGCGACGGTGTCCCCGATCACCGACGGGCAGGTCTCCTGGTTGCACAGATACTCGGTGAGATCCATCCGTCGGGCGCCGCCGGCCGTGACCGCATCCTCCTCCGCGCGCTGGAGGGAGGTCTCGAAGGCGTCCTGGCGCGGCTCCGCGCACCGGTCCGCGGTTTCGGGATGCTTGGCCAGGCAGTGCGGGGGAGTGCGCTCCTGGTGCGGGACCTCGCCGATCACCGCGACCTCCGGGCCCTCGATCCGCGACAACGTCGAGGAGAGCCCCTCGCGCCACTGCCCGGCGACCTCCTCGCCCGTTGCGCCGCCCAGGCGGTCAGGGTTGTGGAAGCCGGCCAGGAGCACGAGATCCGGCTGCTCCTGCTCGACCCGCTCGAGCACCCCGTCCCGCCACTGCTGGCAGGCGGAGTACGGGCGGCTGAGGTGCTGCTGCTCGGTCTCCAGCGGCAGGCAGGAGTTCTTGGTGTTGCTGTCCAGGCGGATCTTCCCCTCCTGCGCGAGCTGCTCGAGCGCCGGATACCAGTTGGCCGCATGGGAGTCGCCGACCAGGAACACCAGCGGTGCCTCCTCGTTCTCGCCCACGCGGCAGCCGCCCGGATCCGTGCTCTCCTCGGAGCGGTGGCAGCCCTCGGTGTAGATCGAGGGGTTGTCCGCGGCGACCTCCTCCAGGGCGGGGGAGAGGTTCGCGGGGACGACGTCCGTGCCCGCCGGTTCGAGCTCCGCGGGCTCGTGGGCGGCGGTGCGGTCCGTGGACAGGCTCTGCTGCGAGGCGGCCAGATGGGTGCCCGCCGAGGCGAGGACGATGCCGAGGGAGGCCGTGAGCGCCGCGGCCCCGGTCAGCCACTGGGAGCGCTCGCGCAGCGCCTGCCAGCTGAGCACCGGGCGCTCCACCGTGCGATGCAGCAGCCACGCCAGCGGGACCGCCGCCGCGCCGAGCGCGAGCGTGGTGCCCGTCGCCAGCGGTTCCGCGGAGAACACCGCCGCCTGCGGGATCACCTGCAGCGGCCAGTGCACCAGGTACAGCGAGTAGGAGATCGCGCCCAGGAACTGCAGCGGTGCCACCGACAGCACCCGGGTGGCGTGCAGTCGCCCCGGGGCGGCACCGCCGAGGATCATCGCCGCGGTCGCGAGCACGGGCAGTGCGGCCGCCGCCCCGGGGAACGCGGTCGCCTCGTCGAAGGTGAACGCGACGACCAGCAGCCCCGCGAGCCCCGCCCAGGCCAGCAGCCCGAGCCGCTCCGAACTCAGCCAGCGCGCCCCGGAGCGCAGCACGAACGCCACCAGGGCGCCCACGCCGAGCTCCCAGGCGCGGGTGGGCAGGGAGAAGAACGTCCACGGCTGCGAGACGTCCATCAGCAGCACGCAGGCCACGAACGAGGCGGCCGTGAGCGCTGCCGTCATCACCAGCAGCCGCCGCTGCCGGCCGCGCGCCAGCCAGAACCCCACCGCCAGCAGCGCAGGCCAGACCAGATAGAACTGCTCCTCGATGCCGAGGGACCAGTAGTGCTGGAACACCGACGGAGTGGCCTCGGAGAGATAGTCCGTGCCCTGGAGGGCGAAGAAGTAGTTGGGCACATAGGCCGCGGTCGCGGCCGCCGCGCTCGTCACGCTGGTCATCAGCAGCGGGGACATCCAGATCCACGAGGCCACCAGGGTGAGCGCGACGACCACCAACGCAGCCGGCAGGATCCGACGAGCCCGCTTGGCGTAGAAGGCGCCGAAGCGGATCCGGCCCTCGCGCTCGAGCGAGCCCAGCAGATGAGTGGTGATGAGGAAGCCGGAGATCACGAAGAACGCGTCCACCCCCACGAACCCGCCGGAGAGCATCTCCACGCCGGAGTGGTACAGCACCACCAGCAGCACCGCGATCGCGCGCAGGCCCTGGATGTCGGGGCGGAAGCCGGGGCGCGGGGAGTTCCGGGAGGGCGCGGCGCGGGAGGCCGCCGGGGCAGGGGAGGTCACTGCGCTCCTCGGGAGGGTGTGGTGCGGGGTCCGCCTCGAGGGTAACGAACGCATAACGCGAAGGGGTTCTCCGCAGGGCGTCGCCGACCCGAGTCACATCGATCCGGTGCGCGCCCGGGCGCTTCGCTGCCCCCGTGCGGAATCCGGTGTGCGCGAGACGAGGGGGCGGGGGGCCGCCATGCGGCGTGCACGTAGTGCACGCAGGTCAAGGGAGCGGACGCTCAGGGACCGATGGGCAGCACGGCATCGTCGCCGTCGCGTCGTTCCTCGCCGGAGCTGATGTCGATGTTCGAGGCCAGCGGGATCTGGTGGGAGGCGCTCTCGAGGATGTGCATCAGGTAGCCCGCCGTGTTGGGGAACGCGACGACATCACCGATGGCGACTCCGCGCGGGAAGGCGAGGCGGCGGCGGGAGAGCAGCTCGTCCTCGATGCAGTACGCGCCGACGAGGAACGCCTCCACCGCGTCCGAGGGTCGCCCGCCGGCGGGGACCAGGAGCGGATCGACGAGGAAGTCGTCAGAGGTGGACCTGCACTGGGTGCGGTTCATCTCGAGAGCGATCAGCGCCGTCCCCTCGTTCGTGGAGCTCCGATGAGCGACGCGCGACAGGGTGAGGCCGCACCCGTCGAGCAGCGCCCTGCCCGGTTCGCAGCGAAGCTCCACAGAGCGTTCGCGCAGCGCTTCTGCCACGGTCGCCCCCGAGGGCATGCGGGCGGAGAGGACCTCCTCGAGCCAGGCGCCCCGTACGGGCGCCTGGTGGTACGGGTACACCTGGCGCAGCGCCTCGCCCCGCCACGTCAGCGGCTTCGCCTGGTCGCCCTGGTGCTCATGGGCCTGCCAGAACGCATCCCACTCGCTGGCGTCGTCGAGATAGGACATCGGGATTCCGCCGCCGATGTCGAGGAATCGGAGGTCATGCCCTTCGGCGCGCAGCGCGTCCACGAGCTCGAGCGCTTCGATGATGCCGAGGACGCGGTGACGCGGCGCGTAGCCGTGAAGGTGGAAATGCACTCCGTCGAGCCGCATGCCGGCCTCGGCCAGCCGGTCGGCGCCCTCGCACTCCGCCCACCGGCGCCACACGGCAGCACTCTCCCCGAAGCGTGTCGGTCGAATGCCGTCCGTCGGCGTGACGGCGAGTCGGAGAGCTGTCGGTTGCAGCGTCGCGGAGCGTCGGGTGCGCGCCACCTGCTGCAGCGCGGCGGCCTCGTCGAGGTTGTCGAGCACGAGCAACGAGCGTGAGTCGCAGGCGAGCTCGAGGAGCTCGGCCGGCTTGACGGCTGCCGTGACGACCACGCGCTCGGACGGGATGCCGAGGTCCAGGACCTGCTGGAGTTCGCGGTAGCTGCCCACGTCGATGCAGAGGCCTTCTCTCCGCGCAGCGTCGACGAGACCGAAGGTCTTGTTCGCCTTCCGCGCCACGAAGATCTTCATCGCCACCCCGTGACGGTCCGCCACCCGGGCCAGCTCCTCCGCGTTCCGCGCCAGCGCGGAGAACTCGTGGACGTTGACGGGGCTGCCGTACGTCGCGAGCATCGCGGAGCACCGTGCCGGATCGGCGAGGAGCTCTCGCATCCAGGCCTCGAGGCGCGCTGTGAGCGGGGGCAGCCCCCGGCATCCCGAGCGCGGAGCATCGGCGCCGGTCTCTTCCGGGGCGGTCGGAGGGTCGAGCGGGGTCATCGCAGTTCGCGCTCCTGGGCTGAGTGGTCGAGGTCGAGCATCGGTGTGGTGGTCCTTCCTCCAATACCTGCAGCGCCTCTCGCCACCCGCTCGGCCCAGAGTCGCCCTTCGTCGTGCAGATGCCTGTTGAGCGTGTCGTGGCCGATGACGTGGTCCTCGGTGGGCCGGCCCACCAGGGCGAGTCCCTCGAGTCTCTCGCCCGAGGCCGCCACCGCCGTGCCGTCACGTTCCACGACGGCTCCGCGGCGTCCGGCACGAGAATGCACCAGGCCCGCGGTGCGCAGCGAGACGAGCAGCGGGTCGCAGGTGTCCTGGATCCCCGGGGGCGCGATCACCGCATCGACGACGACGTCCGGTGCCCCCTCGCCCTCCGGTAGGTGGTCGATCCCACCGGCCGAGATCCGGACGCCGGCATCGACCCACCCGAGGTCGACCGCTCCCGAGTCCACCATCGCGAGCACCCTCTCGGCGACCTCCAGCGGAGGTCCGAAGGCGAATCGTTCCATGACGTCGGCCGCTGACCGGAAGGCGGCCCACGCCTCCGCGTCGGCGTCGGTCCCCCGGAGAGCGGAGGTGAGCGGTCGGTACATGCCGGCCCAGGCACGGCCCAGGGCCCAGGAGGCTCCCGGCGGCCGCTCTCCGCGCGCGATCTCGATGCTCCGACGGAACGCCGCTTCGGAGGCGCCGGCACCGCGATCGAGGTCGGGCTCCCACCCGGTGGCCAGTGTGTGCTCGACGGCCTGGCGCCGGGCGGCGCCCGCCGGTCCGGTGCTCTCGAGGATCCGGATTGCCACCTCGGAGACGACGTCGAGGACGGGCCCCGGCGCCGGATCATCGCGCTGCAGCAGAGCGAGGCGCTCGCCTCCGCGGTCGATCGCACGTCGCGCCTGCGCGGGCAGCGGGATGCGGGGGGCGGGTTTGGCGTCCAGCAGGCGCCCGTGCCGAGCGGTGGGGAGAAGCACCGAGGGCTCCGACGGGCCGCGGTGGTGCACGAGGCCCGGCCTGCCGCCCGCCCGCGGGGCGAACTCGCCTCCGCGGTCGGCGGTCAGCACGAGAGCTGCATCGATGAACGTGAGCGCCGCGCCGCGGAACGCGACCCGGCTGCCCGGTGGCACCGAGTCCTCGCCGAGCATCGAGGAGGCGGGGAGCACGGAGGGCCGCAGCGGAACGGGGGAGGACCAGGTGCGGGAGAGAGCGCCCGGATGCTCGCGGGAGTGCCCCGTCGCGACGAGGACTTCGTCGACGGGGTCCAGCGCGCCGCGCTCCCGGGTGAGCACCACCCATCCCGTGCGTGCACGACGGAGCGAGAGCGCCCGATCGTGAAGCGAGTGCACGGCGGCTCGGTCCGAGAGACAGTCGATCATCCGTGCCCATCGCGCGCCGAGGTACTCCCCGACGACGGCTCGAGGTGGGTAGTCCTCGTCCCGGTGTTCGGGCCGCGCGGTCGAGACCCAGTCGCGGAAGGAGGTGCCCGTATCGGGGGCGGGCGCGTCGAGGATGTCGGCGGCGACGTTCAGGCGGAGCGAGCGCGGCTGCGCGCTGTCGTAGGCCGCGCCCGTTCCCGGCGTCGCCGACGAGCAGAGGATCGTGACGTCGAGTCGGGAACGGCGGGGAGCCTCGTCCGTGCGCGCCGATCGGGTCAGGTGCGCGCAGAGCTCCTCCAGGGCGTAGAGGGCTTTGGGTCCGTCGCCGAGGACGACCAGCGTCGTGGTGCGGTCATCCACGGCGGGCCCGCTCCTGCAGCTCCGAGGTCGCCCGTGCGAGCGTGCCGGGGTCGGCGCCCACCGTCTCGTGCACCCACTGGTCGTCATAGATCGTGTGCAGATACGGTGTCCCGCTGTCGTGCACGATGAAGACCGCCCGGGTGCCGGGGCGCATGTCGGGTACGAGCGTCCCGAGAGCGTGGACGATGCCCCCGGTCGAGGCGCCGGCGAGGATCCCGGCGTCGCGCGCCAGGAGACGAGCCCCCACGACGCACGCGAGCGCATCGACCCGGACCACCGTGTCCGGTTCGACTGTGAGGGAAAGATCGGTCACCACCCCCGCGCCGAGGCCGGGGAGGTGGCGCGGCGAGGCTGTCCCGCCGAAGAGAACGCTCCCCACCGCATCGACGGCGATCGTCGAGGTGGCCATGCCCGCCTCCCGGATGTACTGGGAGCATCCGGCGAGCGTTCCGGTGGTGCTCACGGCGGCCAGCAGGTGATCGACGTGGTGATCGGTCGCATCGGCGATCTCTCGCATCGTGCCGTCGGCGTGAGCGGCGGGGTTCGCAGGATTCCCGTACTGGTAGAGATTCACTGCGCCGCTGATCTCGTCGAGGAGGCCCTCGACGCGATGCAGGCGCGCCGTGAGCAGATCCCCCGAGGCCGGGTCCGGCTCGGAGACGATCTCGACCTCTCCTCCCAGGGCTCGGATGGTCGCGATCGCGGAAGGGTTGGTGCGGGAGTCCACGACGCACACGAAGTGCACGGCATGCTCCCGGCACGCGCGTGCGAGCGCGATCCCGAGATTGCCGGAGCTCGACTCGACCACCGTCCCGCCCGCAGCCAGTCGCCCCGAACGGAGAGCATCGCGCACCATGGCCAACGCCGGCCTGTCCTTCGTGCTGCCGCCCGGGTTCATGGATTCCAGCTTGGCGAGAACCTCGATGCCGGACTCCGGGAACAGTCGGTCCAGGCGGACCAGGGGAGTGCCGCCGACCGCCTCCGACACCGAGGCGAGGACCGGGCTCTGGGTGCGGTCGGTCGCGGCGCGGGAGGCCCGGAGGCGGGGAGGCGTGGTCACCTGCGCGACGCTACGGTACTTAGCCTGCGACCGGGCCACTGTGCCGTCCTTGCCTGCGAGCATTCTCCGGCCCGCGGGTGGTGCCGGTCGGCGATCGGTGCCCCTGAGGTGCAGAGGGAGAGCCGCCCCGTCGCGCTCCGAGGCCGTGCGCCTCGACCAGCAGGCACCGCAACCATCCGGTAGGGCGCGGGATCCCCGCACCCGCCCACACGTACTCTGTCGTGCCAGCGCACAACCCCGTCGGACGAACGGACTCCCCGCCATGACCGCAACCCCGGACGGTCGCTACCTCGTCATCGGGGGCCGACGGTGGCGCGCGACGGATCCATCCCTGCCGGACGATGTGGTCGAGGCGCTGCGATCGGAGCTGGGCCGCGCGAGGTCCGGGATCGGGGCAGCCACCGACGAGCGCCGCATCTCCTCCCTGCGCGATCACGTCCAGACCGCGAAGGAGGGGCTGGGGGAGCGGGGCACTCCCTGGTGGGAGATGGACGAGCGAGACCGGCTGGAGCGGGCTTCGACGGCGCTCGAGCACCTCCGTGCCGATCAAGGATCTCCCGGTTCCTCCCCGAAGGGCGCGAGATGAGAGAGGGCGACCCGGCGCGAACCCACAGGGGAGACCGGCGCCGTGCGGGCGCGCTCGGGGACCTCCCGGGGAGCCGATCCGGGCGTCCCCGGAGTCAGTGCCCGTAGCCGCCCTGATCGGCGTCGTCCTTCTGCGCCTCCACGACGTCGTCGTGGCGCTGGGCCTCCTCCTGGGAGAGCTTCTTGGTCTCCTCGTCGACGAGGTCCTCGCCCTGGCCCGTGCCGGTGCTCGACGAAGTGTCTTCTCCCTGGTCCTCCGGATGGGGGCGTCCGTCGTCGTCGGGGTGGTGCATCGGGGTGCTGGTCATGGCTGCTGCTCCTCGGTCGAGTCGCGCGGTGCCGGTGCATCGCGTGGTGCTCGTCACAGCGTAGTCGCAGCAGGGTCCGCCGACGGGATCCTCTCCCCGCCGGGCGAGGCCACGCGGCCCAGGCGGTCGGACATCCGGCGAGCAGCGGGCACGAGCAGAGCGCCTTCGACGCGCGGGCGGGTCCGCCGGAAGGGCCCGGCCGGCCCCGAGTCGCCTCGGGGCCGTGAACGGGCCGGATCGCCGTGGGCCCGACTCCAGGAGGGCCGGGTCGGGCTGCGTCTCGGACATCTGCTTGCGCGGGCCTGAGCTTCATGGTCATCTTGAGCTGTCGCGCTCGCAGGCCGCACCGGGGAGGACCCTCCTGCACATGACTGATGCCCGCTCGTTCACCACCTCGCCCCGGCGTGCCCGCTGGCTCCGCCTGCGGGCGATGCTGGCCGCCGGGCTGGTGCTGGGGATCGGAGCGTCCGCGAGCCACGCGGCATGGACCGACTCGGAGCAGGCAACGGCCGTCTTCGAGGCCGGCGAGATCCCCGCGCCGACGTTGACGCGGTCCTGCCAGTTCGTGCCCGGTCTGCTCGGGATCGGCGCACGGGTGCGGGTCTACTGGCAGCTCCCCGAGGGCTACACGCTCGACGACGTCGAGGTGCGGGCCTCCACGAGCGGCCTCGGCTCCGTGCTCGCACCCCTCACCGGATTCACCTTGAGGAACAACACCGTGAGCCAGCCCGGCGGAACCTATCGCACCGAGATCCCGACCAACCTGCTCGGCGGTCTGCTGGGGCTCGGCAGCGAGCTGGAGCTCGCCTTCGTCGTGGTGCCGGAAGGCGGAGGGGGCTGGGAGTCAGAGGCTGCCGCGGTCGCCAGCAACGCCGGCCTGATCGGCGGCATCGGCGGGAACTGCCGCAACCTCACCTGAGAGCGGCAGCTGGATCGGTCCTTCCCCTCGAGCGCGCCGACCGTCGGCGGGGACGGCACTTTTCGGACATTTGAGACCACTTTCCAGAAAGTCATCTTTCCTGATACTCGACTGGCTAACCTGCGAGGATAGAGCTGTGTCGGGTCGATTTCGGGGAGAGACATGTCCACTGCTACTACAGACAACAGTCGCGGCCGCAAGGTCCGGGCGCTCCTCGCCGGAGGGCTCGTCCTCGGCGTCGGCGCCGCGGTGACTCTCGCCGCGTGGACCGACCAGGAATGGGCGATCGGGGAGTTCGGCGCCGGCAGCTTCAACGTCGAGGGCAGCACCGACGGCAGCGCCTTCGCCGACCATGACTCCGAAGCCGGCGCCGCCCAGCTCGAGTTCGAGGTCGACGCGGACAACCTCACCCCCGAGGACGTCGTGGCCGCACCCTTCGTGCTGCGCCTGGACGACGCCACCACCTACGACGCGACGGTCGAGCTGACCGACGCCGCCGGGTCGGGGGCCAACGCCGCGCACCTGACCTACGGGATCATCGAGGTCGGTTCTGCCGCGGAGTGCACGGACGATGCCACCGGCAGCGCCATCGTCCCTGCCGGCACCGCATTGGACTCCGGCACCGCCGGGTTCGACCTGGTCGCCGGGGCCGACGGGGAAGCAGGCGCACCCGTCACCCTCTGCTTCCAGGTGACCGCCGGGCCGGACCTCCTCCAGGGGGAGACCGGTACGGCCACCTGGGGGTTCACGGCCACCTCGGTCGAGTGACCGGCGGGCACGATGTCCACGGTGGGAGGCGCCGGGATCCCGGGCTCCGGGGTCGCCGACGGGGCTGAACAGTGACCGCGCGCGGGAAGCGCAGTGCCGGGCCGAGGTTTCTGCGCTCTCTCGGCGACCACCTGCTCACGCTCCTGGCCGTCGGGGGCGCGGTATGCATCGTGCTGGTGCTCCTCAGCTGGGTCCTCAGCATCTCGATCATGATGTTCCGCACCGGGTCGATGAGCCCGACCATCACCGCCGGCTCGATCGCCGTCGTGCGCGAGATCCCGGCGGTCGAGATGACAGAAGGGGACGTCGTCACCGTCGACAGGGGCGAGGGCGTCCTGCCCGTGACGCACCGCGTCCTCGAGGTCCTCGAGGTCGATCACGACTCCGGCGAGGTCACCTTCACGATGCAGGGCGACGCCAATGAGGTCGCGGACCCGTCCCCGTACACCGCCACCGACGTTCGGCGCGTGATGTTCTCCGTCCCCGCAGCGGCGCGGGTCATCCAGTGGTTCAGCGATCCGTTCGTGCTCGGCGGGATCACCGTCGGCGCCACCGTGCTCGTGGTCTGGGCGTTCTGGCCGCGTGAACGGACCCGGGACGGCTCCGACGAGGACTTCGGCGAGGATCTCGACGGTGACTCCGAGGGCGACTCCGACGGCGTCTCCGACGACGACTGCGTCGAGATCCGTGGCTCTTCCGCCCATGACGCCCTGACACGTCACACGCTCGTGGTGCCCGTGGTCGCAGCGCTGATTCTCGCGGCGCCGGCCGCCGGATCCACCGAGACGACCTTCCTCTCCGGCGATCACCTGCGGATCCGGACCGAGGGTGATCCCGCACTGATGAAGAACCTCGCTCCGGGCGACTCCGCGGTCTGGGAAGTGGGGGTCTGGGCCGAGACGCCGGAGCCCGGTGAGATCGACCTGGGTCTGACAGGGCGGGGCGAGCTCGCCGAGGTCGGGGGCGCGCTGGCGGTCTCCGTGGACGCCTGCACGAGCCCGTGGACGGGTGGCACCTGCTCCACCGGGGCGATGGAGATGGTGGAGAACGCGAGTCTCGACAGCATCGCGGCGCGGGCGGGGTCGCTGCACCTGACCTCCATGCCGAGCGACGAGCAGAGGTGGCTGCGCATCACCGTCACTCTCGCGACCGACGCCGGACCACGGGGGCTCTCCGGTGCGCGCGGCGACGTGCTGATCGAAGCCTTCGGTGCCGGGGAGCATCTCTCCGCGGGCCTGGCTCCGAGTTCTCCGGCGGCGCCGGGGGCCGACGGGACCGGCGCCGGGGGATTGGCCAGCACAGGGGCGGGTGGCGTGCTGCCTCTGGTGCTCCTCGCCTCCGCGCTCGCGCTCATCGGCGCAGCTCTGCACCGGAAAGGCCGACAGTCGGCCTGAGCTCACCGGCTCGCACCGAGATCGGCTCGCACCGAGACCGGCTCCCACCGAGACCGGCTCCCACCGAGACCGGCTCCCACCGAGCGTCCCAGGACGTCGCGCGCACGGGTGCGTCTCCGGCCCAGGGGCCGCGAGAGGCCAGAGACATCAGAGTCTTCACGCCTCCAGTATGTCCGAATATGCCGAAATGCGCGATTGGGGCTGTTCGGACGGATCGGGTGAATTGCGTAAAAGACCCGAGTGGAAGAGAGGTTAATGCATTCAACAGAACGCTCACCCTATCCCTCGGGGGATGCCCCGGCCGGCTCGGTGCGCCCCACTTCGCGCGCCCTAAGCCTCTCTGACCACCGAGCATGGCGTGCACTCGTAAGTTACTAATCGGTATCTACAGAATGTGACGACAGGGCCCGTGGAGAGATGTGACGGTCGGTAACTTTTTTGCAACAGATTGGGTATTTACCAGCTGGTCAGCCCCGAAATCTGCGATTCAATGAAAAGCTTCAGAAGTCACTCCAGTGACTCCCGTCCCTGCGTAGGCCTTCCCCCAGTGCGCCCGCGTGAAGGACCTCCCCACCCCTTCTGACGATGGAGAGAATGTGGAACACCCGCAGACACCATCGCCGTTAGCGGACCGACGTCGATCACCCCTGCTCAGGGGCGTCATCGCATCGGCCGCAACGGCGAGCCTCACACTGATGGGACTGCCCTCCCTGCATGCCGCGGAGACGGACCAGTCTGAAGCGCTCGGCCGCGTGATCAGCGCCGACGCACTCGGGATCGATGTCGCTGACGTCGGAACCAGCCTTGCCGGATTCCCCAGCGACCCCGGCCCGGCCTCCGATCAGCTCGACGTCGCCGCACTGAACGGTCTGGTGTCGCTCGAGCTCGGTGGCGGCGTCACCCTGCCCTTGGTCAGCGACCCGGGAGGTGGCGGCTTGCTGCACCTCGGCGAGCTCGGGGCCGTGTCCGGTTTCGCCGAAGCTGCCACTCCCGGCGCCTCGACGGCTGCGGCGGGCGCGATCGGTTCGGACGGGTCGATCGCCATCGATCCGAACAACGCCGGTGAGTTCGGCAGCGCGCGCGTGAGTCTGACGTCGCTGTTCGACCAGGCGGGCCTCACGCCGGTCACGAGCGGAGTCATCGACGAGCTCGACCTCCAGGTGGGGGCGGTCGCGTCGCATGCCGATGCCTCCGGCACGGGGGTCGAGACCCAGTACGTGATCGTGGATGGCCAGCTGGTCGCGACGTCGCCGCTGGTGAGCAACCTCGCCACCGCGCTGAACGATACGGTGACCGGCATCGGTGGCGGTGTCGACGCCCTCGTGAGCTCCGACGGGGCGCTCGGGAGTGTCTTTGTCGGTCTTGAGCCCGTGAGCATCCCGCTCCTCGGATCGATCTCTCTCGGCGGCACGGAGGTGACCGTCGACGGTCTGGACGAAGCGCTCGAGGCGGTCAGCGGCAGCCTGCTGGACGGACCCATCGCCAACGAGAACGGCGTCACGCTGGACCTCTCGACGGGTGAGGTCATCATCGATCTGGCCCAGATCGTCGACTGCAACGTGCCCGGGAGCGACCTGAGCAACCTCGCCCCGAACACCGAGGTGCTCTCGGCGGAGTTCCTGCAGTGCGTCACCGCGGCGGATGGACTCATCGCGGATGCTGTCGACGACGTGCTGACGACGCTCACGACGGGCGTCACCGAGGCGCTGAGCGCCACCCAGGTCACCGCTGTGGTGGCGGCTGAGGTGACGCTGCTGGGCGTTGTCACTGCACCGGCCCAGGTCTCGGTCTCCGGAACTCTTGAGCAGTTCCTGACGAACACCGGGGGCAATCCGACCGTCGAGATCTCTCTTCTGGATCCGGACAACCGACTGAACAACCTCCTGAACCAGCTGCTCAGCCCGGTGACCTCGACGATCTTCAGCGCGCTGGGGACCGTGGGGGACGGTGCTCTTGAGGGGCTCGCCGAGCCGGTCGCGGACGTCTTCGGCGCCGCGATCGATCCGGTGATCTCGTCGCTCGCTCCCGTGCTTCAGACGGTGACGACCTCGGTCGTCTCCCTGACGATCAACGAGCAGGCCACGACCAACACCGATCTGACGGTGGACGGACTTCCTGCGGAGGATGTCACCAATGGCAGTGAGGGTCTTCTGGGAGAAGATTCCTTCACCGTCAGTGCGCTCACGCTGGGTGTGCTGCCGGGGATCCTCCAGGGCGATGACGCGGTCAATGTCAGGCTCGCATCCTCCACGGTGCGCACCAGCGTGCTCGAGGCGGCCATCGTGGCCGACCCGTCCGCCGTCAACGACGGCGGCACCACCACGGTCACCGGGACTGACTACCCGGCGCTGACCGAGGTCGAGGTGCAGCTGCAGGACGCCGACGGGAATCCGATCGGTGAGTCGGTGACCGTGACCACGGATGAGAACGGTGGCTTCACCACCGATCTGACCGTTCCGGTCGGTACCACTGCCGGCGACTACATCGTCGTCGGCGAGGCAGTCTCCGGAGAGATCGCGGAAGCGCCGCTCAGCGTCTCGAACGACGGCGATGATGACAACACCGCCGACAACACTGACGTGAACACGGACGACAACACGTCCGAGAACACTGACGTGAACACCGACGATAACACCGACGTGAACACGGACGACAACACGGATGTGAACACGGACGACAACACTGACGTGAACACGGACGACAACACCGACGTGAACACCGAGGTCAACACCGAGGTGAACACGGCGGACAACGACGCCGACAACACGGACGTGAACACGGACGACAACACGTCCGAGAACACTGACGTGAACACCGACGACAACACCGACGTGAACACGGACGACAACACGGATGTGAACACTGAGGTCAACACTGAGGTGAACACTGCGGAGAACGACGCCGATAACACGGACGTGAACACCGACGTGAACACGGACGACAACACGGACGTGAACACTGAGGTCAACACTGAGGTGAACACGGCGGAGAACGACGCCGACAACACGGATGTGAACACGGACGACAACACGTCCGAGAACACCGACGACAACACCGGCGTGAACACGGACGACAACACGGACGTGAACACTGAGGTCAACACTGAGGTGAACACGGCGGAGAACGACGCCGACAACACTGACGTGAACACGGACGACAACACGTCCGAGAACACTGACGTGAACACCGACGTGAACACGGATGTGAACACGGACGACAACACGTCCGAGAACACTGACGTGAACACCGACGACAACACCGACGTGAACACCGACGACAACACCGACGTGAACACTGAGGTCAACACGGCGGAGAACGACGCCGATAACACGGACGTGAACACTGAGGTCAACACTGAGGTGAACACGGCGGAGAACGACGCCGACAACACGGACGTGAACACGGACGACAACACGTCCGAGAACACTGACGTGAACACCGACGACAACACCGACGTGAACACTGACGTGAACACCGACGACAACACCGACGTGAACACTGACGTGAACACCGACGACAACACCGACGTGAACACGGACGACAACACGGACGTGAACACCGAGGTCAACACTGAGGTGAACACGGCGGACAACACGGACGTGAACACCGAGGTCAACACGGCCGACAACACGGACGACAACACTGCGGACAACACGGCGAGAGCAGATATCAATCTGACCCCGAGTCGTGCGGTTCAGGGCGTCGATGACGTCCTCGTCAGCGGCACCGGATACACGCCGAACGGCACGGCTGAGGTGTACCTGAAGTCTGTGGATGGCGATCCGCTCGAGCGTGAGGCGTCGTTCGTGGCGGGAGTCGTGTCCACCTTCGCGGCTATCGCCCAGCCCGGTGAGCGCATCGGGACGGTCGACGTCGACGAGAACGGTGAGCTGTCGTTCCGCGTGATCTCCTCGGAGCTCGACCTCGGGGACTACGCGGTGACGGTCATCGACAACGAGGACCTCTCTCTCGGGGACACCGAGCTGTTCACCGTGGTGCCGGTCGACACCTCCGACAACACTGCGGACAACACCGCAGAGAACACCGAGGTGAACACGGCTGAGAACACCGAGGTCAACTCTGAGGTGAACACGGCTGACAACTCGGCTGAGAACACCGAGGTCAACTCTGAGGTCAACACGGCTGACAACTCGGCTGAGAACACCGAGGTCAACTCTGAGGTGAACACGGCTGACAACTCGGCTGAGAACACCGAGGTCAACTCTGAGGTGAACACGGCTGACAACTCGGCTGAGAACACCGAGGTCAACTCTGAGGTGAACACGGCTGAGAACACCGAGGTCAACACTGAGGTCAACACGGCTGACAACTCCGCTGAGAACACCGAGGTCAACACCGACGTGAACACGGCCGACAACACCGGAGATGACGCAACGGTCGAGGATCCGTCCGTCGCGGTCGATCCGGGGACAGTCGAGGACGGTGACTCCACCACGGTGACCGGCGAGGGCTTCCCGCCGAACACCGAGGTTGAGGTGCAGCTGGTGGATCCCGAGGGCAATGCTGTGGGCGATCCTGTCACCGTCGAGACCGACGAGGACGGTGCCTTCACCGTCGACCTGCCGGTCCCGGAGGGCTCTCCGGCTGGTGACTACACGGTCGAGGCCACCGCTGAGACCGGGGAGACCGCAGCTGCGGACCTCACGGTCACGACGAAGGCGGCCGGTGACAACGCGTCGGACAACGCTGGCGACAACGCTGGTGATGATGCGTCGGACAACGCTGGTGACAACACCGGAGACAGCGCCGGTGACAACCCGGCGGCGAACGACGCCGACAACACCGGCACCAACACCGGCACCAACACGGGAGCCGACGCCACTGGCGGGAACGGGGCGGCCGGTAACGGCTGGACCGGCTCCGGCAGCGGGGACGGCTCCTCCGGCAGCGGCTCGGGCTCCCTCGCCCGGACCGGTGCGGCCGGGACCGCGGCGATGGTCGGCCTTGCAGCTCTGCTGCTCGTCGGCGGCGCTGCGGGTGTGCTCCTCTCCCGTCGCTCCACCTCCTGAGTGACACGGGAACATCGCTGATGGCCGCCGGGCCGGCACCGCACATGGTGCCGCGCCCGGCGGCCGTCCGCCCGTCCCGCTCCCTTCACCTCGCGCAGCCCCGCAGAACGGACACACCATGGCTTCGCCCCGAATCCGCCGCCTCCCCGCCGTCGTCCTCGCGACCGTCGGCCTCCTCGCCGCCGGGCACATCGGTGCGACCCTCGCGTACACCGGCCCGGACACCCCTGTGCGGGCCGCCCTGCAGCCGGCACTGAACCGCTACTTCCTCGGGCCCTTGGACCAGGGCTGGAACCTCTTCGCGCCCGGCCCCTACTCGCAGGACGAGTACATGCTCGTGCGCGCCTGCGTCAGCGACTTCGACGTGTGCTCCGGGGGAGCAGATGCCGGCGCGGAGTTCACGCCGTGGCGCAACGTCACCGCGGAGGAGATGGAAGCGGTCGAGTACAACATCTTCGCCAACCGCGAGTCGCGCCAGTCGAAGGTCGTCCATGGCCGACTCTGGCCTGCCGCCAGCAAGCTCACCGACGAGCAGCAGGACATGGCGGCCGCCAACCACATCGACGGCGACCCGGTGTTCGGTGTCGACCTCTATTCTCCCGAAGCGTCGGAGGCGTACAGCCCCGGCCAGCTGAACAATCTGCGCACCTATCAGCGCCTCGAGGACGCCGCCGTCGGGCTCGCCACCCTGTACCTGCAGCAGGAGCACGGCGACGCCGTGACCCTCGTGGAGGTGCGGATGCTGCGCGAGGCGGTCCCGCAGTTCGAGCAGCGGCACGACCCGCCGGACGAGCTCGCGCAGCAGTGGACCAGCATCGGCTGGCGCCCCGCGACCGAGTTCGACGACGATGTGAAGTCGGCCTGGTCATGACGGAATCCACTCCGGTCCGCAGCTGGCTGCAGGCTCAGCGCGACCTCCCGGCCCGCCTCCTGGAGCGGGTGGTCAGCTGGTTCATCGCAGACCGTCACTCCGACTACGGCGTCGCCGTCATGCGCATCGCGTCGGGTTCGTTCCTCCTGGGATGGCTGCTGCTGAACCTCCCGGTCGCCTCCCGCATCTGGGGACCCGGCTCCCGGTACTGGCAGCCCTATCGCGAGATCCTCGGCTACGACGGCCCCTTCGGCGCACTGCAGCATGCCGGTCCCGGCCTGTTCTGGCTCTGGTACGCGGTGACCATCGCGCTCGTGGTCGCCTTCACCCTGGGGTGGCGCACGCGGATCGTCACTCCACTGCTGTTCATCGCCTACGCCGCGCTCAACGGTCAGAACACGCCGATCTCCGACGGCGGCAACTACTTCATCCGGATCATGCTCGTCTACCTGATCCTGATGGACGTCTCGCGTCGCTGGTCCCTCGACGCCCGGCGCCGCGCGCGCACCGGACGGCCGGAGACGCAGACCGGCTCCGTGCTGCACAACATCGGCCTGTGCCTGGTCGTCGCCCAGATCTGCATCGTCTACCTGGAGGCCGGGCTCTACAAGGTCCAAGGCAGCCTCTGGCAGAACGGCACCGCCGTGTACTACCCGCTGCAGTCCGTCGCCTACGGCGCGTTCCCTCCGCTGGCCGACCTCCTGACCCACTGGGCGCTGCCGGTGGTCATCGCGACCTACGTGACCGTGCTCGCCCAGATCGCCTTCCCGTTCCTGCTGTTCCACCGGATCACTCGCCGCATCGCACTGATCATCCTGCTCGGCATGCACCTCAGCATCGCGGTGGTGATGGGTCTGCCGTTCTTCTCCGGGATCATGGCCTCGGCCGATGCGGTGCTCGTCTCGGGCGCGACCTGGGTCGCGATCGTCACCTGGCTTCGCTCGACGCTCACGGGAAATCGTCTGGCCCGCGAACTCGCCCGGAGGGTCCGCCGCTCGCGCGCCGGGAAGGCGGTCGGTGAGAAGGGGAAGCGCCCGGACCGCGGCGCGGCGCAGGAGGCGGAGGACGAGGTCTCGATGACCGTCTGAGCCCGTCCCCGTCTGAGTCCGACTCCGCGTGAGGACGGCCTCCGCCGAGGCTCGGGGTTCCTCTGCGCCCCTGAGGGTGGGCCGCATCGGGTGGGCCGCATCGGTTGGGCGCTCCGAAGAATTGGTTACCCGCGAGAATTGTCTCGCGGAGCGCGCGTCGATTCGTGCGGGTGTCTTCTATTTCTTGAGGGCGGCCGTGACGACGACGGCGAGGGTGGCGGCTGCAGCGACTGTCGTGGCGACAGTCGTTGCCTGCTCGGAGGCAGGTTGTGCAGTGTGCGCAGAGGTGTCGAGCAGCTCGTCGGCGTCGGGGTTCGTATGCACTGACAAAGAGTAGACAATGCGAACCGTCCCTCGCCGGGGAATCCCGGGGTTATGACCGGGTCGCCGGTGACGATTTGACAACAAGTGATCGCGGATCGCCTGGAATAAGGCCAATGATGCGATATGCCCG
>NZ_JBQSWB010000028.1:0-30935 GCF_052446295.1 Brachybacterium sp. AOP43-C2-M15
GGGCGATGGACCGGCTGATGACCCTGCTGGTGATCGGCGCCTTCGCGATCTCGATGTTCCCGCTGCTCTCGCTGCTGTGGGAGGTCGTCTCCCGGGGAATGACCCGCGTGATCGCCGCCCGCCCCTCGCCGTTCGCCTTCTGGACGACGGACATGTCCGGGATCATCGGCGGCGCCGACGCCGGCGGCGTCGTGCACGCGACCATCGGCACCCTGCTGATCACCCTGTGGGCCTCGCTCATCTCGATCCCGGTGGGTCTGTTCACCGCGATCTTCCTGGTGGAGTACGCGGACCAGGGATGGAAGAGGACGCTCGGACGGGGCGTCACCTTCCTGGTGGACGTCATGACCGGCATCCCCTCGATCGTGGCGGGCCTGTTCGGCCTGGCGGTGTTCATCGCCTTCATGCCCGATCAGAGCGTGCGCATGGGCATCATGGGCGCGGTCGCGCTGTCCCTGCTGATGATCCCCACCGTGGTCCGCAACAGCGAGGAGATGCTGCGCCTGGTCCCGATGGACCTGCGCGAGGCCGCCTACGCCCTCGGCGTGCCGAAGTGGCTCACGATCGTCAAGGTCGTGCTGCGCACCGCGATCGCGGGTCTGACCACCGGCATCACCCTGGCGATCGCCCGCGTGATCGGTGAGACCGCGCCGCTGCTGCTCACCGTCGGCATGGTCACCTCGATCAACTGGGACATGTTCGACGGGCGCATGGCGACGCTGCCCACCTTCATCAACCAGCAGTACCGCAACGGCAACGCCAACTGCATGAGCGAGACGGTCACGAACCCGGTGAACCAGGAGGTGTACGCCTGCTCGCTCACCACGAACATCGATCGTGCCTGGGCGGCCGCCTTCACCCTGATCGTCATCGTGATGGTGCTGAACATCGTCGCGCGCCTGGTCAGCCACTACTTCTCCCCGAAGCTCAGCCGCTGAGCCGGGCCCCTGCGAAAGGACACCCGATGGCAGCCCCCCAGCCCATCAACGTCGAGGACCTCGACATCTTCTACGGCGACTTCCTCGCCGTGGAGGGTGTGGACGTCCAGATCCGCCCTCGCTCCGTGACCGCCCTGATCGGTCCCTCCGGCTGCGGGAAGTCGACCTTCCTGCGCACGCTGAACCGCATGCACGAGGTGATCCCCGGCGCCTATGCCCAGGGCACCGTCGAGATCAACGGCGAGAACATCTACGACCCGCGGGTCGACCCGGTCAACGTGCGCCGCCGCGTGGGGATGGTGTTCCAGAAGGCCAACCCCTTCCCGACCATGTCGATCCGGGACAACGTGCTGGCCGGGGTGAAGCTCAACAACCGCCGGATCTCCCGCACGGACGCCGAGGAGCTCGCCGAGCGCGCGCTGCGGGGCGCGAACCTGTGGAACGAGGTCAAGGACCGCCTGGACAAGCCCGGCATGGGCCTCTCGGGAGGTCAGCAGCAGCGCCTGTGCATCGCGCGGACCATCGCGGTGCAGCCCGAGGTGGTGCTGATGGACGAGCCCTGCTCGGCACTGGACCCGATCTCCACGCTCGCGATCGAGGACCTGATCCACGAGCTCAAGCAGGAGTACACGATCGTGATCGTCACCCACAACATGCAGCAGGCCTCCCGCGTCTCGGACCGCACGGGCTTCTTCAACATCGCCGGCACCGGCAAACCCGGGCACCTCATCGAGATCGACGACACCGAGAAGATGTTCACCAACCCGGCCAACACGCAGACCGAGGACTACATCTCGGGCCGCTTCGGCTGATCCGTCCCGCCTCCGGGACACGCCCCGGCCCCGGCTCCTCGCCGCTGTGGGCCGGTCGCGCCGATCGACCGGTCGCGGGGGAGCGGCTGCGTCGGCCGGCCGGGCGCCGGGAGCAGCCGTGTCGGCTGGTCGGTGGCGGGGGAGCGGCCGACGCGCCGGTGCCGTACGTCGATTCTTCCGATTTCGCTCACCCGTGCACGGGATCGGGGGATCCGTTCGGCGCGTCGTCCCCTGGCCTCTCGTCCCGGGGGCGCCGTGCGGCTCGGGCCCTCGTCCCTGGGGGGCGTGCGGCCCGAGCCCCCGTCCCCGGCGGTGTCCGGGCCCCCGTCCCCGGGGGTGTCCGGGCCCTCGTCCCCGGCGGAGTGCGGCCCCTCGCGTCCGGCCCTGCCCCTGCTCCCCGGGTGCGCCCGGTTCCGCGCGCCCGCCCCCGGGTGCGTGCGGGGAGTGCTGTGCCCTGCGGGCGAGGCACCGGGGTGCACGCAGGATCAGACCACGGTCTGACCCGTCGTGCCAGGAACCGCCCCGGGGGAGGACGCGCCGCGCTGGCGGGAGCGGGAGGCTGGGAGCCATGAACACGAACCAGCTCTCGTCGGCCCCCGTCGGCCCGGACACGCACGCCGCAGCCGCGCACGACGCCGCCCCGCCCGCCTCAGCCGCGCACGTCGCCGCCCCGCACGACGCTCCCGCGCACGCCTCAGTCCCGCAGGACCCCGCCGCGCCCGCCTCAGCCTTGGCCGCCGCCGCGAACCCCGCTCCCGCGCCCGCCTCCGCGGCTCACCCCGGTGGCCCGGCCCCGCTGCCCGCCGCGCGGGACGGGGCGGGCCCGCTCTCCTCGGTGCTCTCCGCCCGCGGACTGCTCATGACCTATGGCGGCTCCGGCGCGGCCACCCGCGCCCTGGACGGTGTGGACCTCGACATCGCCCGCGCCGACTCGCTGGCCGTGATGGGCCCCTCCGGCTGCGGCAAGACCACGCTGCTGCACATCCTCGCCGGCATCCTCACCCCGACCTCGGGCACCGTGCACCACGACGGGACCGACCTCGCCGCGCTGGGCGACCGACGCCGCACCCGCCTGCGCCGCAGCGACTTCGGCTTCGTGTTCCAGGACGGGCAGCTGCTCCCCGAGCTCACCGCGATCGAGAACGTGATCCTGCCGCGGATGCTCGGCGGCGCATCCCGTCGCGCCGCGACCGCGGAGGCGGGCTCCTGGCTCGACCGCCTGGGGCTCACGGGGATGCACGACCGCCGCCCCACCCAGCTCTCCGGCGGCCAGGCACAGCGGGTCGCGATCGCCCGGGCCCTGGCCGGCCGCCCCTCGGTGGTCTTCGCCGACGAGCCGACCGGCGCCCTCGACCAGGCCACCGGTCAGTCGGTGCTGCAGATCCTGGTGGACTCCTGCCGCGAGTCCGGGGCCAGCCTGGTCATGGTCACCCACGACGCGAAGGTCGCCGCGGCATGCCGCCGCACCGTCGCCATGCGGGACGGCCGCATCGCCCAGGAGTTCGTGCGGCCGCAGGCCCGCAGCGGCGAGGTGTCGCGATGACCGCGCTGCTCTCCGCCGCCCCTCTGCTGCTGCGCCGCCGCGGCGCGCTCGCCGACGTGCTGCCGGTGATCGCCTTCGCCGCCGCGACCGCGATCACCGCGACGGTGCTCGGCGGCGCCGCCGCCTTCGTCGGACGCCTTCCCGCGCAGGCCGACGGCCCGCTGACCGGCGAGGCATCGGTCATGCCCTTCCTCGTGATGTGCGCGATCGTCGCCTCGGTGCTGCTGATACCGAGCGCCGTCGGCCTCGGCGGCTCGGCCGCGCGACTCTCCCTCGCGCGCCGCGAGAAGGACCTCGCGACCACTCGGCTGGTCGGCGGGACCAGTGGCCAGGTCGGCACCGTCGCGGTGCTCGACGTCGCCGCCCAGGCCCTGCTCGGCGCCCTGTGCGGGGTGGTCCTGCACCTCGCCGTGACACCGCCGCTGACGGCGCTCGACTTCGGGATCGCACCGTTCACCGTCGCCGACCTGCTGATGCCCTGGTGGGTCTATCCGCTGCTGGTGGTCGCCATGGTGGTCCTCGCCGCGGGATCCGCCGCCGTGTCCCTGACCGGGGTGGTGCTCAGCCCGCTCGGCGTCGCCCGCGACTCCCGGGTGGTGCGCATGTCCGTGCTCCGCGTGGTGCTGTGGGCCCTGCTGATCCTCGGATTCTTCGGCTTCATGCAGGTCGGCGGGACGCTGCTGGGCGGCGTCGCGGACGGCATGGTGATGGTCGCGGTGATGGTCGTGTTCATCGGCGCGATCGTGGCCGGGATGAACGTGGTGGGTCCCTTCATCGTCTGGGCCACCGCGCTGCTGGTGGCGCGCACCGCACCGACGCCCTCGCTGCTGGTCGGCGCGCGGCGTCTGGCCGCGGATCCGCGGGCGGGCTGGCGGGCCGTCTCCGGGATCACCTTCGCCCTGGTGATCGCCGGATTCCTCACCGTGCTCTCGCTGCTGACCCGGGAGATGTCCGCGGAGGACGCGATGATGTCCGCGGCGATGTCCACGGGCGGGGTGCTGACCCTCGGGATCGCCGCGGTGCTCGCCGCCGTGAGCACCGGCGTCACCCAGACCGCGCGGGTCATCGACCAGGCGCCCGTGCTGCGCGCTCAGCACATCGCGGGGGCGGAGGTGGGACAGCTGCACCGTGCCCGGATCGCCGAGATCTCCCTGCCGGTGCTGCTGAGCTCGGTGCTCGCCACGCTCACCGCCCTGCTGGTGGTCATGGCCGTGCTCGGCGGCGCCCCGAGCGACCCGCTGGTCGCACTCCAGTACCTGCTGAGCGTGGTCGCCGCCTACGCCCTGGTGATCGCCGCGGTGCTGGTCGGCTCCCCGCTGGTGCGGCGGTACGCACGGCGCGCGGCCTGATCCTGCGGTGATCGTGCCGGGCCCGGCGGCGACCGGTCCGGGACCGGCGGCAGCTCCACCACGCCGGGCCCGGACCAGTACGCTGGTCTGCATGGACATCGAGACCGTCGCCCCGAACGAAGTGCCCGAGGGCGCGCATCTCATCGATGTGCGCGAGCAGAACGAGTGGGATGCGGGCCATGCGCCCGCCGCTCAGCACCTGCCGGCCAGCACCCTGCTGCAGAACCTCGAGCAGCTGCCCGAGGACGATGCCGACCTGTACATCGTCTGCCGCACCGGGGGCCGCAGCTTCCAGGTCACGCAGTGGCTGACCGCCAACGGCTTCGACGCGGTCAACGTCGCCGGCGGCATGGACCTGTGGTTCGAGTCCGGGCTCCCCATCGAGTCCGACGGCGAGGACGAGGCCTACATCCTCTGAGCATCCTCTGAGCACCTTCTGAGCCGGCCCCGGCGTCGTCCCCTCGGGACTCAGGTGGCGATCACGTCCTGCAGCAGCGCGTAGCCCACGAAGGCGCACACATCCAGCAGCGTGTGGGCGATGACCAGCGGCATCGTGCGCCGGGTGCGCCGGTACCACTCGCCGAACACCAGCCCCATCACGAGGTTCGCCAGGCCCGGCCCCACCCCCTGATAGGTGTGATAGGCACCGCGCAGCAGGGCGGAGACCACGATGATCCGCCGTGCGGACCAGCCCAGCCGCTCGAGCCGCTGGAACAGGTAGCCGACCACGACCACCTCCTCCAGCACGGCGTTCTTCACCGCGTGCAGCACCAGCACCGGCAGCGTCCACCAGTGGGTGTCCAGTGCCGCGGGGATCACCTCGACCGTGGCCCCCAGCAGCCGGCCCAGGTAGTAGACGGCGAGCCCCGGCAGTCCGATCCCGGCGGCGAGCAGCATGCCGTGGAGCAGGTCCCGCAGCGGCCTGCCGAGATCGAGCCCCAGGTCCCGCAGCGCCTGGTGGACCGATCCGGCGGTCAGCGCCAGCAGCAGCACCACGAGCGCGACGGGAACCATCGCGAACAGGGCCGACAGCAGCTGGTACAGCAGGTCGAGCCACGGGTCCTGGCGCAGCGAGGTGTTCAGCGCGGTGGACTGGGCGGCCAGCGGCCCGGCGGCGAGGGCCTGCGCGAGGGACAGCAGCGAGTAGACGGCGCTGCGCCCCAGCGACAGGGCGAGGACGATCAGCACCTCGGCCCGCAGCCAGGCCCGCGTCTCCGTCATGGTCGCCACGCCGACCATGGTCTCACCGCCGGCGGGGGTCCGCCGTCGGTCGGAGCGGTCCGTGACAGACTCGGGTCATGAACGACATCGCGCAGAACCCCGCCGCCACCAGCGAGGCCCGTCCCGCCGTCCTCGTCACGGGGGCCAACCGCGGGATCGGCCGCGCCGTCGCCGAGGAGCTCTCCGCCGATCATCACCTGATCCTCGCCGGCCGCGACGGGCGGGTCCTGGCCGAGCTCGCCGCCGCGCTGCCGTCGGCCGAGACCTTCGTCGCGGACCTCACCGACCATGCCGCCACGGCCGCCGCGGCCGCGGCCCTGGACCTCCCGGGCGGGCTCAGCGGCCTGGTCCACTCGGCGGGCATCCTGGTCAACGGCAGCGTCGAGGAGCTGAGCGTCGCGGACTGGGAACGGAACTTCGCGGTCAACGTCACCGCCGTCTCGGAGCTGACGCGTCTGCTGCTGCCCGCCCTGCGGGAGGCGCGCGGCACCGTGGTCGCGGTCAACTCCGGCTCCGGCTTCAACGCCAAGGGGGAGCGGGGCGCCTACTCCGCCTCGAAGTTCGCGCTGCGCGCCTGGACCGACGCGCTGCGGCAGGAGGAGCTTGCCCACGGGGTGCGGGTCAGCGCGGTGCATCCGGGCCGGGTCGACACCGACATGCAGCACGAGCTGCGCGCGGCCGAGGACGGCGCCTACGAGACGGAGCGGTACCTGCGCCCCGCGACGGTCGCCGCCGCGATCGCGTTCACGCTGCGCGCCCCCGAGGAGGCCGTCGTGGCGACGATCGACCTCCGCCCCCGCGCGATCGGCTGAGGGCCGGCACCGGATCCCGACGGCCCCCGCCGCAGGGATCAGTCGCGCCCGGCGTCCAGGTGGTCGACGAGCCTCGCCGCGTAGCCGGTGTAGGTCGCGGGGCTGAGCGCCAGCAGGCGCTCCTGCTCGGCCGCGGGCAGTCCCAGCGAGCCGATGAACTCGCGCATTCCCTCGCCGTCCACGCGGTGACCGCGGGTGAGGTCCTTGAGCCGCTCGTAGGGGTTGTCGAGCCCGGGCACGCCCTGCACGCCGAGGGTGCGCATCACGGACTGCACGGCCTCGCCGAGCACCTCCCAGTTGCCCTCGAGGTCGGCGGCCATCGCCTCGGCGTCCACGTCCAGGCCGGCCAGGCCCGTGCGCAGGTTCGCGATCGCCAGCAGCGAGTGCCCGATCGCGGGGCCGATGTTGCGCTGGGTGGTGGAGTCGGTGAGATCCCGCTGCAGGCGCGAGGTGACCAGCGTCTGGGACAGGGAGTCCAGCAGCGCCCCGGAGATCTCGAGGTTCGCCTCGGCGTTCTCGAAGCGGATGGGGTTGACCTTGTGCGGCATGGTCGAGGAGCCGGTGCCGCCCTGCGCCGACAGCCGCTGACGGAAGTAGCCCAGCGAGATGTACGTCCACACGTCGGTGGCGAGGTTGTGCAGGATGCGGCCGGCGCGGGCGATGTCGGCGTACACCTCGGCCTGCCAGTCGTGCGACTCGATCTGCGTGGTCAGCGGGTTCCAGCTCAGGCCCAGGTGCTCGACGAAGCCGCGGGCGACCGCCTGCCAGTCGGCGGAGGGGACGGAGGCGGCGTGCGCCGCGTAGGTTCCCGTCGCGCCGTTGATCTTGCCCAGGTATTCGTCGGCGCTGATCCGTCGCTCCTGGCGGCGGAGGCGGTGGGCGAACACCGCGATCTCCTTGCCGAGCGTCGTGGGGGTGGCGGGCTGTCCGTGGGTGCGCGAGAGCATCGGCACCTCGGCGGCGTCGCGGGCCAGGGCGGTGAGGTCCTCGATGACGCCCTGCAGGGCGGGCAGCCAGACCTGCTCGACCGCGCCCTTGACCATCAGGGCGTAGGAGAGGTTGTTGACGTCCTCGCTGGTGCAGTAGATGTGCACCACCTCGGCCAGGGGCTCGAGGGAGGTGCCGGCCAGGCGGCGCTTGATGTAGTACTCGATCGCCTTGACGTCGTGGACGGTCTCCCGCTCGATCTCGGCGTGCTCGGCGATGCCCTCGGCGCCGAACTCCTCGGGGATCGCGCGCAGCAGGGCGCGCTCCTCGTCGGTCAGCGTCCGCAGGCCGGGGATCACCTCGCCGTCGAGCAGGTGGATCATCCACTCGGTCTCCACCACCAGGCGGGAGCGGTTCAGCGCCGCCTCGGAGAGGTGGTCGACCAGCGGCGCGGTCTGCGCGCGGTAGCGGCCGTCGAGCGGGGTCAGGGCGATCTGCGGGGTGATGTCCGCGAAGGAGTGAGCCATGGGGTCATCCTTCCAGACCTCCGGCGCCTCGCGCCGGAGCGTCCCGCGTCCGCGCCGCGCTCCGTGCGTCACCCGCCGCCCGTGGGGCCGACGGGCCGGGAGGCATCACTCCTCGGCGCGCTCCCCGAGCCCGGTGACGGCCTCGACGATGGCCGAGAGGATGCCGATGATGATGCCGGCCAGCAGCGCCCACCAGAAGCTGTCGAACTCCAGCGTCAGCCCCACCAGCGCGGAGACCCAGCTCGCCAGCAGCAGCATCAGCGTGTTGATGACCAGCTGGAACAGTCCCAGCGTCACGCAGGTGATCGGGAGCGTCAGCAGCGACAGGATCGGCTTGACGATGAGGTTGATCAGCGCCACGATCAGCGCGATCGCGCCGATCGTGAGCACCTGGGTGAGCAGGGAGGCGCTGTCGTCGCCCAGATGCATGCCGGGCAGGATCAGGGCGGTGACCCACAGCGCGAGACCGGTGACGAGGATGTGGCCGAGGAATCTCATGGGACCCATTGTCCCCCGATGACCCTGGGTGGCGCATCCCGGATCTCCTCGCCTCCGATGGCGTGCCACACTGCGTGCATGACAGGGGACGAAGGGTCGGTGCGCACAGCCGACGGCCGTCGCCTGCGCACGATCGCCATGGGTGCGGGGCCCGGCCTGGTGGTCCTGGAGGCAGGGCTCGGCGCCGGAGCGCACAGCTGGGGTCCGGTGATGGAGCACCTGGCGGGGCACACGCGGGTCCTCGCCTACGATCGCGCCGGCTACGGCGCGTCCGATCCCGACCCCCGCCCCCGCGACCTCGCGCGCCTCGCCGACGATCTCCTCTGCGTGAGCAGGAGCCTCGAGCACGAGCGCCTCGTCCTCGTCGGTCACAGCTGGGGAGGACCGGTGGTCCGCACGGCCGCCGCGCGGCTGTCGGAGCTCTCCGGCCTCGTCCTGGTCGATCCCGCCGACGAGCATGCGGAGCTGTACTTCTCCCGGGGCATGGCGATCCTGGGCGCCGCGCAGGGGCCGCTGCTGGAGGGCCTGGCCCGCGTCGGTCTGCTGCGCCCCCTTCTGGGCGCTCAGGCGAGCGGCCTTCCCGAGCCGTATCGCACCCCGGCCCTCGACGCCGCGTCCACGCCGGCCGCGGCGAAGGCGATGCGGGCGGAGAACGCCCATGTGGTCCGTGGCCTGCGCGGCCTGCGCCTGGACCCCCTCGAGATCGGGCCGGTGCCCGTGACCGTCATCTCCGGTCGTCGCGCCGGGAGATCGGATCGGGCCCTGCGTGACCAGCTCTCGACCGCCCATGCCGCGAGCGCGGGCGCGCATCCCGGCGGACGGTACGTCGAGGCGCACGACTCGGGACACCTCGTGCCGTTCGCACAGCCCGGCCTGGTCGCGGACGAGGCCCTCGCGCTGCTCGGCTGAGGCCTACCCTGGAGGCATGTCCGACCAGCCCGCCGAGACCGTCCGCCTGCGCCCTGCTCTCGAGAACCTTCCCGCCTACGTCCCCGGCAGGCCTCCGGCCGACGACGGCATGGTGCGATACAAGGTCTCCTCGAACGAGTCGCCGTTCCCCGCGGTGCCTGCCGTGCGCGAGGCCGTGATCGCCTCCCTCGACGCCGCGCACCGCTACCCGGATGCCGCCGCCGTCGCGCTGCGCGAGGCGCTCGGCGTCCAGCACGGCGTCGACCCCGCGCAGATCGCGCTGTCCACCGGTTCGGTCGCCGTCACCGGCGATCTGGTGCGCGCCCTGGTGGGGGAGGGGGACGAGGTGGTGTACGCATGGCGCTCCTTCGAGGCGTACCCGATCCTCGTCGGCGCCCACGGCGGCTCCGCCGTGCAGGTGCCGCTGACGGCCCGGGCCGAGCACGACCTCGAGGCGATGGCCGAGGCGATCACGGACCGCACCCGACTGATCCTGCTGTGCACCCCGAACAACCCCACCGGCCCGTCGCTGTCCACCCAGCAGGTCGAGGACTTCCTCGAGCGGGTCCCCGAGGACGTGGTGGTCGCGATCGACGAGGCCTACCGCGAGTTCCACGACCCGGCCACCGTGCTGGGCACCGCCGGGATCTTCCGCCGCCACGGCAACGTCGTGCTGCTGCGCACCTTCTCCAAGCTGCAGGGCCTGGCCGGGCTGCGGATCGGCTACGCGGTCGCGCATCCCCGCCTGGCCCGCGCTCTCAGCCAGGTCACCGTGCCCTTCGGAGCCTCGGTCCCCGCGCAGGCGGCGGCGCTGGCCAGCCTCCGCCCCGAGGTGCAGGAGGAGCTGGGGCGCCGCGCCGAGCAGATCCGCTCCGAGCGCTCCCGGGTCGTCGCGGCTCTGACCGCCCAGGGCTGGGAGCTGCCGGTCAGCCAGGGCAACTTCGTCTACTTCCCGCTCGGGGAGGACTCCGCCGCCTTCGCCGAGTTCGCCGACGCGCGCGGCCTCGTGCTGCGGGCCTACGGCGTCGAGGGGGTGCGGGCCACGATCGCCGAGCCGGAGGCGAACGACCGCCTGATCGAGATCGGCGCCTCCTGGCGCGAGCGCTGATCCGCAGGGAGCGAGCGCTGGTCCGCCGGACGACGTCGAGGTCGGCGGGTCCTCAGGCCCTCGCCGGGGCGACCGCCGTGACGCGACTGCCGGCCAGCAGGTCGTGCACGCCGCGGCCCGTGCCGCGCAGACCCGTCCATGCATGGACGCCGATGACCGTGTAGACGGCGATCGAGCTCGCGAGGGTCAGCGGATCCCGTTCCTCGAACCCGCCCCAGGCGGCGCCGATCGCCGTGAGGTGCCCGAGCTGCCAGGGCACGAAGATCTTCAGGGCGTTCCGTCCGAGCGCCTCGCCGAGGCTCATCGCTCCGCCGTCGCGCCCGACCACCTCGAGGCCCTGTCGGCGCTTGCCCCAGGTGGCCCGGTGCGGTCCGGCCTCCGCCCGGGCCGCGAGGACGGTCGCGATCGCGGGCGGCACCGTGCTCACGAGGTGCCCGAACAGCGGCACGCGGCCGAGGTCCGTGGTGGTCACCACGAGCACGCCGACGGGGAGGGTCGCCGCGGCGACGCCCAGGTATCCGACGCAGTCGGTGAGGTGGGCGAGGCAGCGTCGGGACGCGAGGGGGTGCATCCACCCACCCAAGCACCGCGGCGGGCGGCGGGCCATCGACTTTCGTCCGTTCCTCGCCGGTCACCGTCCGATGGCAAGGCGTGGACATCACTACTCCGCCGCACCCGCCGCCGATAGCCTCGATCCCGGTCGGGCCCTGCCATCGTCGGGAGAGCGCCCGAGGCGAGCGGTCCGACTGCACCCGGCCGCACCCGCCTCGCACGAAGGACCCTCATGAGCACCGCCCCCGTCCCCGTCGCCCTCCTCGGCGGGAGGCGCGCCCGCGTGGTGTGGATCGCGGCGGTGACGGCCTACGCGATCGCCGTCCTGCAGCGCACCACGATGGGGGTCGCCGGTCTCGAGGCCACCGAGCGGTTCGGCGCCTCGGCGACGATCGTCTCCACCTTCGTGGTGCTGCAGCTGGGCGTGTATGCGCTGGCCCAGGTGCCCGCGGGGGTGCTGCTGGACCGCCACGGCTCCCGCGTCACCCTCACCGCCGGCGCGATCCTGATGGCGCTCGGCCAGCTGCTGATGGCCCAGACCGATGTGCTGGGGCTCGCGATGATCGCGCGCATCGTCCTCGGCGCGGGGGACGCGCTGACCTTCTCGAGCGCGATCCGGCTGGTCCCGGCCTGGTTCCCGCCGGGACGAGTGCCGCTGCTGACCCAGCTCACCGGCATCCTCGGCCAGGTGGGGCAGATCGCCTCCGCCGTCCCCTTCGTGGCGCTGCTGAGCGTCGCGGGATGGGGCCCCGCCTTCTCCTCCGCCGCGGCCCTCAGCGCGCTCGCGGCGATGCTGGTGCTGCTGGTCGTGCGAGCGACCCCGCCGGGCATCCCGCGCCCCGCGGTCCGGCAGGACCTGCGACGCATCCCCGTGGTGCTGGGCCGGATCCTCCGTCACCCCTCCACCCAGCTGGGCTTCTTCACCCACTACACGGCCGGGTTCACGGGAATCGCCTTCTCGATGATGTGGGGCTACCCGTATCTCACCGCGGGCGAGGGGCTCAGCCGGCCCGCGGCCTCCGCGGTGATGACGGTGCTGGTGGTGGTCGCGGTCGTGGCCGGCCCTCTCATCGGTGCCCTCACCCAGCGCCATCCCCTGCGCCGCTCCACCCTCGTGCTCCTGATCGTGGCGGCCATCGTGGTGCCGCTGCTCGCGCTGGTGCTGTGGCCGGGGCCGGCCCCGATGTGGCTGCTGATCGTGCTGGTCGCCGGCTTCTCGATCGGCGGCCCGGCCAGCAGCGTCGGCTTCGACTTCCCGCGCACCGATCTCGCCCGGCACCGCCTGGGCACCGCGACCGGCGTGGTGATCATGGGCGGGTTCATCGGCGGCCTGACCTCGATCCTGCTGATCGGTGTGGTGCTCGACCTGCTGCGTCCCGGCGGCGACTACGACCTCGAGGCCTTCCGCCTCGCCTTCGCGGT
Organism: Brachybacterium sp. AOP43-C2-M15; assembly: GCF_052446295.1. Lineage (NCBI taxonomy): Bacteria > Bacillati > Actinomycetota > Actinomycetes > Micrococcales > Dermabacteraceae > Brachybacterium > Brachybacterium sp. AOP43-C2-M15. Next base: position 12,619 of record NZ_JBQSWB010000028.1, read on the forward strand.
CCAGCTGCCGATGCTCGCGATCGGCGTGGCGGGCATGCTCATCACCCGCAGGAACCTGCGGCGCAGGATGTCCGCCCGCGGGAGGCAGGTGCCGCCCTGGCGGGACGTCTGGCGCTCGGGGCGGTGGCGCCGGCTCTGAGGGCTTGCCGCTCGCCCGGCCCCTGACGTAACGTTCTCCCCGTCAGTTATTTTCAAGGAGGAACTATGTCGTTCACGCTGGGCATCGTCGGTATCGGGCAGTTCGGATCGCATTTCGCGGAGCTCTTCGCCGCCCACCCCGAGGTCGACGCGCTGTATGCCGTCGACGCCGTCCCCGAGCGGATCGACGCCGTCGAGGCGCGCGGGGTGCGTTTCGCCGGTCGCTTCGACACCCTCGAGGAGCTGCTGGCCTCCGACGTCGACGCCGTCGCGATCTTCACCCAGCGCTGGACCCACGGCGAGCACGCCCTGGCCGCCCTGCGCGCCGGCAAGCACGTCTACTCCGCGGTGCCGATGGCGATCGAGGAGGAGGAGATCCGTCAGATCACCGAGGAGGTCCGGCGCACGGGCCTGGTCTACATGATGGGCGAGACCAGCCAGTACAACGCCGCCGTGGTGCTGGCCCGCCGCATCCACCGCAGCGGCGCCTTCGGCGAGGTGTTCTACGCGGAGGGCGACTACGTCCACGACATGGACCTCGGCTTCTACGACGCCTACAGGTACTCCGGCGGCGAGCAGTGGAAGTCCACCGCCTCCTACCCGCCCCTGCTCTACCCCACCCACTCCATCGGCGGCATCCTCGGCGTGATCGACGAGCGCCATGCCACCTCGGTCTCCGCGCTGGGCCGCCCCGACACCCGCGGCGACGGCGTGTTCGACAAGGACGTCTCGATGTTCGGGAACGACGTCTCCAACGCCTTCGCCCTGTTCGGGATGGACAACGGCGGCGCCTTCCGCACCAACGAGCTGCGCCGCGTGGGCTACCCCAGCCACAAGCGCGAGTCCCGCTTCCGCTTCTTCGGCGAGGAGTCCTCCTTCGAGGAGACCATCGACGTCACCTACTGGCACGACAAGAAGCGCGTGCTGGAGGTGACCGAGCTGATCGCCACCGGCTCGACCATGAGCCTGGACGATCCGCGCCTGGCCGACGTCTCCCCGGCGCTGCGCGACGCCTTCGTGGCCGGCGCCGCGCCCGCCCACCATCAGGCCCGCCTGCCCAAGGAGCTCCAGGGTCTGCCCAACGGTCACGAGGGGGCGCACCACTTCCTCGTCGACGACTTCGCCCGCGCCGTGGCCGATGCGCATCAGCCCGTGGTCAACGCCTGGAAGGCCGCCCGCTACACCCTGCCCGGCGTCATCGCCCACCAGTCGATGAACCGCGGCGGCGAGCGGCTGGAGATCCGGGACCTCGGCGACTGCCCGCTGCCCGTGGTCGATCTCGATGCCGACCAGGAGCCGATCGATCTCGAGGCGCTGTGGGCGGAGCAGGAGGCGCGCGCCGAGGCGGCCGGCTGAGGTCGCCATCGCGCGAGCGCACCGACGCGAGGACCCCCGGGCCCGGAGCCCGGGGGTCCTCGTGCTCCGCATCAGCCCGCGGAGCCGTCGGCCGCGGGCGAGGCCGCCGCAGCGTCGGCGGGGCGCCTGCGCAGGCGCGACCAGGGCATCAGCACCACGCCCGTCGTGAGCATCAGCACGGTGCCGGTCGACCGGCCACGGCGACCGCTCGACGCGGGAGAGGGCGGCATCGCCGATGGTCGAGGGCTCCCGGGAGGCGTCCGGCGCTGTCGACCTCCGATGGTCGAGGGTCCGGCGTCGACAGGGGGCGTCCCCCGGAGGCGGCATCCTCCCGGGCGATCCGACACCGAGACGCGATCCCGTGAAAGGCTGAAGCATGACTGATCCGCACTGGGACGCCGACGCCCTCGGCGTGATCATGGCCCCCTTCACCGGCACCTCCCTCCCGGCCTGGGTGGGGGAGCTGCTCGACGCGGGCCTCGCCTCGGTGATCCTGTTCGGGCACAACACCCCCGATTCCCGCACCGCCGCGCAGCTCGCGCGATCGATCCACGACCGCAGCGTGGACTGCGCGGTCGCGATCGACGAGGAGGGCGGGGACGTGACCCGCCTCCAGGCCACGACCGGCTCCTTCCTGCCCACCGCCTGGGCGCTCGGGGAGGCCGACGACACGGACCTGACCCGCCGCGTGGGCGGCGCCCTCGGGGGCGTGCTCGCCGCCTGCGACATCGATCTCGACCTCGCCCCGGTGCTCGACGTCTCGACCGACCCGGCGAACCCGGTCATCGGCACCCGCGCCTTCGGCGACGACCCCGACCGGGTCGCCGCCCATGCCCGCGCCTTCGCGACCGGACTGACCGAGGCGGGCCTGGGCACCTGTGCGAAGCACTTCCCGGGCCACGGCGCGACCGCGACCGACTCCCACACCGCCCTGCCCCGGATCGACCTCGACGAGGGCCAGTTCGTGCGCGAGCACCTCGCGCCGTGGCGGATCGCGCCCTGGCTCGACAGCGTGATGACCGCGCACGTGCTGGTCCCCGCGCTCGGCGAGGGCCCCGCCTCGATCTCTGCCTGGTCCCGGCCTCTGCTGGACCGCGCCGTGGGCGGGACCTTCCACGGCCTGGTGATCACCGACGCCCTCGAGATGGCGGCGGTCGCCGCCGACCCGGGCTGCGCCGAGGCGGTGGTGCGCGCGATCGAGGCCGGCGCCGACCTGCTGTGCCTGGGCACCTCCATGGGCCGCGACGACCGGCAGATGCTCCGCGAGGCCCACGACGCCCTGGTGGATGCGGTCGACTCCGGTCGTCTCCCGCGGGAGCTGCTGCACGCGCGGGCCGAGCGCACCCGCGCCCAGCTGCGCACCCTGCGCACCCGGCGCCGCTTCGTCCCCGCCCCGGACCTCGACGCGGCCGAGCGTCACGCGCGCCGGCTCGGCGCCGAGGCCGCCTCCCGTGCCGTCCGCGGCCGCCACGCCGAGCTCGATCTGCGGCCGACGGCCGTGGTCGACCTCCGGGTCCGGGCCCAGCACGCGTCCGGCGCCCGTCCCCAACAGCTGGTCGAGGCGCTGCGCGAACAGGGCGTGCAGGCCGCGGAGCCGGACTACCCCGATCAGGTCGACGAGGCCGCACAGCTGCTCGCGGTCACCCGCCTGCCGCGCAGCGATCCCGGGGAGGGCGCGCGCCTGGCCGAGCTCCTGGCCCGTCGGCCGGACGCGATCGTGGTCCACACCGGCGTCCCCGACGCCGCTCCCGACCACCGCCGTCTGGTGCTCGCCCACGGCGGCGGCCGCACCATGATGCGGGCCGCCGTGACGCTCCTGCGCGGGGGAGAGCACCGATGAGGGTCCTCGGGATGATGTCCGGCACCAGCCTGGACGCGATCGACGTGGCCCTGGTCGAGTTCGCCCGCGACCACGACGACCCCTCCCTGCTCCGCGGCCGCCTGCTCCACCTCGGCGAGGAGCCCTTCCCGGAGGACACCCGGGACGCGCTGTGGGCGGTGCTGCCGCCGGCCCCCGCGGACGTCGCCACCTGGAACCGCCTGCACGCCGCGGTGGGGGACGCCTTCGCGGAGGCCGCGGCCGCGGTGCTCGCCGCCCACGGCGGCGCGGACCTCGTCGCGACCCACGGCCAGACCCTCCACCACGGCGTGCGCGTCGACGGGACCGTGCACGCCACGTTGCAGATCGGCGATGCTTCCCGGATCGCGGCGGCGACCGCGGTGCCCGTCCTGCACGACCTGCGCACGGCCGATGTCGCCGCCGGCGGCCAGGGGGCCCCGCTCGCCCCGCTGCTCGACCAGCTCCTGCTCGGCGGGCAGGCGCATCCCACCGCGGTGCTGAACATCGGCGGCATCTCCAACCTCACCCTGGTGGGGGCCGGGGACGTGCTCGCCGGGGACCTCGGCCCCGGCAACGCCCTGCTCGATGCCGCCGTGCACGCCGCGACCGGCCGCGCCGCGGACCTCGACGCCCGCCTCGCACGCACCGGCACCGTCGACCGGACGGCGCTCGCGACCCTGCTCGCCGACCCGTTCTACGCCCGGCCGCTGCCTCGCTCCACCGGGCGCGAGCACTACGACGGCCAGTACCTGCGGCGGATGCTGGGCGAGGACTCCCTGGCGGCGCTCGCCCTGCCGGACCTGCTCGCCACCCTGGTCGAGCTCACGGCCGTGACCATCGCCCGCGGTGTCGCCCCGCTGGGCGCCCGGCGAGTGGTCGCCTCCGGCGGCGGGATCCGCAACCCGCTGCTGCGCGAGCGGCTCGCGGCACGTCTCGCGCCGGTGCCGCTGGTGGACGCCGACGAGCTCGGGATCCCCGCCGACGGCAAGGAGGCTCTGCTCATCGCGCTGCTCGGCTACCTGGGAGCCCACGGTCTGCCGGGCACCCTGGCGACGCGGGACGGCACCGCCCACACGGGCGCCTCCCGACCCGTCGTGCTCGGCGCGCTGACCCCGCCGCACGCGCTCCGGCACCTGCCGGTGCCGCGCAGCGACAGCACCGCCGCCGCGAACGCACCCGTCGACAGCACCCCCGTCGGCCGCCTCCTGCTCGAGCGTGCCGAGGAGCGCGCATGACCGCGCCCGTCCTGCCTCGGCGATCCCGCTCCTGCGGCACGTCCTCGCGACCTGCCCCGTCGCCCCGGGGAGCGCTCCTCATGCGCGACCTCCCGGCGGGACACGCGGGACGGCCCGGGCACGACGTCTTTGTACTTACGGCACCGTAGGTTACGCTCGGGCCCGTGAGCATCTTCCGATCCACGATCCCTGATGTCGCGGCCGAGGAGCCGATGGTCCAGCTCCTCGCGGCCGACGGCACCCGCACCCCGCACGCCGAGCTCGACGCCGTGCTCGAGCAGAGCGGTCTGGCCGCCCCCGAGCGCCTGCGCGGCTACTACCGCGACATGGTGATGATCCGCGCCGCCGACCTGGAGGCCACCAGCCTGCAGCGCCAGGGCCAGCTGGGCCTGTGGGCCAGCGCCCTCGGGCAGGAGGCCGCACAGATCGGTGCCGGCCACGCCGCGCGCGAGCAGGACTACCTGGTGCCCACCTATCGCGAGCACGGCGTCGCCTGGGCACGCGGCATCGAGCCCTGGCGCCTGCTGGAGCTGTTCCGCGGCATCAGCCACGGCGGCTGGGACCCCAACGAGCTGCGCACCCACCCCTACATGATCGTGCTCGGCTCCCAGGCTCCGCACGCCGTCGGCTACGCGATGGGGCTGCAGCGCGACGGTGTGGTCGGGACCGGGGACCACGCCACCGACACCTCCGTCCTCGCGCTGTTCGGCGACGGCGCCTCGAGCGAGGGCGAGGTCGCGGAGTCCTTCACCTTCGCCGCGTCCTTCCAGGCCCCCGTCGTCTTCTACACGCAGAACAACCAGTGGGCGATCTCGGTGCCCACCCAGGTGCAGTCTCGGGTCCCCCTCGCCCAGCGCTCCCGCGGCTGGGGCATCCCCTCGGTGCGCGTGGACGGCAATGACGTGCTGGCGGTGCTCGGCGCCGTCCGCAGCGCCCTGGACTCGGCCCGCTCCGGGCACGGCCCCGTCTTCGTCGAGGCCCTCACCTATCGCATGGCCGCGCACACCACGAGCGACGACGCCTCCCGCTACCGTCCCGCGGCCGAGGAGGAGGAGTGGGCGGCCAAGGACCCGATCCTGCGCCTGCGCCGCCACCTCGAGCAGCTGGGCGCGATCGACGAGGACTACGTGACCCGCTGCGACGAGGAGGCTCACGACCTCGCGATGCAGCTGCACCATCACATCCACGGCATGGAGGACCCGGACCCGGTGGACATGTTCGAGCACCCCTACGCCGAGCCGCATCCGGTCGTCGAGGCCGAGCGGGAGGAGTACCTCGAGTACATCGCCCAGTTCGAGGACGACGCCGACGAGGAGGCCCGCGCATGAGCTCCACCGCCTCCACCACCCTCCCGATCGCCAAGGCCATCACCGCGGGGCTGCGCGACGCGATGACCGCGGACGACAAGGTGCTCATGATGGGCGAGGACATCGGCGTGCTCGGCGGCGTCTTCCGTGTCACCGACGGGCTCCACGCCGATTTCGGCTCCCAGCGCGTGGTCGACACCCCGCTGGCCGAGGCGGGCATCGTCGGCACCGCCGTCGGGCTCGCCGTGCGCGGCTACCGCCCGGTGGTCGAGATCCAGTTCGACGGCTTCGTCTACCCCGCCTACAACCAGATCACCACCCAGGTCGCCAAGATGCACAACCGCACCAGCGGCCGGGTGAACCTGCCGATGGTCATCCGCATCCCCCACGGCGGCGGCATCGGCGCGGTCGAGCACCACTCGGAGAGCCCCGAGGCGCTGTTCGCGCACACCGCGGGGCTGCGGATCCTCGCCCCCTCGAACGCGCAGGACGCGTACTGGATGACTCGCCAGGCCATCGAGTGCGAGGACCCGGTGATCATGCTCGAGCCCAAGCGCCGCTACTGGGTCAAGGGCGATGTCGATCCCGACCACCGTCCGCCGCTGAGCCCGTGGCAGGCTCAGGTGGTGCGTCCCGGCACCGATGCGACCGTGCTGGCCTGGGGCCCCTCCATGCCGCTCGTGCTCGAGACCGCCCAGGCCGCTGCGGCGGACGGCGTCGATCTCGAGGTCATCGACGCCCGCTCGCTCTCGCCCGTGGACTTCCCGACGATCGCGGACTCGGTGCGTCGCACCGGCCGGCTGCTGATCGTCCACGAGGCCCCCGTGCTCGGCGGACTCGGCGCCGAGATCGCCGCCCGGATCAGCGAGCAGTGCTTCTACCACCTCGAGGCGCCCGTGCTCCGCGTGGGCGGCTACCACCTGCCGTACCCGCCGGCGCGCATGGAGCACGCCTATCTGCCCGACCTCGACCGGGTGCTCGACGGCGTGGACCGCCTGCTCGAGCACTGACGGACCCACGCCTCCGCGTGAAAGGATCACGACCATGAACGCCGCCGCCGGTTCCGCTGGTACCACTGGATCCCGCTCGATCGTCACGATCGACCTCACCGATCCCGGGGAGGGCCTCACCGAGGCCGAGATCCTCGACATCAAGGTCGCCGTCGGCGACCGCCTCGAGATCAACGACCCCGTGGTCGAGGTCGAGACCGCCAAGAGCGCCGTCGAGCTCCCCAGCCACGTCGCCGGGACCGTCGTCGCGATCCTGGTCGCGGTGGGGGACGAGGTCGCCGTGGGCACCTCCCTGATCCAGGTCGACACCGCCGGGGGCCCGGCCCCGGACGTCACGGATCCGGACGGCACGGATACGGACGGCACCGGGCTCGAAGCGGTCCCCGCGGCCGGCGCGGGCGCGTCCTCCGGCGTCGACCCGTCGGCCGAGGAGCTCGGCGGCCAGGTCACCGGATCGGCCGAGCACGCCGCCGCGGCATCCGCCGACGAGTCCGCCGACGCCTCCGTCGCGGAGGCCACCTCGGAGCCTGCTGCGGACGGGGCCGAGGAGGAGCCCAAGAACCTCGTCGGCTACGGCGCCCGCTCCGGCGCGCAGCGCCGCCGTCGGCGCCGCACCGCTCCGGCCCAGCCCGAGGACGACCCGCAGGTCCCCATCGGGCGCATCCTGGCCAAGCCGCCCGTGCGCAAGCTCGCCCGGGATCTCGGCGTCGCTCTCCACGATGTGCTCGCCACCGGCCCCGAGGGCACCGTCACCCGACAGGACGTGCTGGCCGCGCAGCAGCGTGCGATCGGCGGCGATCACGACGGCGACTACTTCCCCGAGGAGTCCCCGCAGGCTCCCGACGGTCTCGGCGTCGCCATGAAGTCCACGCGCGACCAGCCGTTCTCCGGGGTCACGAGCGACGAGCGCACCACCCGGGTGGCGATCCGCTCGGTGCGCAAGCGCACCGCCGAGGCGATGGTGGCCTCCGCCTTCACCGCCCCGCACGTGACCGTGTTCAACGAGATCGACATGACCCACGCCGTGCAGATCGTCTCCCAGCTGCGCGCCTCGCGGGAATGGGCCGACGTGAAGATCAGCCCCCTCGCGGTGATCGCGAAGGCGCTTCTGGTCGCGATCCGTCGCAACCCCGAGGTCAACGCCTCGTGGGACGAGGACGCGCAGGAGATCGTCTACAAGCACTACGTGAACCTCGGCATCGCCGCCGCCACCCCGCGGGGGCTGATCGTGCCGAACCTCAAGGACGCGCACCTGATGACGCTGCGCGAGCTCGCCGAGGGCATCGGCGAGCTGGCCCGCACCGCACGGGCCGGCCGCACCTCGCTGCGCGACACCCGCGACGGCACCATCACCGTCACCAACTACGGCGTGTTCGACATCGACTCCGGCACCCCGATCCTGAACCCGGGGGAATCCGCGATCCTCGGCGTCGGTGCGATCAAGGAGAAGCCCTGGGTGGTCGACGGGCGGATCGAGCCGCGCCAGGTCGCGACCCTCTCGCTGAGCTTCGATCACCGTCTGATCGACGGGGCGCTGGGCGCGGAGCTGCTGCGCGACGTCTCGGCCGTGCTCGAGGACCCCGCCCTGGGCCTCGTCTGGGGCTGAGCCCTTTCGCGCGTAGCTGACCCCCTTCGCGTGGGGCCGGGCCCTTTCGCGCGGGGCCGAGCCCGCACCCCGATCCGCGGGGCCGGGCCTGTGGGGTTGCTCCTGCCGATGCTCCTGAGGACCCTCGGCGCCGCGCCCGTCGGTACGCTGTGGCGGTGACCTCGAGCCCGCCCCCCGCGCCCCGCCCCCCGCGCAGCGCCGATCCGCGGATGCAGACCGTGGAGATGGAGGCGCTGCGCTTCGAGACGGTCGCCGACTCCGAGACCTTCGGCTCGGGCCCGGCCCAGGTGCCCCTGGCGCCGTGGAAGATCGCGCTGATGGTCGCCGCCGGCGGCGCGCTCGGCTCGATCCTGCGCTTCGGTCTCACCGTCCTCTCGCCGGCGGTCACCACCCCCACCCTGGTCGAGGTCCCCTGGGCGACCTTCTGGGTCAACATGAGCGGCTGCCTCGTGCTCGGCGCCCTCACCGGTGTGCTCGAGGTGCGTCCGGGGCGGGCCTGGATGCCGCCGCTGCTGGGCACCGGCCTGTGCGGAGGATTCACGACCTTCTCCACCGTGGTGCTCGAGGGCTCCGCGATGATCGGCGCGGACTTCCCGATCCTCGCCATGGTCTATGCGGTGCTCACGGTGATGGTCTGCCTGGGCTCCCTCCTGCTGGGCATGCTCGTCGGCCGCCGCCTCGCCGCCCGCCCCTCCGCGGCCTCGCCGCGCCCGGCCGCGCCCGCCCGGTCCGCCGGCTCCGCGCAGTCGCCAGGGTCCGCGCAGTCGCCAGGGACTCCGCGGCCCGCCTCGTCGCCGGAGGACGTGTCATGAGCGCGGGACAGTTCCTGCTGGCCGTGCTCCTGGTGGGGATCGGCGGAGGGCTCGGCTCCGTGGTGCGCTGGGGGGTGCGCGAGCTCAGCACCCGCGTCGCCGCCTCCCGCGACTCGGTCCGGGCGGAGCAGATCCGGCCCTGGACCACCTTCGTCGTCAACATCCTCGCCTGCTTCGTGCTGGGCACCGTGGTCGCCCGTCTCGGCTCGGCCACCGGATCTGGCGAGCTGGTCTACCTGACGCTGGCCGTCGGCTTCTGCGGCGGTCTGTCGACGCTGTCCACCGCGGCGCTGGACATCGTCGAGCTCGTGCGCCGCGGCACCTTCTCCGTGGCCCTGGCCTATCTGATGCTCAGCACCGGCTCCGGGATGGCCGCGCTGTGGCTGGGACTGGTCCTCGTCTCATGACCTCTCCCGCCCTCGCCCGGCCGCGCCCGGCGGTGCTCCTGCTGCTGCTCGGGGGCCTCGTCGTGCTCACGCTGGTGTCCGTCCTCGCGGCCGACGCCGCCGGGGGAGACAACCTGGTGCTCCTCGACGCAGGGCCCGCCGCCCGCGTCGGCGCACCGGTCGCCGCGACGATCGCGGATCTCGCCGGCGCCCTCACCCTCGGCGGGGCGGCGATCGCGGGATGGCTGCTGCGGGACCCGAGGGACCGGGCCCGTGTCCTCACCGTGGTCGCGGCCGCGGCGGGCGTGGCCACCCTGGCCCGCGGCGCCTCCCTCGCCTTCTCCTACGCGGTGGCGACCGGGCAGCCCGTGGGCTCCGCGCGCTTCGGCTCCGACCTCAGCGTCTTCCTCGCCACCGACCTCGGGATCTGGCTGCTGACCGGCCTGGTGATCGCCGCGGCCACGACCACGGTCGCGGTGCTCGGCACCTCGGCGGGGATCGCCCGCGCCGTCGCGGTGCTCGCCGGTCTCGTCGCCTTCGCCGCGGCCATGACCGGGCACGCCGCCGGCGACGAGACCCACGAGGTGGGCACCTCGACCATGCTCGTGCACCTGCTCGCGGTGGGGATCTGGCTGGGCGGCCTGGCCGTGCTGCAGATCCTGCCCGCGCGGGGCCGGGACGACGAGGCCGTGGTGCGCGGCTACTCCCATCTCGCGCTGATCTGCTGGGTCGCGCTCGCACTGAGCGGGGTGTGGGCGCTCGCGGTGCGCATGAATGGGCCCGGTGAGATCCTCACCAGCGCATACGTGCAGCTGGGCGTCGCCAAGGCCGTGCTGCTGCTGGTGCTCGGCGGCCTCGGTGCGCTGCAGCGACGCCAGATCGCGGACGGCTTCGGGGCCGGGACGGCAGGGGAGCACGCCCGCGCCACCTACCGTCGCCTGGCGCTGCTCGAGCTCGCGCTGATGGGACTCGCGGTCGCGCTCGCCGCCGCCATGAGCTCGTCCCCGCCCCCGGCCGAGGCGGGCACCCCGCCGGCGGGCACCGCGGGCGTGCTCACCGGCTACCCGCTGCCCGCGGCGCCCGAGCTGACCGCCGTGCTCACCGCTTGGCGCCCGGATCCGTTCGGGATGGCGCTCGCGTGCGTGCTGGTGCTGCTGTGGTGGCGTCCGCGGGCTTCCCGCCGGCCTCGGGCCGAGAGCGTCCGCCTCGTGCTCGGCGCGGCGGCGCTGGTGCTGCTGACCAGCGGGCCGCTGAACGTGTACGGCAAGGTGCTGATCTCCGCCCACGTGCTGCAGCACGTGCTGCTGATGGTGGCGGTCGGGGTGCTGCTGGGCAGCATCGGCACGGTCCCCGAGCGCCTGCGCGCGGTGGTGCGCGGGCGCTGGTGGCTCGCGGCGCTGCTCGCGGTGGTCGGTCCGGCGCTGCTGGTCGCGGCGTACGTGAGCCCGTTCCTCCGGGTCGCTCTCGACGGGCACGCCGCCCATCTCGCGCTGCAGATGACGGCGCTGTTCGGGGGCATGGTGAGCGCGCACGCGGTGCGGGTCGTGCCGGCCGTCCCTGCCTGGCGGCGCCTCGTGGTGCTCGCCCTCCCGCTCACGGTGGGGCTGGTCGCGGGTCTCGCCCTGCTGTTCACCGATGCGCTGCTGGCCGCGAGCTGGTTCGGCGCCACCGGCCGCACCTGGTGGGCCGACGCCCTGGCCGATCAGCACCGGGCCGGGGTCGCGGTGCTCGCCGTGACGGTGGTCGGCGCGGTGGTGCTCGCCGCGGTCCCGGGCGGGCCGCGCCGCCCGCGCGAGGACTGACCCCCGCGCCGCGGGACGGCTCGTGCCGCAGACGTGCCCGCGCGGCGCGGGCGCCGGATCAGGCGAACAGGGCCCGCATCGCGCGCAGACGGGCCAGCAGGGTGTCGCGGTCGACCCGCGGGATCAGGTCCTCCCCCGCCTCGCCGGCCGGTTCCGGGGCGCGGCGCGCCGTGACCTTCTGGGCGCCGAACAGGCCCTCGACCCGTCCGCGCAGGCCGGAGCCGCGCGGCGAGGACGCCACCGGCACGGCGCTCTCGGAGCCCGCCCGCAGGCGGCGGAACTGCTCGAGCGCGGGGGAGGAGCCCTCCCGGGCGGCGGCCAGCATGTAGGCGGCGATGTCCGCCTGCTCGACGAGGATCGGCAGCGCGCCGCCGACGACCCGCTGCTGGCCCAGGAGCACCAGGTCGTCGCGGCCGCGGGCGAAGGCGCCGAGGAACAGGTCCGGGGCGCCGGACTCGGTGCGCGGGACCAGATCGGCCGGCAGGTGCGGGGCGCCGGACTCGTAGCCGGTGGCGAGCACGATGAGGTCCGGGGAGAAGCCCAGGTGCCCGGCGTGCGCGCCGACGGCCAGGTGGGTGACGCCGCCGTCGGCGTCCACGCCCGTGACCTCGCCGGCCGGGGTGATCCGGCCTTCGCGCACCCGGTCCAGCACGTCGTCGGAGACGATGACCGCGTCCTCGAGCAGGGGCGCGGCCGGGGCCGGGAGGCCCGCGGCGGCGGGATCGCCGACGGTGCGGCGGATGACGGTCTCGGCGATCCGCCCGTTCAGCCCGCCGAGCACCGAGGGCTCCTTGGAGGCGGCGACGTCCCCCGGCGTCCCGGCGATGCGGCGCGGCACCACCCAGTGCCCGGTGCGCATCGACCAGCGCACCTCGAGAGCGCGGCGGGCGGCGTCGACGGAGATGTCGGCGGCGGACTGCCCGGAGCCGACCACCAGCACCCGCTTGCCCTCGAGGCCGTCGGCCCCGGTCCAGTCCTTGGCATGGATGACCTGCACCGAGGAGGGGACGTCCTCCGCCCAGTCCGGGCGGTGCGGGCGCTCGGCGATGCCATGGGCGGAGACGACCGCGCGGTAGATCCCGACCTCGCCGGTGGACAGCTCCACCTCCCACACGCCCTCGGCGAAGGGGCGCGCGGAGCGCACCGCGGTGCGGGGGCGGAAGTGCTCGGTGAGCTCGTGCCGCGCGGCATAGGCCCGCAGGTACTTCGACATCTGGGCGGGGGAGAGGTACTCCGGGAAGGAGACCGGCTGCAGCATGTCCTCGTACTGGGTGTGCTCGCGCGAGGAGATCATCTCCATCGTGCGCCACACCGGCGTGTCCTCGCGCTCGAGGTCCCAGATCCCGCCGACGTGCTTGGCGCGGTCGACCAGATCGAAGGGGACCGACAGCGCCTTCAGCGCCGCGGCGGCGGCGAGACCGGCGGGGCCGGCGCCGATGATCAGCACCTTCTCGCGGGTGGGGATCTGGTCGTGGGGATCGGGCATCGAGGGAGGCCTTCTTCCGGATCGGGCGGCGCGCAGGGCCCGGCCATGTTCCCGGGCGCCCGGCGCAACGGCGGGCGGACGCTCGCCATCCTAATCGTCGCGCCCGGTCCGGGACGCCGCTTCGTCGTCAGCGGCGGCCGGACCGCGCACGGGACCCGCCGACCGTGGACCTCGCCCCTCGGCGCGCGCCCTCAGGCCACCGCGGTGATCACCGCGGAGACCCCCAGGGTGATGATGATCGTGCTGGTGACGTGGGCGAGGATCACCTGATGGCGCACCAGGCGGCGGCCGGCGGCGGTCAGCGGCGTGAGCTCGCCGGCGCCGGAGGACGCCTGGATCAGCACCGCTCCGTAGACGTAGTCGCCGATCGCACGGTCGGGTCCGTCGGTGCCGGGCAGCGAGAAGGCGGTGCCGCGGGAGTCCTCGGCGGCGTACTCGACCGCGAAGGTCACCACCGACCCGATCCAGGCGGTGATCACCGCGGCGACGGTCAGCACCAGCAGCGCCGTGATCGGCACCTCGGGCGGCGGGGAGATGAGCAGCAGCACCGCGATCACCGCCATCATCAGCATCTGCACCACTTCGCTGAAAGCGCTGCTGCGCCCCATGTACCAGCGGTAGAAGCGCACGGCGCGGCGGGCGCGCGGCAACCGGGCGGCGGCGACCATGCGCCGCCGCGGCTGTCCGGACAGCGACCACAGGGTCAGACCGGCGATGGCCAGGGTGTACACCGAGATCATCACGATCAGGAGGATGAGGAACAGTGGGATCGTGAGCGCGTCGCGGTCCGGGTCCGCGATCCCCATCGGCAGGACGGCCCCGAGGCCCAGCACGATCGAGAGCAGCGCCGCGAGGGTCAGGCGCAGGTTCTCGGAGAGCAGACGGCGGCGCAGCGACCGGCGGCGGCGCGGACGTCGACCGACGGCGCGGGCTCGACGGTGCGCAGCGAGCTGGCGGAGCCGACGGACGACCTGGGACCGACGGTCGGCACGGGGCCGACGGTCGGCACGGGAACGCCGGACGGCACGGGGCCGTCGCGGGCGGCTGCGGCGGATCTGCCGCGGTGCGGGGTCGGGGCCGGGGGCGGTGTCGTTCACGGCAGGAGATCTCCGGCCCGCTCCCGGGCCAGGAGCAGCGCCCCGGGCAGACCCGTGGGGGCGGTGCGGAAGGAGCGGCCCGCGCTGCGCAGCCCCTGCTCGACCCCGTCGTGGATCGGCCCGGGGCCGGTGAGGACGGACCCGGCCAGCACCACCGGCAGCGAGGCGTCGGGGTCCAGGGCGCGCACGGTGTCCAGCACGTGCCCGATCGCGGTGTCGATGATCTCCCGGGCCACCGGGTCCTCGACGATGCTCCCGGGCACCCTCGCGAAGAGGCCCAGCGCCGCGGGCGCCCCGGCGGGCAGGTGCTCGTCCAGCGCCCGGATCAGGTCCTGGCGCGGATCGCCGGTGGCCGAGGGCGGATGCTCCCCCTCGCGCAGGTCGAGGTCGAGAATCCTGCCGATCTCCTCGGTGAGACGGGTGTGCGGGCCGCGTCCGTCGATGTCCGCCGCGACCGCCTCCAGAGTGCGCCGCCCCAGCCAGACCGCGGAGCCGATGTCCCCCAGCAGCCAGCCCATGCCGTCCCGCCGGGCCACCGGCTCGCGGTCGTGGAAGCGCACCGCGACCGCACCGGTCCCGGCCAGCACCAGCAGGCCGTCGTCCCCCGCCCCGCCGGCGAGGAAGGCGGTGTGCAGGTCGTCGGTGACGAGGATCCGCTCGGGAGGGATGTCCAGCCGCGCCAGGCGCTCGCCGACGGCCTCGCGCACCTGGGCGGCACGGGCCGGGCCGGCGCCGGAGATGCCCAGCGCCATCGCGGCCACCTCGCCGTCGCCGCCCAGCACCTGCCGGCCCCGCTGGAGGACCTCGCGCACGGTCTCGACGAGGACGTCGAACGCGGCCGGGCCCGAGGAGCGCAGGTTCGCCCCGGGCCCCTCCGCCTCCGCGACCACCGGCCCGCCGAGCGGGGCGAGGGCGAGGCGTGCACTGGTCCCGCCGATGTCCCCGGCGATGACCAGGTGGTTCGACGAGGAGGACGGGACCTGGCCGGCAGCGCTCGCCGAGCCGGGCTCGGCCCCGGCACCGGGCCCGCCGCGGTCGCGCCCGTGCGTCCCGGGATCGGACTCGCTCATGTGGATCCCCCTCGTCGTCTCCCGACATCGTAGACGGACCTCGCTACCCTGGCCCCTGCACCGCGCGCGCTCCCGGACGGCCACCGACGGCGCCCGGCACGCCGCGCGACCCCGCCCCCGAGCTCAGGAGATCCCCCGTGACCCACCCCCAGCCGGACGGGACGGCCCTCGACGTCTCCCTCGTCGACCTCGCCTCCCCGACCGAGGAGCGCAACCCCGCCAGTGCGGAGCTCGATGCGCTCGACGCCCGCGGCATGGTCGACGTGATCCTCGGGCAGGACGCGACGGTCGCCGCCGCCGTCCAGGCCCGGGCGGGGGAGATCGCCGCCCTGGTCGAGGTGTGCGTCGAGGCGATCGCCGGCGGCGGCACCGTCCACTACCTCGGCGCCGGCACCTCCGGCCGCCTGGGCGTGCTGGACGCGGTGGAGCTCGCTCCCACCTTCAACGCCGACGAGTCGATGGTCGCCGCCCACATCGCCGGCGGCCAGGGCGCCTTCCTCACCGCGGTGGAGGGTGCCGAGGACTCCACCGAGGCCGGGGCGGAGCTGGTGCGCAGCCGCTGCCGCCCCGGGGACGTGGTCATCGGCCTGGCGGCGAGCGGACGCACCCCGTTCGTGGGCGGGGCCCTGGAGGCCGCGCGCGCCGCGGGCATGCCCACCGCCCTGATCTCCGCGAACCCGCAGGCGCAGCTCGCGCCGCTGGCCGATCACCCGGTCCTGCTGGACGTCGGCCCGGAGGTCGTCACCGGCTCCACGCGCATGAAGGCGGGCACCGCGCAGAAGCTCACCCTGAACGCGCTGTCCACCGCGACGATGGTGCGCCTGGGCACCACCTTCGGGAACCTCATGATCGAGGTGCGGCCGACGAACGCGAAGCTCGTCGCACGCACCGTGCGCATGCTCGTGCAGGCCACCGGGCAGGATCCGGAGCGCGCCGTGGAGGTGCTGGACGCCGCGGGCGGCAGCGTGCGGGTGGCGCTGGTGGCGCTGCTCTCCGGCGCCGAGGTCGAGGCCGCCCGGGCCGCGCTCGAGGACTTCCCGCGCGATCCGCGGCGCATCGGCGACCCGGCCGGGATCCGCTCGGCCGTCGCCGCGCTCGGCCAGCTGGACTGAGGCCGGCTCCCACCCCGCCCGACGGCCATCGCGCCCGACGGCCGCCGAAAACTCCTGGACCCCGGCCCGCGTCGCCCCCTACCGTGGTGCCATGCGCCTGTGATCAGCCCCGCCGTCCACCGACCCTCCGCGCCGAGGAGCTGATCCATGTCCGCGCACCCCCTGCACCCCACCTCGCCCGTCGACACCTCGCCCGTCGACACCCCGGCAGGTGTCGCCGCCGCCCCCGCCGATGCGCAGCTCGGGGCCGCCGCTCCCGGAGGGGCCGGCCTGCACCTGCGGGCCGACGGGATCTCCTTCTCCTACCCCGATCGACGCGTGCTCACCGACGTGAGCCTGGTGGTGCCTGCCGGGCGCCCCACCGGACTGCTCGGCGAGAACGGCAGCGGCAAGTCCACGCTGCTGCGGGTCCTCGCCGGGCAGCTGGTCCCCGACACCGGCACGCTCGCGGTCCCCGGCCCTCTCGGCGTGCTCCACCAGGAGCTCCCCTTCGGCCCGTCGGTCACGCTCGCCGAGGTGATCGCCGACGCGCTCGAGCGCTCCCGCCGCCTCGAGCGCGAGCTGCTCGCCGCCGGCGAGGCCCTCGCCGACGCCGGGGGAGAGCCGCCGCCGCATGCCGTGCAGCGCTACGACGAGCTGCTCGCCGAGGCCACGCTCGCCGACGTGTGGGACGCGGACCGCCGCGCCGAGGAGGTCCTGGCCGGGCTGAGCCTCGCCGAGGTCGACCCCGCCACGGCGATCGGGCGGATCAGCGGCGGTCAGCGCGAGCGGCTGGCCCTCGCGCACCTCCTGGTCGCGCGCCCCACCAGCTGGCTGCTCGACGAGCCCACCAACCATCTCGACGACGCCGGTGCCGCCTTCCTCGTGGGCGCGATCGCCGCCCACCCCGGCCCGGTGCTGATCGCGAGCCACGACCGCGCCTTCCTCGACGATGCGACCGTGGCCCAGCTCGACCTCGACCCCGCCGAGTCCCCGCTCGCGACAGAGCCCGGCGGGCTCACCGTGTACACCGGCGGGTTCAGCGACTACCTGCTGGCCCGCTTCGAGGCACGGGACCGCTGGGAGCACCGCTACCGCAGCGAGCAGGAGGAGCTCTCGTCCCTGCGGCAGGCGGTCAAGGACGCCGCGACCGTGGGCCATCCGGGCGCCGCGCCGCGCACCGAGTCGAGGATCTCGAAGAAGTTCTACGCCGACCGCAACGCGGCCGTGGTCTCTCGTCGGCTGCGGGACGCCCGAGCCCGTCTCGCCCAGCTCGAGCAGGAGCAGGTCCGCAAGCCTCCCGCGGAGCTGCAGCTCACGCACCTGCCCGCGGCGCCGGGAGGCGGGGACGGGCAGGTCCAGCTCGCCGTCAGCGCGCTCGAGGTCACCGGCCGCCTCGCCCCCACCTCCTTCAGTCTCTCCCGCGGAGAGCGGCTGCTGGTCACCGGCGCGAACGGGAGCGGCAAGTCCACGCTGCTCGAGGCGGTCACGGGGACGCTCACTCCGAGCGCCGGCACCGTGGACCGTCCCCGCGGCCTGCGCATCGGGCACCTCGGTCAGGACGACGAGGCGCCGCCCGGCCGCACCGTCGGTCAGCACCTGCGCGAGGCCGCGGGGATCAGCGGGGCCGACGACGAGGTGCCGGAGCTGTTCGGGCTCGTGCACCCGCGCGACCTGTCCCGTCCCCTCGAGCTGCTCTCCCGCGGTCAGCTGCGCCGCGTGATGCTCGCCGCCGTGCTGCTGGACCCGCCCGAGCTGCTGGTCCTGGACGAGCCCACCAACCATCTGGCCCTGGTCACCGCGACCCGGCTCGAGGCGGCGCTCGAGCAGTGGACCGGCACCCTGCTGATCGCCTCCCACGACCGATGGCTGCGCAGCCGCTGGCAGGGGGAGGTGCTCGAGCTCGACCGGTGAGGGGCCCCGGCGGCGGGCGAGCGGGCACCGTCGAGCAGGGCAGGGCGGACGCGCGGGCGGACACAGACGTTCACGGTCCTCGCCCCCGGCGGCGATCCCGGGCCAGGCTGGACCGACACCCGTCCCAGGAGGAGCCCCCATGACCGAGCAGAGCCCGAAGTTCGAGA
>NZ_JBQSWB010000029.1:0-27887 GCF_052446295.1 Brachybacterium sp. AOP43-C2-M15
GCACATCATCATCAGCCCGTTTCCACGGGTGAGTTCTGAGGCTCGGGCGCCGGCGGAGGTTTCCGTCCGACGACTTCTTGTCTTCGTCGTCCCGGCGCGAGTCCCTACTCTAGCAGTTCTTCGCGCTCCGGTCCAACTCCGCTCCGTGTGCTTCCGGTCTCGTGCGCATCGACCTGCGATCCGCCCTGCGACCATCCGTCACGGCCGCCGTCTCGGTCTCCCGATCCGGCCGTCCGCTGCCAGTCCGCTCCACGCCGTTCCGCCTGTCTCCCGTGGGAGATGCTCGGCCCGTCGTGTCCGCGTCCTCGCTGCTGACAAGGGAAGACATTACGGGTCCCGGCGGGGGCCGTCAAACCCGCCGAATCGGCCCCTCCGGGACCTACCGCGCGTACTGACATCCAGGTCAGGGAGCTTTTTTCGCTCGCGGAAAGCGCTCCGTCGCCCCGGTGTGACCCACGTCTGAGAGGGGGGTCACCGCCCCTTATCGTCGACTTGACAGTTTGCCGCGCCCTCGCCTAGGCGGCCCGCCGGGGAGGCCCGCCGGGCCAGGAACGGCGGACCTGTGGATCAGAAGGAGCCCCGGGGTCCGGTTCGTGACAGGACCCCGGGGCTCCTCCGGGTGCGAATCGTGCCGGGCGCGGTGCTCACCCGACGAAGGACGGGCTCAGCCGGCCAGGCGCACCATCGCGGCGTTCTTCCGACCGCGGCGCAGCAGCAGATGGCCACCGGGGAGTGCGGCGAGATCGCCGATCTCCCGGGGGAGGTCGTCGGCCGAGATCTTCTCGCCGTTGACCGAGAGTCCTCCGCCCTCGGCATCCCTTCGAGCAGCTCCCTTCGACCCCGCGATCCCCACCTCGATGAACGCGTCCACCAGCGGCGTGGTCCTGCTGACGGCCGCTCCGGGCAGCTCCCGCGCGATCGTCGCGAGGGTGTGCTCGTCGAGTTCCCTGACGTCGCCGCGGCCGAAGAGCACCGCGGCCGCCGCTCTCGCCTGAGCGGTGGCCGTCTCCCCATGGACCATCGTGGTCAGGTCGTCCGCGAGGGTTTTCTGCGCCCGGCGCTCGTGCGAGCTGGTCGCCGTGGCGTGCTCGAGCTCGGCGATCTGCTCCTGGGTGCGGAAGGTGAAGTACTTCAGGTAGTTCACGACGTCGGCATCGGCGGCGTTGAGCCAGAACTGGTGGAACGCGTACGGGCTGGTGAGCTCTGCGTCGAGCCAGACGGCGCCGCCCTCACTCTTGCCGAACTTGGTGCCGTCCGCCTTCGTGACCAGCGGTGTGGTCATCGCATGCACGTCACGCCCCTCGACCTTGTGGATCAGGTCGACGCCCGAGAGGAGATTGCCCCACTGGTCGTTGCCTCCGTACTGCAGGGAGACGCCGTGGCGCCGGTTCAGCTCGAGATAGTCGATGCCCTGGAGCACCTGGTAGCTGAACTCCGTGTAGCTGATCCCCTCGTCGCTCTGGAGACGTCGGGCCACTGTGTCCTTGGCGAGCATCGTCCCCATGCGGAAGTGCTTGCCCATGTCGCGCAGGAAGTCGAGCGCGCTCATCTGCCCGATCCAGTCGAGGTTGTCCACCATCGTCACCGCGTACTCGCCCTCGAGGTCGAGGAAGCGCGAGATCTGCCCTCGCAGGCTGTCCACCCAGCTCGCGACGATCTCACCGTCGTTCAGGACGCGCTCCCCCGACATCCGCGGGTCGCCGATCAATCCTGTCGCTCCGCCCACCAGCGCATACGGGTGGTGGCCCGCGAGCTGCAGTCGCCGCATGGTGAGCACCTGGGTCAGGTGGCCCACGTGCAGCGACGCGGCGGTCGGGTCGAACCCGCAATACAGGCTGAGCGGTCCGTCCGCCAGAGCGCTGCCGAGCGCCTCGCGCCCGGTGGTCTGCACGACGAGTCCTCGCCAGGCGAGCTCATCCAGGACGGAATGCATCGATCGGTTCCTCTCGAGCGGGCACCTCGGGTGCCCAGGGGTCGGGCCGCGTGGGCCGGAGCGGTGGACGGGCCGACGGGGACCGGGGTCCGGTCGTCGTGCCCGACGGGCCCGCTGCCGGGCCCGAGCGCCATTGTCACAGATCCGCCCTCGGCGGTGCGCGATGCGCCACCGAGCCGTCTCCCTCTCCGCGCCCCAGCGCACGGCGCGGACGCACGACGTATGGCGGCATGGCGCCCAGCGGGCGACGGGCAGCGGTCCGACGACGGTCGACCGCGGGCGGCGGAACCGCCATCGGAGCCGTCGCCGGAGCCTCAGGCGGAGCGCGGGTCGGTGCGATCGCGGGTGAAGTCCCGCAGCGCGGAGAGCGCCGTGGAGACGGCGTCCTCCTGCTCGGCGACCCGCACCGGAGCGGTGCCCCCCTTCGCATCCCGGGAGGCGATCGACCCCTCGACCGAGAGCACCGAGCGGACGGAGCCGTCCAGATGCTCGGAGATCCCGCTCAGCTCGTCGTCGGTGAGATCCCACAGCTCCTTGCCCTGGGACTCGGCGACCTTCACGCAGGCCCCTGAGATCTCATGGGCGCTGCGGAAGGGGACCCCGCGCCGCACCAGGTGGTCGGCGATGTCGGTGGCGAGCGAGAAGCCCTGCGGGGCGAGCTCTGCCATGCGCTCGGTGTGGAACACGAGCGTCGCCATCATGCCGGTGAAGGCCGGCAGCACCAGATCCAGCGAGTCGACCTGGTCGAAGACCGGCTCCTTGTCCTCCTGCAGGTCCCGGTTGTACGCGAGCGGCAGCGCCTTGAGCGTGGTCAGCAGTCCCACCAGGTCGCCGACGACGCGCCCGGCCTTGCCGCGGGCGAGCTCGGCGATGTCAGGGTTCTTCTTCTGCGGCATGATCGAGGAGCCGGTGGAGAAGGAGTCGTCCAGGGTGATGAACGAGAACTCCTTGGTGTTCCACAGGATGACCTCCTCGGCCAGGCGAGACAGGTCGATGCCGATCATCGCGAGCACGAAGGAGAACTCGGCCGTGAGGTCACGGGAGGCGGTCCCGTCGATCGAGTTCCACACCGAGTCCGAGAAGCCGAGCTCCGCGGCGACGGCCTGCGGATCCAGCCCCAGGCTCGACCCCGCGAGCGCCCCGGACCCGTAGGGCGAGGAGTCCGCTCGGGCGTCGAGGTCCCGCAGCCGCTCCACGTCCCGCAGCAGCGGCCACGCGTGGGCCAGCAGGTGATGGCTCAGCAGCAGCGGCTGGGCGTGCTGGAGATGGGTGCGCCCGGGCATGGGCGCACCGTGCACCTCACGCGCCCGTGCGACCAGCACGTCCACGAGGTCGAGGACCTGGTCGCCGATCGCGCGCGCCTGGTCGCGCAGGTACAGCCGGATCAGCGTCGCGATCTGGTCGTTGCGGGAACGGCCCGCGCGCAGCTTGCCACCGAGCTCGGTCCCGGCCCGCTCGATCAGGCCCCGCTCGAGAGCGGTGTGCACGTCCTCGTCATCGGGCGCGGCGACGAACCCGCCGGAGGCGACGTCGGCCGCGAGCTGCTCCAGGGCGTCCTGCATCCGGGCCAGCTCGTCGTCGCTGAGCAGCCCGGCGGCGTGGAGGACGTTCGCGTGCGCCGCCGAGCCGCGCAGGTCGTACTGCGCCAGGCGCCAGTCGAAGTGCGTCGACACCGACAGCGCAGCCAGCGCCGCGGCGGGGCCGGAGCCGAAGCGTCCGCCCCACAGCGAGGCCTTCTCCTGCGCGGCCGACGGATCGGCGTCGCCCGTGGGCGAGCCGGCGGCGGGGGTCGCGCCGACGGGAGCTGTGCCGTCCTGGCTCATGCCTGCTCCCCGGCGGCGTCGAGGTCCTCGCCGTTGCCGAAGGCGACATCGCGGGCCGCTGCCTGCTTGGCCGCGAGGCCGTAGATGTCGATGAAGCCACGCGCGCTGGCCTGGTCGAAGGTGTCGCCCTCGTCGTAGGTGGCGAGGTTGAAGTCGTACAGACCGGTCTCGGAGCGGCGTCCGGTGACGGTGGCGCGGCCGCCGTGGAGGGACATCCGGATGTCGCCGTTCACGTAGCGCTGGGTGTCCTCGATGAAGGCGTCCAGGGACTTCTTCAGCGGCGAGAACCACTGACCGTCGTAGACCAGCTCGGTCCAGCGATCGCCGACGGTGCGCTTGAAGCGGGACTGCTCGCGCTCGAGGGTGACGCGCTCGAGCTCCTGGTGGGCGGTGATCAGCGTCATCGCGCCGGGCGCCTCGTACACCTCGCGGGACTTGATGCCCACCAGACGGTCCTCGACGATGTCGATGCGGCCGATGCCCTGGGCGCCGGCGCGACGGTTCAGCTCCTGGATCGCCTCGAGCGCCGTGACGCTCCGCCCGTCGATCGCGACCGGCACACCGCGCTCGAAGGAGATCACGACCTCGTCGGCGACCGGGGGGAACGCCGGGTCGTCCGTGTAGCTGAAGACGTCCTTGGTGGGCTCGTTCCAGATGTCCTCGAGGAAGCCGGTCTCGATCGCGCGGCCCCACACGTTCTGGTCGATCGAGAACGGGTTGTGCTTGGTGGTCGCGATCGGCAGGCCCTTGCGCTCGGCGTAGTCGATCGCCTTGTCGCGGGTGAGCGCGAGGTCGCGCACCGGGGCGATGCACTTGAGCTCGGGGGCCAGCGAGGTGATCGAGACCTCGAAGCGGACCTGGTCGTTGCCCTTGCCGGTGCAGCCGTGGGCGACCGTGGTGGCGCCGTACTTCTTGGCCGCCTTGACCAGGTGCTTGGTGATCACGGGACGGGAGATCGCGGAGACGTTCGGGTAGGCGTCCATGTACAGCGCGTTCGCCTTGAGCGCGGGCATGCAGTACTCGTCGGCGAACTCGTCGCGGGCATCGGCGACGTAGGCCTCGACGGCGCCGCAGTCCAGGGCGCGCTGGCGGATGACCTCGAGGTCCTCTCCGCCCTGGCCCACGTCCACCGCGCAGGCGATGACGTCGGCGCCGGTGGCGTCGTGGATCCAGCCGATGGCGACGGAGGTGTCGAGGCCGCCGGAGTAGGCGAGGACGATGCGTTCGGTCACGGGAGTAGCTCCTAGTCGTGGTTCACAGAACTCGAGGCTCACTGCGCTCGAGGTTCACGGTGGTCGTGGGTCGCGGTGGTCGTGGTCGGTCGGGACGGGCACGGAGGTCGGGTGCCGCGGGGCGGTTCAGGCGCCGGGACCCGCCTCGGGGTCGGCGAGCGGTCCGGGACCGGGGGGCTCCGCGGACTCCCGTCGGCCCTCCGCGAGATCGAGCAGGCGCTCGGCGAGCCGGTCACCGCCGGCGGGGTCGCGGGAGACCAGCAGCACGGTGTCGTCACCCGCGATCGTACCGAGGACGTCCGGCATCACCGAACGGTCCATCGCGGATGCGAGATACTGCGCACCACCAGGAGGGGTGCGCACCACCACGAGGTTGCCGCTGGCCTCCGCGGAGACCAGCAGCCCCTCGGCGAGACGCGGCAGGCGCGCCTCGAGCAGCTCGTTCTCCGGAGCGCTCGCGGGGCGCGGCGTCCCACCCTCCGGGGGGAGGCGGTAGACGAGGC
This sequence comes from Brachybacterium sp. AOP43-C2-M15, assembly GCF_052446295.1. NCBI lineage: Bacteria > Bacillati > Actinomycetota > Actinomycetes > Micrococcales > Dermabacteraceae > Brachybacterium > Brachybacterium sp. AOP43-C2-M15. The sequence continues at coordinate 5,492 of NZ_JBQSWB010000029.1, forward strand.
TGCCGGCCGATCCGCGCACCTTCTCCGCCTGCAGCTCGACCAGGTCCCGGGACAGGGTGGCCTGGGTGACCTCGATGCCCTCGGAGATCAGCAGCAGCGCGAGCTGCGACTGCGAGGAGACCTCCTGGTGGGTCAGGAGCTGGACGATGCGCTGCTGGCGCGAGGTCTTGGTCTGGGCCAGCGCCCGCCGGGAGTCGCTCATCGCGCCTCCTCCCGCGGGCGGGCCTGGACCGCGGTGTGCTCGTCGGGGTGATCCAGCAGCCACGTCAGCAGGGCCTTCTGGGCATGCAGGCGGTTCTCCGCCTCGTCCCACACGACGGAGGCGGGTCCGTCGAGCACCGAGGCGGCGACCTCCTTGCCCCGGTAGGCGGGCAGGCAGTGCAGGAAGATCCCGCCGGAGAGCTCCATGAGCTCCTCGGTGACCTGATAGGGCGAGAAGGTCTCCTCACCGCGGCCGTGCTCCCCCTCCTGCCCCATCGACACCCAGGTGTCGGTGAGGACGGCGCTCGCGCCGACGACCGCGGCGCGCGGGTCCTCGGTGACGGTGACCGCGCCTCCGGTGCTCGCGGCGATCTCCCGGGCCCGGGCCAGCACCTCGGGAGCGGGCTGGTGGGAGGCGGGGGCGGCGATCCGCACGTCCATGCCGGCGGTCGCACCGCCGAGCAAGTACGAGTGGGACATGTTGTTCGCGCCGTCGCCGAGGTAGGCCAGCGAGCGTCCGGCCAGGGCGGCGTCCCCTGCGGCCAGCCCTCCGGTGTGCTCGGCGATCGTCTGCAGATCGGCGAGGATCTGGCAGGGATGGAACTCGTCCGTGAGCGCGTTGACGACCGGGACGGTCGCGGCCGCCGCCATCTCCTCGATGCGCTCCTGCCCGAAGGTGCGCCACACGATCGCGGAGACCATGCGGGTGAGCACCTGCGTGGTGTCCGCGATCGACTCGCCGCGGCCCAGCTGGCTGGTGCCGGCCTCCATGACCAGCGGGCTGCCGCCGAGCTCGGCGACGCCGGTCGCGAACGAGATCCGGGTGCGGGTGGAGGACTTGTCGAACAGGATCGCGACGGTGCGCGGACCCTCGAGCGGACGGCGGGCGAAGCGGTCGCCCGCGAGCTCGAGCGCGAGGGCGAGGACCTCCTTCTGCTCGGCCGGGCTCAGGTCGTCGTCGCGCAGGAAGTGGCGGGGCATCTCAGTTCTCTCCTTCGGGGGCGGCGGCCTCGAGCAGGGCGGGCAGGGCGGTCACGAAGGTGTCCATCTGCGCCGTGGTGATCACCAGCGGCGGGGCGAGCCGCAGCGTGGAGGCGTCGGGGGCATTGAGGATGAACCCGGCCTCGAGGGCGGCGGTGACGACCTGCGGGGCGATCGGTGCGGTCAGCCCGATGCCGCGCAGCAGGCCGGCGCCGCGCACCCCCTCGATCAGCGGGTGGCCGAGGGCGAGGACGTCGCTCTCGAGCTGCGCGCCGACGGCGCGGACGTGCTCGAGCAGATCGTCCTCGAGGATCGTGCCGAGCACCGCCAGCGCGGCCGCCGAGGCCAGCGGGTTCCCTCCGAAGGTGGTCCCGTGCTGCCCGGGCTGCAGCAGATCGTGCACCTCGGGGCCGAAGCTGATCACCGCACCGATCGGGAACCCGCCGCCGAGACCTTTGGCGAGGGTCATCACGTCCGGCTGCAGACCCTCGATCGCCTGGTGCGCGAACCAGTGCCCGGTGCGGCCGATCCCGGTCTGGACCTCGTCGAGGATCAGCAGGGTGCCGTGCTCGCGGGTGAGGCGACGCAGAGCGCGCAGGTACTGCTCGCCGAGGGGGCGCACCCCGGCCTCGCCCTGGATGGGCTCGGCGATCACGGCGGCCACGTCGCCGGGGGCGAGCGCCTCGGCCAGGGCCTGCTCGTCGCCGACCTCGAGGAACTCGACGCCGCCGGGCAGCGGCTCGAAGGGGGCTCGGTAGGCCTCCTTCCAGGTGAGCGCGAGCGCCCCCATGGTGCGGCCGTGGAAGGAGTTCCTCAGTGCGAGGATGCGCGGGCGACCCGTGCGGCGGGCGATCTTGAACGCCGCCTCGTTGGCCTCGGTGCCGGAGTTCGCGAAGAACACGCCGGAGCCGGCAGGCGCCCCGGCGAGCGTCAGGAGCTTCTCTGCCAGCTCGATCTGCGGGGCGGAGGCGAAGAAGTTCGAGACGTGGCCCAGGGTCCCCATCTGCTTCGTGAGCGCGGCACTCAGCGCCGGGTGGGCATGGCCGAGCGCGTTGACGGCGATCCCGGCGAGGAGGTCGAGGTACTGCTTCCCCTCGGTGTCCCACACGTGCACACCCTCGCCGCGGACGAGGACCCGCTGCGGCGTGCCGAAGACCGGCAGCAGCGCCTCGCCGTAGCGGACGGCGAGGTCCTCGTCGGCGCCGGCGCGCACCGGTGCGGGGGCGCTCTGCTCAGACATAGTCGTCCCTCCTGACCATCGTGCCCACTCCTCTCGTGGTGAAGACCTCCAGCAGCACGGCGTGCTCGATGCGACCGTCGATCATGGCGGCCGTGCGCACGCCGGCGTCGACCGCGCCCAGCAGGGCCTCGGCCTTGGGGATCATTCCCGCGGTGAGACCGGGAAGCATGGCGCGCAGCTCCGAGGCGGAGATCTCGGGGATCAGCGAGGCCCGGTCGGGCCAGTCCCGGTACAGCCCCTCGACGTCGGTGAGCATCACCAGCTTCTCGGCGTCCAGGCCCTCGGCGAGGGCGGCGGCGGCGAGGTCGGCGTTGATGTTGAGCACCTCCCCGGTGGGGTCGCCGTGGGCGTCGACCTCGGGAGCGATCGAGGAGATCACCGGGATCCGGCCGCCCTCGAGGAGGTCGCTGATCGACTCGATGTTCACCGAGTGCACCGCGCCGACGTGCCCGAGGTCCACGTCCTCGCCGTCCACCACGGTGCCGCGGCGGGTGGCGGAGAACAGACGGGCGTCCTCGCCGGACATCCCGATGGCGAAGGGACCGTGGTGGTTGATCAGGCCCACCAGCTCGCGACCGACCTGCCCCACCAGCACCATCCGGGCGATGTCCATGGTCTCGGCGTCGGTGACGCGCAGACCGCCGCGGAAGGTGGACTCCTTGCCGACGCGCTCGAGCATCGCGTTGATCTGCGGGCCGCCGCCGTGGACGACGACCACGTGGATGCCGGCCAGGCGCATGAAGACGATGTCCGCCGCGAAGCCGCGCCGCAGCTCGTCGTCGACCATGGCGTTGCCGCCGTACTTCACCACCACGATCCTGCCGCGGAAGCGCTGCATCCACGGCATCGCCTCGATGAGCACCTCGGACTTCTCCCTCGCCTCGGTGCGGGCGGCGTCGAGCTGGGCCAGCGGGTTCTTGCCCACCAGCGGGGTCTGAGGCGCGTCGGCCGGCTGCGGTGTCCCGGGGGTGCTGGTCATGAGGAGTAGGCGCTGTTCTCTTCGACGTAGTCGTGGGTGAGGTCGTTGGTCCAGATGTCGCCGGTGGCGGTCCCGGCGCCGAGATCCACCTCGATGAGGGTCTCGCGCGGGGTCATGTCCACCTCGGAGCGGTCGCGGTGGGCACCGCCGTCGCGGCACACCTCCACGCCGTTGACGGTGACGGAGAGGTCCTCGACGGCGAACGGCGCGACCGTCTCGGGCACGCAGCCGGCGGCGGCCACGATCCGGCCCCAGTTGGGGTCGTTGCCGAAGATCGCGGCCTTGACGAGAGCGGAGCGGGCGATCTCGCGGGCGACGGCGAGCGCCGCCTGCTCGGTGCTCGCGGAGGTGACGACGACGTGGACGTCGTGGCTCGCGCCCTCGGCGTCGGCGACCAGCTGGCGGGCCAGGTCCGCGCTCACGGCGCGCACGGCCTCGCCGAGCTCGTCGGCGTCCACCGCGATGCCGCTCGCGCCGGAGGCCAGCAGGATCACGGTGTCGTTGGTGGACATGCAGGCATCGGAGTCGACGCGGTCGAAGGTGGTGGCGGTCGCGCCGCGCAGGGCGGCGTCGGCCGTGGCGGCGTCGACGTCGGCATCCGTGGTCAGCACGACGAGCATGGTGGCCAGCTGCGGGGCGAGCATGCCGGCGCCCTTCGCGAAGCCGCCCACGACGGCGCCGGAGGCCGTGGTCGCCTCGGCGGTCTTGGGGACCGAGTCGGTGGTCATGATCGCGCGGGAGGCCGAGGAGTCGGCGTCGGCGCCGGAGCCCAGGCGGCCGACGGCCTCGGTGATCCCTGCCAGCAACGGCTCCATCGGCAGGCGCTCCCCGATCAGCCCGGTCGAGCACACCAGCACGTCCTGGGAGGAGAGCTCGAGACGGTCGGCGAGGTGCTCGGCGGTGCGGTGGGTGTCGGCGAAGCCCTCGGGGCCGGTGCAGGCGTTGGCGCCGCCGGAGTTCAGCACCACGGCGCGGGCGCGGCCGTCGGCGACGGCCTGGCGGGACCACAGCACGGGGGCTGCCTGGACCCGGTTCGCGGTGAACACCGCGGCGGCGGTGTCGCGGGGACCGTCGTTGACGACGAGGGCGAGATCCTCCTTGCCGGTGGACTTGATGCCGGCGGCGAGACCGACGGCGCGGAAGCCGCGAGGGCGGGTGATCGACACGGAGGCTCCTGGAGGGGACGGGCGCGCAGGACGACGGCGCGGTGACGGGGCGGGCGAGAGGGAGAGGACGGGACGGGCGATGGCCGAGCCGGCGGGCGGCGGGGCCCGGCGACCGGGTCAGGGGGCGAGCGCGGTGCGGGTCAGGCCCGTGGTCTCGGGGAGGCCGAGCGCCAGGTTCAGGGACTGGAGCGCGGCACCCGCGGTGCCCTTGACGAGGTTGTCGAGCGCGGCGATCACGGTGGCCTGGCCGCTGCGGCGATCGACGGCGGCGCCGATCCTGATCGTGTTCGCACCGGTCACCTCGCCGGTGGCGGGGAAGACACCCTCGGGCAGCACGGTCACGAAGTGTTCGTCCGCGTAGTCCGCGTCGAGAGCTCCGAGCAGATCGGCGGTGGTGATCCCCTCGGCGACGGGAGCGGTGCACACGGCCAGGATGCCGCGGCTGATCGGCACCAGCACCGGGGTGAAGCCGAGGCGCAGCCCCTGCGTCCCGCTCGCGCGGCGCAGGTTCTGCAGCACCTCGGGGACGTGGCGGTGGGTGCCGCCCACGGCGTACGGGGACGCGGTGCCGGAGGCCTCGCTGAACAGCAGGTGCTGCTTGGCGGCTCGGCCGGCTCCCGAGTAGCCGACGGGCAGGACGGCGCCGAGCGCGGCGGGGTCGACGAGGTCCGCCCGCACCAGCGGGGCGAGGGCGAGGGTCACGGCGGTGGCGTTGCAGCCGGGGACCGCGATCTCGCGCGCGCCGACCAGCCGGTCGCGCTGGCGGGTGCCGTCGGCCAGGGGCAGCTCGGGCATGCCATAGGTCCAGGTCCCGGAGTGCTCGCTGCCGTAGTACTCGGCCCAGTCCTCGGCGCTCTCCAGCCGATGGTCCGCCCCGAGGTCGAGCACCAGCACGTCGGGGTCCTCGGCGCGCAGGGAGGCCGCGATGGCCCCGGACTGTCCGTGGGGCAGGGCGAGCACGACGACGTCGTGTCCGCGCAGGGTGTTCACACCGGTCTCCTGCAGCACCGGGTCGTGACCGAGATCGATGTGGGGGGCGACCTCGCTGAGGCGCCTGCCCGCGCTCGAGTGGGCGGTCACGGTCGCGACCTCGATGCCGGGATGGTCGGCCAGCAGACGCAGGGTCTCTCCCCCGGCGTAGCCGGAGGCACCGACGACGGCCGCGCGGGCGCGACGCGACGCGGGTGCAGCGGGAGCAGGATCGAGCGGATCACCGGCGGCAGACATCATGTCGGAAGCATATACAAGAGAGTGCATGTGTAGCCAGTCCTGCCGCGCACGCGACGCGGTGGCGGGGGTCACGGACCTCACCGGGGAGATCACCACGGACCTCGCCTCCGCCCTCAACTCGCCTCCGCCCTCACCACGCTCCACCCTCGTCACGGCCCCCACCCTCACCACGCTCCCCGCCCTCATCGCGACTCCCGCCCCCACCACGGCCGCCGCCCGCGACCTCCGGACCCCGGCCGCACGTCCGACGCGACGGCCGCCGATTGACGGAAGCGCCCCTGGAGCGGTTAAGCTCTGATTCACCGGTTAAGTTGCGTGCATCACGCGACGCCGGATTCCGACGCTCCGATGTGCCACCGGCGGCATACGACAGGAGAAGGCGTGACGAACAGCGCGACACAGATGTCGGCGGAGGGAGGGACTCCCCCCGTCACGACGAGCACACCCCCGGCCCGCAGGCCCCGGCGCCTCCCACCGAACCTGGTCTTCCTGGCCAAGAGGGCAGGGACGTACCTGGTGGTCTTCCTGATCTCGGTGGTGCTCAACTTCGCGCTGCCCCGCCTCATGCCCAACGACCCGGCCCAGTCGATGATCCGCGACATCTACGAGAAGACGGGCCAGCGCCCGTCCGAGTACCAGATGACGATCATCCACAACATGTACGGCGACCCGGACTCCCCTCTGTGGGAGCAGTTCTGGAACTACCTCGTCCAGCTCGCGCAGCTGGACCTGGGCCGCTCGATCATGTACTACCCGATGGAAGTCACCGACCTCATCGTGCAGGCCCTGCCGTGGACCGTCTACCTGGGCCTCATCTCGACCCTGCTGGGCTGGATCATCGGCACCTATCTCGGGGCACGCCTGGGATGGCGGCCCGGCAGGCTGCTCGACTCGTTCGTCACCCCCTTCGCGATGTTCTTCTCCTCGATCCCGCCGTTCTGGCTGGGCCTGCTCCTGGTCTGGTACCTCTCCTACTCCCAGGGCCTGTTCCCGGCCCAGGGCGCGGTGAACCAGCGGATCCGGCCCGCGGACCTCACGAACACCGACTGGGTGCTGAGCATCGCCTACCACTCGATCCTGCCCCTGTTCTGCCTGATCGTGGTCGGCTTCACGGGCTGGCTGTTCAGCATGCGCAACATGATGATCACGACCGTCAACGAGGACTACGTGCACCTGGCCCGTGCCAAGGGCCTCTCCCCCGAGCGCGTGCGCAACGCCTATGCGGCGCGCAACGCGCTGCTGCCCAACATCACGGGCCTGGCGATGTCGATGGGCGGAGTGCTGATGGCGGTCGTGCTGGCCGAGGCCGTGTTCATCTACCCGGGCCTCGGCGGCCTGATCGGCGCCTCGACCGCGGTGCGCGACTACCCGCTGATGCAGGCGCTGCTGCTGATCGTCATCATCCTCAGCCTGATCTTCAACTTCATCGCGGACAGCGTGTACGTGCTGCTGGACCCGCGCACCAGGGAGGGCAGCTGAGCATGCTCCGTCGATTCCTCAGCAATCCGAAGGTGGGCCTCGGCCTGACGATCATCGGGCTGTTCACCCTGGTCGCCGCGCTCGGGAAGCCCTTCTCCTCCGAGGTCATGGGCCGCACGCCGCAGACGATCTTCCCCGAGGCGATGGGCGCCTCCCCCAGCTGGACCCATCCCCTGGGGACCACGGTGTCCGGCCAGGACGTGCTCACCTGGATGCTCTACGGCACCTACAACTCGATGTTCGTGGGCTTCGCCTCCGCGATCATCGCCTCGCTCATCGCGATCGCGATGGGCACCGCGGCCGGGTTCCTCGGAGGCGCGGTGGACCGCATGCTCAACGGCGTCATCCTGATCTTCCAGAACCTGCCCTCCTTCCCGGTGCTGATCATCGCGGCGACCTTCTGGCGGGAGATGCCCCTGATCGTCGTCTCGATCCTCATCGGCCTGTTCGAGTGGACCGGCGGCGCGCGCCGCATCCGCGCCCAGGCGCTGAGCCTGCGCGGGCGGGACTTCACCACGGCGCTGCGCACGATCGGCGAGTCCAAGGCGCGCATCGTCTTCGTCGAGGTCATGCCTCATCTGTTCGGCATCCTCTCCCCGATCTTCCTCACCCTCATCGCGGCCGGGGTGGGCATGCAGGCCTCGATGGCGATGCTGGGCATCGGCAGCGCGGCGGAGCCCAGCTGGGGCCTGATCATCAACTACGCCTTCGGCATGAACGCCCTGTTCCGTGGCATGTGGTGGTGGTTCGTACCACCGGGGCTGTGCCTGGCGCTGCTGGGCTTCGCCACCACGATGGTGAACTTCGGCCTGGACGAGATCACGAACCCGACCCTCAGCACCAAGCGGATGACGCTGATGCGGAAGTTCCTCCAGCGCAACCGGCGCGCGGCGGCCGCCTCCTCCGCCTCGCCCACCCGAACCACCCCGACGGGAGCCGTCTCATGAGCGTCGCGACCACACACACCGCCGAGCAGGTGCCGGAGATCGTCGAGGCCTCGCAGATCGCCGTCGAGACCACGACGCAGATGGCCCGCCGTCTGGAGAACTCACCGCTGCTGCTCGAGGCGATCGGGGTGGACGTCACCTATGTCACCGAGGAGGGCGAGGTCCCCGCCTGCCGGGACATCGACCTCGAGCTGCGCCGCGGAGAGATCCTCGGCATCGCCGGCGAATCCGCCTCCGGCAAGTCGACCCTGCTCAGCGCCCTCTCACGGCTCCAGCGGCCACCGGCGGTCACCAGCGCCGGCACGGTGCGCTTCCATCCCCTCGAGGGGGATCCGGTGGACCTCACCGCACTCGGCGAGGACCAGCTGCGCCGGTACCGCTGGGACTCGCTGTCGATCGTCATGCAGTCCGCGATGGCGTCGCTGAACCCTGTGCTCCGCCTGGAGACCCAGTTCATCGACGTGATCATGGAGCACGACAGCTCGACGACCAAGGCCTCGGCCCGCGCCCGGGCCGGTGAGCTGCTGGAGATGGTCGGCATCCCCTCCGGGCGGCTGCGCTCCTTCTCGTACCAGCTCTCCGGCGGCATGCAGCAGCGCGCCCTGATCGCCCTCTCGCTGGCCTCGTACCCCGAGGTGGTGTTCATGGACGAACCGACCACCGCGGTGGACGTGGTCATGCAGCGCCAGATCCTCACCCAGATCCTCCAGCTGCAGGCCACCCTCGGCTTCGCGATCGTGTTCGTCACCCACGACCTCTCCCTGCTGCTGGAGATCTCGGACCGCATCGCGATCATGTACGGCGGGCGGATCGTCGAGGTGGGGATGCCCGAGCAGCTCTACGCCGACGCCCAGCACCCCTACACGCGGGGCCTGCGGGCCTCCTTCCCGCCGCTGTCCGAGCCCGTGCGCCGGCTGCGCGGCATCCCCGGCAATCCCCCGGACCTGCTGGACCTGCCGCCCGGCTGCTCCTTCGCCCCGCGCTGCCCGCTCGCGATCGACCTCTGCCACCGGGAGCGGCCCGAGCTCGAGCCCACGGCCACCGGGGTCGCGGCCTGCCACCGGGCCGGGGAGAGCGAGGACCACCTGCTGCCCGAGGCCGGTACGCCCGAAGCAGCCGAGGACGCCGCCCGGCACGCCGCCTCCGCACGGGACGCCGCCCAGCGAGCGGTCGCGATCACCCCCACCGAGGAGGAACGATGAGCACGACGAGCCACAGCTCCCGCGGCGGCTCCTCCCGGCAGGGCCCCACCGGGCGGGACGGCTCCGCCGTGCCCGTCTTCGAGACCCGCGACCTCTCGGTGCACTTCCGCGTGGACGGACCCCAGGGCAAGGTGACGGTGCGCGCGCTGGACGGGATCGACTTCACCCTCCACGAGGGCGAGATCGCGGCCCTGGTGGGCGAGTCCGGCTCCGGCAAGACCACCCTCGCCCGCGTGTTCTCCCTGATCTACGCCCCGACCGGGGGCGAGGTGCTGGTCAGCGGCGCTCCGCTGAAGAAGGCCGCCAAGGACGAGCGCCGCTACTACCGCGACGTGCAGCTGATCTTCCAGGACCCCTTCAACTCGCTGAACGCGCTGAAGAAGATCCGGCACATCGTCGAGCGCCCTGTACGCATCCATCGCATCGCCGCAGGGCGCAGGGCGGTGGCGCGGAAGGTGACCGAGCTGCTCGAGAGGGTGAACCTCACCCCGGCCTCGCGGTACATCGACCGCTACCCCACCGACCTCTCGGGCGGCCAGCGCCAGCGCGTGGCGATCGCGAAGTCCCTGGCGGTGAACCCGAAGGTGCTGCTCGCCGACGAGCCCACCTCGATGCTCGACGCCTCCATCCGGCTCGAGGTGCTGAACCTGCTCACGGACCTGCGCGAGAGCGAGAACCTCGCCGTCCTCTACATCACCCACGACATCGCCAGCGCCCGCTACGTCTCGGACCGGATCAACGTGATGTACGGCGGGCGGATCATCGAGGCCGGCCCCACCGAGCAGATCGTCAGCGACCCCGTCCATCCCTACACGCGGCTGCTCATCGACGCCGCCCCCGACCCCGCGCACTACAAGGGCTCCGGCCACTCCGCCGCTCTCACGACCTCGTCGGCCGCCCCGGTCGACAACTCCGTCGAGGTCGTCGGCTGCCGCTTCGCGAACCGCTGCCCGCTGGCGCGGCCCGAGTGCACGAGCGCTCCCATCCCCCGCTACACCGCGCCGGACGGCCGCGAGGTGCTGTGCGTCCTGGGCGACGAGAGACCAGATTTCTCCCCACCCACCACCACCCACGCCGCGTCCGCGGCACGTTGAGAAGGAACGATCAAGGATGATCTCACCACAGATGACCCGTCGCGGTGCGCTCGGCGCCCTCGGCCTCGGAACGCTCGCTGCGACCACCGCGGCCTGTTCGAGCGGGGGCTCGGGCGGCGGCACCGGCGGTGGCGCCGGCGGAGAGGGCGGCGGGCTCTTCGTGGTCGGCACCGACGTCACCGCGACCAACCAGTTCGCCAAGAACTTCAACCGCTACGGCGGCGGCGACACCGCCCCGGGGCTGGACCTCGTGTACGAGCCCCTCTTCCGTCTGTCCTCCAAGGACGGCGGCCAGCTGCTGCCGATGCTCGCCGAGTCCGCGGACCACTCCGAGGACGGCACGGAGGTCACCTACCACCTCCGCCAGGACGTCACCTGGTCCGACGGCGAGCCCTTCACCTCTCGCGACGTGCTCTTCACGCTCGGCTCGATCTACGGCACCCCCGACCCGGAGCCCCCCGAGGACGAGTTCGTCTGGCTCTCGGCCCCGATCGAGACGCCCGACGACCACACGGTGACCGTGAAGTACAACAGCGACCAGCGTCAGCAGGAGGTGAACCTGGCCCTGTACTACCCGATCGTCCCGGCGCACATCTACCAGGACGGTGACAGCCTCGAGTTCCCGCAGGACATCATGGACGACCCCATCGGCACCGGTCCGGCGGTCCTGGAGTCCTTCGACACCCAGCTGGTCACCTACACGATGCGGGATGACTACTGGGGCGGCACGTCCGAGGTCGGCGAGGTGCAGTTCGTCCCTGCCGGGCAGGCCGGCAACATCGAGACCCAGGTGACCCAGGGCCAGGTCGACTTCGCCGAGGGCGGCGCACCCGGCGTGGTCGAGGGCTTCGTCGGCATGGCGGAGACCAACAACTACGCGTGGATCGCCGACGGCGCCTCGGAGGGCATCTGCTTCATGACGGCCCAGCCCGACTCGCCCATGGCCGATCCGGACGTGCGCAAGGCCTTCCGCGCCGCGATCGACTACTCCGCGGTGATGGACGCCTCCGGCATCGGGTACACCATCCCCAACGTCGCGGGCGTGGACCCCGTGCTCAACGAGTCGCTGCAGCAGCCCGAGTTCGACGAGCCGATGGCGCTGGACGCGGAGGCCGCGAAGGCGTCGCTCGAGGCGTCGGACTGGTCCGTGAACGCGGCCGGGAATCTCGAGAAGGACGGCACCGAGCATCCGCTGAGCCTGCAGATCCAGAACGACAACGCGACCTTCATGGTGACGATGCCGATCGTGGTCTCGAACTGGGAGACGCATCTCGGGGTGAAGGTCACCTTCGACCCGAAGCCGAAGGACGTCATGGACACGATCCTGGCCACCGGCGACTTCGACGTCGTCGCCACGGGTCTGGGCTACCCGGGCTCTCCGTGGTCGAACTACACCATGTACGACCAGACGATCCTTCCCATCGAGGAGGAGACGAACAACGGCAACTGGGGTCGCTGGGACTGGGGCGACGAGGCGCGGGAGAAGATGGAGATCCTGGTCTCGACGCTGAACACCCCGGAGACGCAGGAGGAGATCGCCGCGGGGGTGCAGGGCGTCCAGCAGGCCTTCCTCGAGCAGGCGCCGCATGCGCCCTGCCAGGGCGGCGGCACCGGGATCATGTACTCGGAGATGAACTGGACCGGGTTCCCCGATCCCGCCGACGTGGACTACTTCCCGCGGGTGGGCGGCATGGGCAACATGACCCAGCTGCTGATGGCGCTCCAGCCGGCGGGCTGAGGGCGGCGGGCCGCTCCCGCCGCGGCGACGGCAGACGGGGCCGGACCCTCCCAGGAGGGGCCGGCCCCGTCGGCGTGCCGCCGGGTCCTGCGGTGCCGTCAGCGCTCGCTGCGCAGGCGCTCCGCGAGCTTCCTGGTCCAGCCGTACTCGGTGGCGGTGATCTCGTCGTCGAGGAAGGCGACGCCGTCGCGGTCGATCGCGTAGGAGAAGATCCCGCCCTTGGTCTCCCCGTCGGGCTGCCAGTCCGCGTAGGCGACCGCTCGGGACTCCTCGAACGGCTCGGAGGTGTCGTCCCAGCGGTTGAGGTCGAACTCCTCGTAGAAGGAGAAGCCGAGGAGGTAGCGCTCGGCGGGGATCAGCGGTGCGAAGGTGTCCCAGGTGGTCTGGAGGCTCTCGATCCGGCGCCCGTAGGCCTGCACGAGCACGTAGTCGTACAGCGCCGCGGTGTCACGGAAGACGGGCTGGTCGCCGCCGAGGTTGGTGTCGTAGATCAGCAGCGAATCGGTGCCGGACTCCTTGCCGACCAGGCGGGAGAGCTCGTGGAAGACCGCGCTCGCGCGCGCGGCGTCCGCCGGCTCGAGGCGGTTCTCCATGTCGATGTCGAGCCCGTCCAGGCCGTGCGCGTGCACGAGCTCCTCGACGAGCTTCTCCGCGAGGGCGCGGTGGCCGCTCGCGGTGTCGGGGAAGGACGGATCGAGCAGCGTCCCGATGTCGGCGGTGCGCACGACGGCCGTGCCCCGCTCGTGCAGGGCGGGCACGTACTCCTCGCGCAGCACCTCCCAGAAGGGGTTCTCGGGAGGAGTGAAGTCGGGGAACACGAAGGCCACGTCGACCTCGGCGGGGATGTCACCGAAACAGTTGGGCTTCGACGGGTCCGCGATCCTGTCATGCCAGGTGCGGAAGTAGGCCATCTGCAGGCCGGTGCGGGGGTACGGGCTGATCGCCACGGGGACTCCTGGGGACTTGATCGGTTGAGTGCCCATCGTTCCACGGCACGCGGCGGAGGGCCAGGTGCCCGGCCGTGCCGTCGACGATCAGCCGCCGCGCATCACGCGGGCGAAGGGCGCCGCCCAGGTGTCGAGCAGCTCCAGCGCCTCCCGCTCCCCCATCAGCTCCGGACTGTCGCACCACATCGACAGCGAGGCGCCGAGCACGGGGTCGGGCGCTCCCGCGGGGACGGGCGGCACGTCGAGGTGGACGTCCTCAGCGGCCAGGCCCATGAATCGACGAGGCGCGAAGGTGTGCTCGAGCCGTCCGGAGCGACGGCGCCCGTGGGGCTGGGGCGGGTCGTCCTCGGAGAGGACGAGATACAGCAGGTCACCGTGCGAGTTCACGACGCGGTACCCGGAGTCCAGGTAGTCGTGGACCGACGGGGTCCACGCGCGCCAGCGGATCCAGACGTCGAGGACGACGTCGGTGCTGATCGGGACCAGCGGATGCTCGGAGGCGGGGACGACGTGGTCGTTCCACAGCATCGGGGTGCGGCCGAGCTCCCGGGCCCGTGCCGCGAGGGCGTTGACGAACAGCGCGAAGGAGTCGTGCGCGGTCGCCGCGGATCCGAGCTCCCGGCGGGCGTGCTCGACGAGGCTCGGGAAGCGCTCGGGATGTTGGGCGTCCTCGTCCTCCCACGGGGCGGCGAAGTACTCGTCCCCGCCCAGATGGACCGCCGTCCCGGGGAACAGCGACGCGGCGGCATCGAGGAGCTCGAGAGCGAACGGGAGCGCCTCCGGTCGGGAGACGTCCAGGCGGTCAGGATGGACCGTACCGTGACGGTCGACGAGCCGCAGATGCTCTCGGCCGACGAGCAGCGCCGCGGCGTGGGAGGGCAGGTCGATCTCCGGGATCAGGGCGATCCCTGCGGTGTCGGCCGCCTCCACGATGCGCGCGACGTCCCCGGCGTCCCAGGCGTCCGGAGCGGCGATCTCCTCGAAGGCGGGCAGCCGCACGCCCACGCGGTGGGTCTCGGTGAGGTGCAGGTGCAGAGTCGTGAAGCCCAGCTCGGACAGCCGACCGATCAGACCGACGACTCCGTCCGCGCTGAAGTGCTTGCGCGCGACGTCGAGGCTGAGGCCGATGTGGTCCATGCCCCCCGTCCTGCGCTCGGGGTGCAGCTCCATCGCCCCTCCCTCTCGGTTCAGCGGCGCGGGGTGCGCAGGAAGGGGATCACCGGCAAAGGGACCCGTCGGCCCGTGGAGGCCATCACGGTCCCGACGATCGCGTAGACGGCCTCGAGCAGGGCGACCACGAAGAACAGTCCGAGCATCGTGAAGGTGACGACCTCCATCGCCGGGTGGAAGCTCACCCCGCCGCTCGCGCCGGGCGACCCCGTGAGCACGCCGATGAGGACGGTCACGGCCATCAGCACGGGCCAGCACAGCTGGGTGAGACCCCAGTTGGCGGCGCGCACCCCGTTGACCGCGGCGAGTCCGCCGTGCTTGCGCTGGCCGAGGCCGACGACGAGCTGGGCCACCCCGGCCACGATCAGTCCGAGGACCGGGACCGGGAGGTAGGCGAGGAAGCCGATCGCCCAGGCGATGGTGCCGTTCCTCGGCGGCTGCCCAGCGGGGGCGGTGACCGGCTCGGCCCGCGGCCCGGGAGCCGATGCCGGCCCCGGGGCCGGGGCCTGGAGGTCGTCTGCGTCGTCGGGGCGAGAGCTCATGCGCGCAGCACACCTCCCACGGCGGAGTCCACCGCGGCGATGCAGCGCTCCCGGGCGGCACCGATCTGCTCCGCGCTCAGCGTGCCCTCGGCGGAGCGCAGCCGCACCGCGAAGGCGAGGGACTTCTTCCCCTCGCCGATCTGCTCCCCGGTGAAGACGTCGAAGAGGTGGACGGACTCGGCGAGGTCGCCGATCCCGACCACGATCGCGGCCTCGACGGCGCTCGCGGGCACCGTCTCCTCGACCACGAAGGCGAAGTCCTCCTTGGCCAGCGGGTAGGTGGGCACCGGCTCGGCGCGCACCACGGCGGGGGCCGCCGCGATCACGGCCTCGAGGTCGAGCTCGAAGGCCGCGGTGCGTGCGGGCACGGCGAACTCCTTGATCACCGCGGGGTGCAGCTCACCGGCATGGCCGACGACGGCACTGTCCCCCTCTGCAGTGGTCACGCGCAGCTCGGCGGCACGGCCCGGGTGGAACGGGGCGTGCTCAGCCTGGCGCACCTCGAGCTCGGCGCCCACCGCGGCGGCCGCGCGGCGCGCCAGGTCGAGGGCGTCGGCCCAGCCCCAGGGCTCGGGGTCTCCCTGCCAGGAGTCCGGGCCGGAGGCACCGCCGACCACGCCCGCGAGGGCGGAGGTCTGCTCGGGCAGCGCGCCGAGGATCTCCTCGAGCTCCGCCTCGCCAGGTCGCTCGGCGGCTGCGGGGACCGGTGCGCGGGAGGCGTCACCGCGGGAGAGGAACACGGAGGCGTTCTGGAAGATCGCGACCGACTCCTCGCCGCGGCCCAGGTTGCGGCGGGCCACCGGCAGCAGGGTCTGCAGCAGCTCCGAGCGCAGCAGCGGCTCGTCCTCCGCGAGGGGGTTCAGCAGGCGCACAGCCCGCCGGCGGGCGTCGCCGGCCGGGACGCGCAGCTGGTCGAGCACGTTCTCGGCGACGAAGGGCGCGGAGTTCACCTCGGTGAGACCGGCCTCCGCGAGCGCCCTGCGAGCCGCCCGGCGCGAACGCTGGGCGACGGTGAGGCCGCGCCCGCCGGGGGCGGTGGGCAGCACGGAGGGGATCTGCTCGTAGCCGACCATGCGCGCGACCTCCTCGACCAGGTCCTCGCGGATGGTGAGGTCCGGGCGCCAGGACGGCGGGGTCACCACCAGCTGGTCCTCGCCCGCGGGCTCGACGGCGCAGCCGATCTGCTCGAGACTCCCCCGCACCTGCTCGGGGCTGTACTCGATGCCCACCACGCGCTCCGCATCGGCCAGGCCCAGGGTGATCGGGGCGGCCTCGGTGACGGCGCCCTCGTCGGTGACGGCGGCGGAGATCTCTCCCCCGCCGTGCTCGACGATCAGCTGCGCCGCACGGTGTGCGGCGACGAGCGGCAGCTGCGGATCCACCCCGCGCTCGAAGCGCTTGGACGCCTCGGAGGGCAGTCGGTGGCGACGAGCGGTGCGCGCGACGGAGACGGGGTCGAAGGTCGCGGCCTCGAGCACGATGTTCGTGGTCGTGGCCGCCACCTCGGTGTCCTCACCGCCCATGACGCCCGCGAGACCGAGCACGCGACCCGCTCCCTCGGAGTCGGTGATGAGCAGGTCCTCGGGGTCGAGGGTGCGCTGCACGTCGTCCAGCGTGGTGAGCTTCTCGCCCGTCCGCGCACGGCGCACCACGATCGGCTCGGCGAGCTCCTCGGCGTCGTAGGCGTGCAGCGGCTGACCCAGGTCGAGCATCACGTAGTTGGTGACGTCGACGATCAGGGAGATCGGCCGCATCCCGGCGAGGGTGAGGCGGCGCGCCATCCAGCGCGGGGTCTGCGCGGAGGGGTCCACGCCGCGCACCTCGAGGGCCACGAAGCGGGTGCAGCCCTCGGCTCCGTTCAGCGGGGCGTCGTCGGCGAGCTCGACGCCGACGCCCTCGCCCGGGGTCGCGGTGATCTCGACCTCGGACACGGGATCGGTGAACGGAGCGCCGGTGGCGTGCGAGTACTCCCGGGCCACGCCCCGCATCGAGAAGCAGTAGCCGCGGTCCGGGGTCACGTTGATCTCGACGACCTCGTCGGCGAGGCCCAGCAGCGCGATCGCGTCGTCGCCGGGCTCGGCGACGAGGCCCCTCGCGTGCCCGCGGCCGAGCACGATGATGCCGTCCTCGCCGTCGGGGTCCGGCCCCAGTCCCAGTTCCTCGCCGGAGCAGATCATGCCGTCGGAGGTGTGGCCGTAGGTCTTCCGCGCGGCGATCGTGAAGTCTCCGGGCAGCACGGTGCCGGGCAGGGAGACGACCACGAGGTCGCCGGCGACGAAGTTGTGGGCACCGCAGATGATGCCGCGGCTGGGGCGCTCCTCGCCCGGCTGCGGGTCCTTCGGGTCGTCGGCGTCCTCGTTGTGCTCGGGGCCGACGTCCACGCGCACCCAGTTGATGGTCTTGCCGTTCTTCTGCGGCTCCTTCACGAGCTCGAGCACACGGCCCACGACGAGCGGTCCGGTCACCTGCGCGCCGAACAGCGCCTCCTCCTCGAGGCCGACGCGCGAGAGGTCGGTGGCGACCTGCTGGGCGTCGGCGCCGGAGGGCAGGGTGGTGTGCTCGGCGAGCCAGGTCAGGGGAATGCGAGGCATGTCAGATCTCCGTCCCGTAGTGCTGGGAGAAGCGGACGTCGCCCTCCACCATGTCGCGCATGTCCGCGACGCCGTTCCGCAGCATGAGGATGCGCTCGATGCCGAGGCCGAAGGCGAAGCCCTGGTACTCCTCGGGGTCCACCCCGGCGGCGCGCAGCACGTTCGGGTGGACCATGCCGCAGCCTCCCATCTCGATCCAGCCGGTGCCGCCGCACACACGACAGTCCGGGTCGGCGTCGTGCTCCAGGCCCAGGCGCGCGTCGCAGGCGAAGCAGCGGAAGTCCATCTCGGCGCTGGGCTCGGTGAAGGGGAAGTGGTTGGGGCGCAGTCGCGTGACGGGTGCGCCGCCGAACAGGTGCGCGGCCAGGGCGTCGAGCGTGCCGACCAGGTTCGCCATGGTCAGGCCCTTGTCGATGGCGAGGCCCTCGACCTGGTTGAACATCGGCGAGTGGGTGGCGTCGATCTCGTCGGCCCGGTAGACGGTGCCGGGGCAGGCCACGTACAGAGGTGCACCGCGCTCGAGCATGGCGCGGATCTGCACCGGCGAGGTCTGGGTGCGCAGCAGCATCCCGGAGCCCTCGGGCGCGAGGTACAGGGTGTCCTGCAGCGAGCGGGAGGGGTGCTCGGGATCCGCGTTCAGCGCGTCGAAGTTCAGCCAGGCCGACTCCGCCTCCGGGCCCTCGGCGATCTCCCACCCGATCCCTATGAAGAAGTCCTCGATGCGGTCGGTGAGCGTGGTCAGCGGGTGCGCGGCACCTCGCGGCCGACGGTCCGTGGGCAGCGTCATGTCCACGGTCTCCGCGGCGAGCGCCGCCTCCTCCTCGGCCGCGGCGAGCTCCTGCTGCCGCGCCGCGAGCGCCTTCTGCACCCGGCCCTTGCCCTGGCCCACGAGCTTGCCGGCGGCGGCCTTCTGCTCCTTGGGCAGATCCTTGATGGCACGGTTCGCGGTCGAGAGCACGCTGGCATCGCCCACGTGCTCGATGCGCACCTGCTTGAGCTCGGCGGTGGTGGCGGCCGCGGCGATCGCGGCGAGCGCGGCATCGACGGCGGCGGTGATCGTCTGTTCGTCGATCGCGGTCGCGCCGCCGGGCGCGGAGGATGTCTCGGACACGGGGTTCGCTTTCGTCCTGGAGGTCACGGGGATGCGCGCACCGGGGGGCGGGCACCGCGGACCATTCTAGGAGGTGACGCGGCCGGTGCGGACGGCGTCATCGGTCACCACGGCCCACAGGAGCACCCGGGGCGCACGCAGCGGCGGCCTGCGGACCGACGATAGGCTGGCCAGGACCCATCGACCTCGAAGGAGGCCAGCATGTCCTGGACCGTGAAGGGCGTCGTCGCCCGCACCGAGAAGCAGCCGGCGGAGCTGCTCGACATCGTCATCCCCGACCCGGGCCCGAACGACGTGGTCGTCGACATCGAGGCGACCGGGGTGTGCCACACCGACCTCGCCTACCGCGACGGCGGCATCAACGACGAGTTCCCCTTCCTGCTCGGCCACGAGTCCGCCGGCCGCGTCTCCGTGATCGGCGACTCGGTCACCCACGTCGAGGTCGGCGACTACGTCGTGCTGAACTGGCGCGCCGTCTGCGGGCAGTGCCGAGCCTGCAAGAAGGGCGTGCAGCAGTACTGCTTCGCGACCCACAACGCCTCGAAGCCCATGACGCTGGCCGACGGCACCGAGCTCACCGCGGCGCTCGGCATCGGCTCCTTCTCCGAGAAGACCCTCGTCCACGAGGGGCAGTGCACGAAGGTCTCCGAGGACGCCCCGGCCGAGGTCGCCGGGCTGCTGGGCTGCGGGGTGATGGCCGGCATCGGCGCCGCGATCAACACCGGCGCCGTGCAGCGCGGCGAGTCCCTGGCCGTCATCGGCCTGGGCGGCGTGGGCTGCGCAGCGATCGCCGGCGCGAAGCTCGCCGGAGCCACCACGATCATCGGCCTGGACGTGGACGAGCAGAAGCTCGCCGCCGCCGAGGAGCTCGGCGCCACCCACACCGTGCTCACCAAGGACCTCTCCCCGCAGCAGGTGGCGGAGAAGGTCCAGGAGCTCACCGACGGCTACGGGGCTGACGTGGTGGTCGACGCCGTGGGCATCCCGCAGACCTACGAGACCGCGTTCTACGCCCGCGACCTCGCCGGGCGCGTGGTGCTCGTGGGCGTGCCGCGCCCCGACGTGGAGCTCACCCTGCCGCTGCTGGACGTGTTCGGGCGCGGCGGTGCGCTGAAGTCCTCCTGGTACGGCGACTGTCTGCCCGAGCGGGACTTCCCGTACCTCATCGACCTGTTCCTGCAGGGCCGGCTGCCGCTGGACCGCTTCGTCACCGGTCGCACCGACCTCGCGGGCGTCGATGCCGCGCTGGACGGACTGCACGACGGGGCGAACCTGCGCACCGTGGCGGAGGTGGCCCGATGACCGCGCGCCTCTCCCATGCCGTCACCTCGGGCACCTTCTCCCTGGACGGCGAGACCCATGAGGTGGAGAACAACGTGTGGGTGCTCGGCGACGACGAGCAGTGCGTCGTCTTCGACGCCCCGCACGACGTCCAGGCGGTCGAGACGCTGGTGGGCGAGCGCGAATGCGTCGGCATCCTGCTCACCCACGCGCACGACGACCACGTGCGCTTCGCCCCGGAGCTCTCGGAGGCGCTCGAGGCCCCGATCCTGCTGAACCCGGCGGACCGCGAGGTCTGGCAGCTCACCCACGGGGATCTGCCCTGGGACGGCGACGTCGCCGACGGTGACATGTTCACGATCGCCGGGGTGAACCTCGAGGCGCTGCACACCCCGGGCCACTCCCCCGGCTCGACCTGCTACTACTCCGAGGAGCTCGGCGCCGTGTTCACCGGCGACACCCTGTTCCAGGGCGGCCCCGGCGCGACCGGTCGCTCCTTCTCCTCCCGGGAGACGATCGAGGAGTCCGTGAGGGAGCGACTGTTCGCGCTGCCGGAGGACACGGTGGTCCACACCGGCCATGGCCCGGACACCACCATCGGCACCGAGAAGAGAGCGGCGCAGGGCGACTGGCTCTGAACGTCGCGCGGGGAGCGACTCGAGCCTTCCCGCGGGACACGGCGGCGATCCTCCGCGGAGGGTCGCTGCCGTCGCGTTCCGTGCCGCACCCTCGAATCGAACGGGCGATCGCCCGACTGTCCCCGCAGGTCATGATGCCTTCGGAGTTGTCCACACACCTGGCGGAGAAGTTCTCCGCGCCGTAGAACAGGACGTGCATTCGACGCATCGGCGCGGTCGTTCCCCGCCGTGGACCGCAAGGGGGCGAGAGTCGATGGTCGAGTTCGAGGACAGCGACGAGCCGCTGCTGCTCGCGCCGCCGAGCGCGGAAGCGGCCACCGCGATGTCCCTCGCACGGGCCCGCCGGAACCGGCGCCGCTCCGCGACCCGGGAGAACGTCCGGCGGGCCGGCGCGCAGCGCACCCCGCAGGCGGTCGAGGCACTGGAGTCGCTCTGGGACGGGACCACGGAGGACTCCCGTCGTCGCGCCGCCCGATACCGTGCGATCACAGCGTCGACCCACGACCCGCTGTCCTCGGAGGCGCCTTCCCGAGAGGCGATCGCGATGGAGGAGCTCCACGTCTCGCTGGCCCTCCGCTGCACTCGAGCACAGGCCGCCGCCGCGATCCGTGAGGCGCATCGTGTGTGCACTCTCCTGCCCCTGTGCCTCGCACGGCTCGGGCGCGGGGAACTCCCCTCGCCCTGGTTCGAGAAGCTGCTGGAGCGCACCCGGGGCCTCGAGGAGGATGCACTGCGACGGCTCGACGTCGAGCTCTCCCGCACCGACCCCACCGTCTCGCCCGAGGTGTTCTCCCGCCTGCTCGGGCATCTCCTCACCGCAGCGACCGCCCGCAGCGAGGAGCCGGAGCACGCCCGGCCGGAGAACTGCCGACGGGTCGTTCTGGACCCGCCACGTCCCAACGGCATCGGCTGCCTGCGCGTCATCGGACCGATCCCGGAGATCCTCGACCTCGCCCAGCGGCTGGACCGGGCCGCCCATGCGGTGCGCGACGCCCAGCACCGTGCCCTCGAGGAGGGCACCGTGCTCCCGATCGACCCGGGTGGGGAGATCGAGTCCAGCTTTCGGATCCCCTCCCTCGCCCGCACCCGGTACAACGTCCTGATGAGCTCTGCGCTCGCGACGGATGGCGTCGCGGTGCCCGGTCCGGGGCTTCGCGTGAATCTCACCGTGCCGGCGCTGACGCTCCTCGGCCAGTCGGACGCCCCCGGCATGCTCGACGGCACCATCCCGGTCCCCGCGGAGATGGCGCGGAACCTCGCGGGGCGCGAGAGCACCTGGTACCGCGTGCTCACCGACCCCAGCTCGGGTCGGTTCCTCCCCGCACCGGCCGATCGGTACCGTCCCACCGCCGAGATGCGCGAGCACCTGCTGCTGCGCCATCCCACGTGCGCCGTGCCCGGCTGCGGGCGTCCCTCCTCGAGCCTGTCCGAGACCGACCACATCGAGGAGTACGACCACGCCGACCCGGCCGCCGGCGGCCCGACCGACGCGGAGAACCTGCACGAGCTCTGCCGCGAGCATCACCGACGGAAGACGCTGGGCCTACTGGACCCGGTGCGCGACGATCTCGCGGGCACGACCTGGTGGGAGGCGTCAGGACTGATGATGGCCAGGCAGGAGGACGGCTGGTGGGTCGGGCACGACGGCGACCTGCACCCGCCCGGCGATCTGCCGCCGTACTGACCTCAGCTCCGCAGCGACCCTCCTGGATGTGGCGTGCGTCACACCTGTGCTCCTGGGTCTGGAGTATGCCGCTCCGGCACAGTGTCTGCTTCTTGTCGACAGCAGTCCTCGACTCCCCGACGGAGGCGCACGATGGATACCGACAAGACCGAGAGCACCACCACCGAGCAGATCA
>NZ_JBQSWB010000030.1:0-27533 GCF_052446295.1 Brachybacterium sp. AOP43-C2-M15
TGGTACTGCTTGTAACCATTCGACGCACGATCGGGCTCGGGAAGAACACCGATGTGATGGTAATAGCGGATCGTCTTGACCGTAGTCCCCGCGATACCCGCCAGTTCGCTCGTACTCCAGCTCATCGCCGGTGCCCAGGTGCAGAGTGGGACTTAGGCGCGACCCGTAGGTCCCGCCAGGTGAAGCCGCCGGGCTCTGGGAGCGCGTTGCGGATCTCCTCATCGGTGAAGGGCAGACGTGGCTGGAGATCGGCGGGGAGGGTGCCGGCGGGCGGGGTCGCTTCAGTGACGCCTTCGGCGAGCATATGCACCTGGGCGGTGGCCACGAGGGGCACCCGCATGGTCCATTCGGTGATGTACCCCAGGGCGTAGTGGAAGGCAACTGGTGCCGGGACCACGGCGACGCGGCGCCCAACGACTCGTGCCACACGGTGCACAGCCTCGCTGAGCATCAATGTCTCTGCTCCGGTCACCGCGACGGTCTGGCGGGAGAGTCGGTCGCCGAGGGTGGCCTGGAGAACATCGACGAGTTCGGCAACGGGGATCGGTGCGATGGGCTTCTCTCTCAGGCCGACCGAGGCGAACAGGGGGATGGTCTGGACGGTGTGACTGAGATGGTTGACCAGGTGGTCCCCGCGGCCGTAGATCATTCCGGCCTTGAGGATCGTGTAGTCCAGGCCGGAGGAGCGCACCATCTCCTCGGCCTGCCACTTCGTGGAGTGGTAAGGGGAGCGGGTTCCCGGGCGGGCTCGAAGGAAGCTCAGCAGGACGATTTTGCGGACCCCAGCTCGATGCGCGGCTTCGATGACGGCGGCGGTGCCGCAGACGTGGACACGATCAAAGGTCTGACTACCGATCTGGCGGTTAATCCCGGCGCAGTGCGCCACCGCATCGGCACCCTTGAAGGCACGGGTCAGGCCATCGACATCGTCGACCGAGACGCCCGTGCGGCGCGAGGTCACGATCACCTGATCCGCGTCGTACCGCTGGGCCAGGTGACGGCCCACGAACCCGGTGCCCCCGGTGATGGCGATGCTCATATCGTCAGTATGGCGACGCGAGCGAGCGGCATGCCAATAATCGGTATGCGCCTTTGGGGTATGCCCAGTGCGACAGATGTGTCGCAAAAGTGCACTTTCGAGCCCTATTGGGAACCGTAAAAGACCTTTCAGTAACTGTCCTGCTGGGGTGCCCCAGTTCGGGACGCACCTCGCGACGCCGCGCGTGGCGCCTCGCTGTGCGTCTGTCCCCTCACAACAGGGCCAGGATGAAGTTCCAGCTGCAGATCACTGCGAGCATAGCGAGGCTGTAGCCGATCGATGCGCGCATGATCTCGCTCTCCCTGCCATTGAGGCCCACGGCTCCGGCCGCGATGGCGATCGACTGCGGGGAGATTACCTTGGCGGTGGTTCCACCGGCGGTGTTCGCACCGACCAGCAGCGCCGGATCAGCCTGGATGCCCTGAGCGGTGGCGACCTGCAGAGGGGCGAAGAGGGTGTTGTTGTTGACCACCGAGCCCGTCAGGAACACCCCGATCCAGCCGATAATGGGAGCGATCAGAGGGAAGACCGGACCGGTGCCGGCCAGGGCGGTACCCATCGCATTTGATCCGCCGGAGTAGTTGGCGATGTTGGCGAGCACCAGGATCACCGTGATCAGCACGATGGCGCCGCTGAGCATCGTGAAGGTGGCGCGCAGCTCACCGAACAGCGCTCTCGCGTCCACCTGGGGAGTGGTGAAGAACGACGTGAGCACGGCGAGGAGGATCGCGGTTCCGGTAGCGCCCAGGATGGAGAGGTTCCAGGTCGTCTCCACCGCGGTCCCGGCTGCGGTGGTGATCTGACCGGTCACCCCGGGGATCGGCAGGGCGAGCGTGGTGACAGCGAGGGCTCCGCTGCTGAACAGTTCCTTCACGGGGGGGATGGACCACACCAGGATGAAGCCGGTGAGGATGTAGAAGGGGCTCCACGCCACCAGGACCTGCTTGGCCGTCGGCGGTCCCATCGCAGCTGGCGCGCTGTCTCCTTCGCGGTAGGTCCTGCGAGGGGACCAGACGCGGCACAGTGCCATCAATGCGAGCATGGCGCTGAGACCGGCGCCGAGGTCAGCGAGCTCAGGGCCGAGGAACCACAGGGTCCCCGCTTGCACCGCGCTGAACACCAGGGTCACCGTGAGGGTCGCGGGAAGCGTCTCGCGTAGCCCCCGCACTCCATCGATGATCATCACCAGCAGGAACGGAACCAGCAGGGTGAGCGGTTGCAGCACAAGCACCAGTGCTCGGGATAGATCCAGGACCTCCATCCCGGTGATCTGTGCTCCGACGAGGACTGGTACCCCGATAGCGCCGTAGGCGCCGGCAGCCACGTTCCCGACCAGGGCGATCATCGCGGCTCTCACCGGGCCGAAGCCGAGTTGTACCAGAAGGGCCGCGCAAATAGCGATGGGGACCCCGAACCCGGCGGCTCCCTCCAGGAAGGCCCCGAAGGCGAACGCGATCAGCAGCACCTGGATCCGCTGGTCCGCCGAGACGGCGCTGATCGAAGCTCGGATCACGTCGAAACGTCCGGAGACGACGCTGATCCGGTAGAGCCAGACGGCCATCACGATGATGTAGGCGATGGGCCACAGCGCCGTGAGCGCTCCGCCGAGAGCGGCGCCCGCGGCGGCGCGGACGGGCATGCCGAACACTGCGAGGGCGACGGTCACCTCGACTGCCAACGCGATCAGTCCGGCCTTCAGCCCGGTGAGCTTCAGCAGCACCAGGCACAGCAGGAACACGAAGTTCGGGAGTGCGGCGACGAGGCCGGAGAGAAGGAGGTTATCGAGCGGATCGATCTGCTGGGTCCACACAGGGAATCCTCAGGACGAGCCGACGCGGGGTGCCCGGTCGGCGGTGGGAAGGGGTACGGCTGGCCGGGCCGGACGGTTTGCCCCGCACGGTGCGGAGCGTGCCGTCATGACGAGACCGGGATGAGCCGGTGCACTGTGGCGTGCCCGGCGAAGGGGTCAGGCGCGCAGGCCGGCCGCGACCTCGCTCAGCGATGCCGCAGAGCGGTGGAGGAGCTCGCGCTCGTGGTCGGAGAATGGGGTCTCTGCGATGGGGTGGGCGCCGGTGCGGTTGACCACGCAGGGCACGGACAGGGCGATGCCCTCCAGGCCCTGGATGCCCGAGAGCACCGGCGCGACAGGGATGATCGCGTTCTCGTCATTCAGGATCGCCTCGACGATCCTCGTGCTCGACAAGCCGATCGCGTAGTTCGTCGCGCCCTTCCCCTGGATGACCGCATACGCGGCATCGCGGACATCCACTGCAATCTGGTCGAGAGTTGACTGCTCGAAGACCCGTTCCCCATTGACCGTCCAGTCCAGGAGGGGAACGGTGCCGATGCTCGCGCTGGACCACAGCGGGAACTCGGTGTCACCGTGCTCGCCGACGATCATGGCGTGCACGCTGGATGCGGAAACTCCAGCGCGGCGCGCGATCTCCCAGCGCAGGCGGGAGGAGTCCAGCGTGGTGCCGGAGGCGAAGATGCGCTCGGCGGGTAGCCCGCTGGCTTCCTTAGCGAGCATGGTGAGGACGTCGCAAGGATTGGAGACAATGACGTAGACCGCGTCGGGCGAGACCTTCAACAGCTGCTCCATCAGCGAGCCCATGATGCGGGCATTTGTGGCAGCGAGCTCGATACGGGTCTGACCGGGCTTCTGCTTGGCGCCGGCGGTAATTACCACGACGTCGGAGTCGGCCGTGACGGCGATGTCGCTGCCACCGCTGATCTCGGTGGCGCCGACGAACTTCGCACCGTGGGCGAGGTCCAGGACCTCCGCGCGAGTCTTCTCTGGAGCGATGTCGTACAAAGCGATATGGCGGGCGGCCCCACGAATCATCGCGGCGTAGGCCACGCTCGATCCGACAGCTCCAGCGCCGACGACGGTCAACTTGCTCACTGTTCTCATAGTGCGAATCTACCCGGGACACCGGGTGTCTGAGCAGGACCTCTAACACGCTGACAGCGGCGCTAGAACCGTTGGACGCAACACTCCCTGGGGTAGGCGTATCGGACGGTTGTGGAGGTCAGCTGTGAGCCTGCGCGAGGGCCCGGCGAGCCTTGTCCTGGGAGAGAGGTCGAGGTAGGCCCCAAGGTCGGCAGATGCACTCACTCGACTAAAGCCATCGTGCCCCATTCGGGTATAGCCAAACGGGACGCCGGGCATCGCAACGAACGCCCTGTTCCAGAAGGTTCGTTTTTCAGTTTTGGCACATGCCTCGGCTAGGGTCTTAGACATGAATGAAACACAACGGCCTTCGGGGCAACGCGTGGCCTACGTTCGCGTTTCGTCGGCCGGCCAGAACCTCGCGCGGCAGCTCGAGGCCGTGGGGGAGTGCGACGAGACGTTCACCGAGAAGCAGTCCGGCAAGACCGCCGCGGACCGCCCCCAGCTTCAGGCGCTGATTCGGCACGTCCGTCACGGCGACCACGTCGTCGTCACCTCCATGGACCGGCTGGCCCGCTCGGTGATTGATTTGAACAACATCGTTCAGCAGATCACCGGCGACCCGGCACGCCACACGGACGAGGATCCGCGTAAGGGTGCGAGCATCGAGTTCCTCAAGGAGCGTCTGACCTTCGCTCCTGGAGGGGAGGATCCGATGGCTGAGTTCCAGCTGAACATGATGGGTGCGTTCGCCCAGTTCGAGCGCGACCTCATCCGGCAGCGCCAGGCCGACGGGATCGCCGCCGCCAAGAAGCGTGGGGCGTACAAGGGTCGACCTCGCACCCTTGAGGGCGACAAGCTGCGCGAAGTTCACAACGCCGCACTCGCCGGCACGCCGAAAGTTCAAATCGCGCGTGAACATGGCATCAGCCGATCCACGCTGTACCGCTACCTCGCGCAGCTCGAGCTACCGCTCCCCTCGGCGCCGGAGTGACGCGTCCGGTGGTGGGTTACGGCTCGAGAGAATTCCAAGTGCCACCCAGCTTGTCATCTCGGTAGGCGCGTCCGGATTCCGACTGCCAGGTCGCCTCGATGTCGATGCGATACATCCGCATGGCCGAGCTGGCGATCAGGATGCCGGGGATGGGGGTTGCATCTTCTTGACGGTCCCTCTCTAGCTGTTCCAGCACGGCCGGAAGGTCAATCTGAACCTCTCCGCTTCGACCGACCTTCGCGGCCTCCACCTCGTGCGGCTCGCCCCCATCGAAGATTGCTCGGATCAGCACGTTGTAGGCAGTGTCCCGACCGAGGTTTCGCACGACCAGCACCCCCTCGCCGCCGAAGTTTGCGTCCCATCGCACGTCGTGCCGCTCGTGCGCCTGCTGAGTGGCCGTCCTGGAGATCCGATTCGCTTCGCGGGCGATGCCGTTCGATTCCTCCGAGATGCGGTTGGCTGCCTCAGCCGCGTCCGCAGCGGCCTTGGCGACCCTGTGGGCGCGCGACGCCTGAACGAGGCCGAAGATTCCGACGACGACCCCACCCAGCGCGAAGAGGGCGGAGCCGATCGATATGACCAGCGCGGCCGTAGGGGTCACTTCCGTTCCTCGTCGACGGTGAGCTCCGAATAGCGGGAGAACAGCACTTGCTGTCGTTCCTGCTCTGAGCGGCACGTGCGCTTGGCGCCGAACGCTCGATCGACCACCGCGTCGAGCCTCCCGTGCGCGGACACCAGGGTGGGGTCCATGGCGAGAGGGTCGTAGTGCTCGGCCAGTGATCGCTCGGGGTGAGCCATGCGCGCCTCAAGGACCCCGTGCCCCGCGGCGGCGATTTTCGCCCGCAGCTCCTCGCTGGTAGCTGGAAGGGGCAGAGTGTTCCACGTCAGCGTGTTGGAGAAGCGGATGTCCGACTTCAAGCGTCCCCCGACCGATCGCTGCCAGGCCATGAACATCGATGAGGAGATCACCCCGAAGAGGAACCCGTCGGGATCGTCGGCCTTGAACGCCGCGTTGCTGGTGACGACTTCTGGCCCGAAGTAAGCGCAGGTGATGAAGGGCCGCCGCTCGCTCACCACCCCGGGGATGCAGACATAGGGGACGTCGGGCTGAGATCGCTGCCCGAAGAGATGTGGGGTGGCGGCCATGGCGCGTGTGGAGGAGGCAGAGCTGGCGCTGCGGAACTCGCGGACCGCGTCGAGGCGTACCCGGAGGATCGGGGATCTGCGTACGTCTGCGGGGTCCAGGTCGGTGAGCCACAGGCACCATCGCTGTTGTCGTCGCACGAGTTCACGGGCGCCGACGTACGGGCGCACGTACTTCGCGGCGATTGGATCGGCCATGACCTCCTCGTAGTCCTCGGCTTCCACGACGAGGTTTCCGCCGTCGCGGGGCATGCTGCCGAACGTCGCTTCGGGCAGGCCCGGCGACAGAGAGGATCGACGCTGTTCGACGAGCACGTTGGGTCCGTCGACGAGGTAGCCGTTGATCGTCTGCGCCGGCGCCGAGATAGCTTCGCCCCGGAGGTCCGGGTAGGAGAACAGGCGCGCCTGGATCTTCGATCTGTCGAACCCGACCACGACGCAGTGCACCGCCGCGGCACCGGGGGCCTCGGAGACCCAGGCAAAGGTGCGGTGTGCAAAGCGGATGCGCCAGCCGGCCTCGAAGACGGGACCAAACAAGGCAGGGACGGGCTCGCCCTGGCAGATGGAGTTGGTCGAGACGAAGGCGAATCGGCCGTCCACCGCGCCGAAGTAGTCGATCGCCTTCTTGTACCAGCCGGTGACGTAGTCGAGCCGGCCGATGTCCTTGCGCTCCCACACGTCGCGCAGCTCCTGGGCCTGCTCGGTGCTGCGGGTGGCGTGGCCGAGGAACGGCGGGTTACCGAAGATGTACACGTCAGCGGAGGGCGGAACCACGCTGGCCCAGTCCAGGCGCAGCGCGTTACCAACGGTGATGCGGGCGGAGTCCTGCAGGGGGAGCATCGGCACGGCGTAGCCGAGGGTGAGGTTCACGGCCTGGTTCGCCTGGTGCTCGACGAGGAACATCGCGGTGCGGGCGATCGTGGCCGGCCACTCCTCGAGCTCGAACCCGTAGAACTGCGACAGCTTCACGTGCACGCGATCGCCGGCGTCCAAGGACAGCTGCGCGCGCGACGGGTCGAGCTGCTGGAGGCGCTCGTGGATGCGGAGCTCGAGGGCGCGCAGCTCGCGGTAGGCGATGATCAGGAAGTTCCCGCACCCGCAGGCCGGGTCCAGGAACGACAGTGACCCCAGGTGCTCGAGCAGCTTCTCCAGCTCGCGCTTCTTGGCGTGGGCCTTGGTGAACTGGTCCTCGAGTTCGTCGAGGAACAGGGGGCGGATGACCTTGAGGATGTTGGTCTCGGTCGTGTAGTGCTCGCCGAGCTCGCGGCGGGCCTTCTTGGACTTCACGGCCTGGAACATGGAGCCGAAGATCGCGGGGGAGATGCTGGACCAGTTGAAGTACGCGGCTTGCAGCAGCAGCTCGCGGGAGGCCCGGTCGAAGTAGGGGATCTCCACGGCCTCGCCGAACACAGAGCCGTTGACGTAGGGGAACGCCTGGATCAGGTCATCGTCGCGCCCGTACCGATTGTCCTCGGGCTTGTTCAGGGCCTGGTAGAGCGTGGTCAGCTGCGCGCCGAGGTCGGAGCCGTCTTCGCTGGTGCGCTCTTCGATGTACCGGGAGAACAGGTCGCGCTCCCAGAGGCCGGAGTCGTCGGCGTACAGGCAGAACAGGGTGCGGATCAGGAAGATCGATGCTTGGTGCTCGTCGTACCCGGTGGCCTCGAGGTGCTCGTACAGCTTGGCCATCAGCTGCGCGGCCTTGATCGAGGCAGTCTCCTGCTCGAGGGAGCCGAACTTCGCGCGTCGGTAGCCGGCGAGGAACATCAGATCCTCGACGTGCGCGGGCAGCTCCTCGAGCGGGAACTGGAGCAGCTCGGTCTCGGGGGAGTCCGCGGCGAGGTCGAGCAGGCGGAAGTGCTTGAAGTCGCTGGTGATAACGAAGTCGGGCCGCTCGTGCTCGGTCAGAGACTCCATGTAGTCCAGCGCCTGAGCTTCAGCTTTGGCGAGGTCGGCGCCCGCGGACTTCATCTCAATCAGCGCGGTGCCGGAGATCAGCGCGTCAATGTAGCCCTGACCACCGGTCGAGGCGCGCTGGGCGCGCTTCTCATAGAGCGCCGCGCCCGAGCGGGTGATGCCGAAGACCCGCAGGAGATCCCGCACGAACGACTGCGCCTCGCCCCGCTCATACCCCTCCGCATCGCGCCACTGCGCAACGAACGCCCCGGCTCGAGAACGGATATCGGGCAGCACGAGAGGCTTCTGACTCATGGGTACATGATCCCAGGTCACTTGCGTCGCTAGGGCCAAAACCTGAGGTTTGAGCAGGTCACGGTGTCGAACATGCTCGCACGCTGTGTGAGCGCATCGGATCCTGAGATCCGGGTTTCGTACCTTCGCGTTTGCGGCGCCGGGGTGCTACGTTGAACAGACTTCGTGTGGCAATAAATTATGCCTCGGACTGAGAGATCTTCTCCACCGAAACGCAGAAATCCCCCCACGCGACATTCTGAGCTATGTCAATTCTTGAATTAATGTCGAAGACACCGGCGTTCTTGAACTCGCCGAAGATGCAGACCTTAGCCGAGCACGATTCTCCCTTCTTGCACGACAAGTTCGTCATGCCGCGCCTAGATAAGTGTTGCTGAGTGAGAGCGGATCACCCTTGAGTGGGACCTGCTCTTTAGATTCCGAATTTATTCCGTCCAGTCTTCACTGACTACTCGGTGGGATCGTCGTCGGAGTCGTCGAGGGCGTCAGCGTCGACCGTTACGGCACCCACCAAGCCGGTCAATGCGTTCACGTGCGCGTGAAGGTGCGCACCTCGAGCCTCAAGGAAGGCTGAGTAATCATCATCCAGTGCCGCATCGAGTGCAACTTCCGGGACAAGGTTCGACTTGAGGCGGTAGACGAGATTCTCTCGGCCTGAACTCTGAATGATCTGCTTGAGATATTCGCTGGGCGCTTTGTCGCGGATCTCGATATTTGAGGCGGATGTAAGGAGAATGATATTGGCGACCGCGTTGGCGGCGTTTCCGTCCACGCCCTGGCGAGCCAAGTAGGCCTTGGGGAAGAAATGATGATATTCCTTATCGTTTGACCAGGCGAGAGACTTGTCTGTGTCAATCTTTTGGCCATTGATGAGGTCGTGCGGGCCTTCGTGGGCAAGCATTAGAGCCAGCATCTTGGAAACGGCGCTATTCGACCGAAATGGCTTCATGCGCCATAGAGACTGGGACGGGACGACGCCGCCCTCGCCGAGATCCTCTGCCCTTCCGTCCGCAAATGCGCGAATTTGCCGAGTGTCTTGAGTCATCTGGCCGCTGTCCCAGCCGCCGAAGTATCCGGAGAGTGTTGTCAGCCAGAACCATCTATTAATTTTCTCTAGCTGTGCCGCATCAGGAGAAGGTAGTAGGCGGAACACTTCACACAGAACCGCGAACTGATTAGCGTAAGGAAGGGATTCTGCGCGAGGGGCACCGATTTCGGTTGTCAGGAAGTCGGCAGCCCGCAAAGAGGCTGCTTTCATTGCTTCGGCTGCCAACTGAAGCTGATCCTTATCGAGGTCACGTAGCGCCTCGATACTGCTGGCAGAGAAGTCCCCTCCTGCAGCTGCACCCAGCGTGCGCAGGAAAGTCTTGTTGTCGAGCGAGTCAAACTTTTTTGCTTCAAGATTCGACTTGATCGAGTCGACAGTAGTTCCGAGGTCGAAGTCGGGGCTCCAGGTCGCCGCGCGCATCAAGTCGTATATGGTGAGTCGGGTGCCGGTGGAGTTGATGCGCTCGAATACGGGCGCTACGTCGTCGATGGACATGTCGCCTAGAGTGACCAGCGGAACTTGATACTCAAGAAACCGAGTAAAGAGCAAATCCGCGCGATTGCGAAGCTCTTCATCGTCGATCGGCGTAAGGTACTTGTAGAACTCCGGAGCATTCGCTAACCTTCTAAGCGGTATTTGATGCGCCGGGTGGCCGTCCAGTTGTTCTGAGTGGTAGAACTTGCTGGCGCGGAGGTCAAAGATCACATTCCAAACGCTCCGAGGATTGTTATTTGGTGTCCAGAAGATCGCGCCGCATACGGCCGAGAGGCGCTGCTGGCCGTCAAGGAGGTAGTTTACCGGATATGTCTCGCTACGCTCCGCCACCTCGAGGTCCGCAATAGTCCGCTTACTCGCTAACTCCTGCTTCGACTCCCAAACCAGTAGACTCCCTATCGGGTAGTTACGGAAGATCGAGTCCATGAGCTCTAGTATCTGTCGACGCTTCCAGACGAAAGGTCGCTGAAATTCTGGCAGAACTATATCGCCCGTCAATACGCGGTTTGCGAGCTGGAGGATGCGCTCCGGTGTTGGCTTTGGATCTCGGGCAGTCTCTGTTCCCATTCTTCGAGCCTAGACCACGCTAGGCTCCTCTTCGAGCGACGCCGCGCAGAAGTAGCTGTATTCATTGGTCTCGTCGTGGAGCTCAGTCTGGACGTTTGGCGTGGCATCGGAGCTGCGTGTCACTTCCCTGCCGGTAGGGG
Organism: Brachybacterium sp. AOP43-C2-M15; assembly: GCF_052446295.1. Classification (NCBI taxonomy): domain Bacteria; kingdom Bacillati; phylum Actinomycetota; class Actinomycetes; order Micrococcales; family Dermabacteraceae; genus Brachybacterium; species Brachybacterium sp. AOP43-C2-M15. The sequence continues at coordinate 10,528 of NZ_JBQSWB010000030.1, forward strand.
CCAATCTGCGATTGAGTCAGGCGGATGGATGAGCGGTGAAGGCGGTACCGTCTGCGCGGCGCGACTGGTCGGATGGCGGGGGGTTTTGGGGGTGACCGCTAGCAGGTGGAGATTGCATGCCCTGATCGGCGGGCCGGATCAGTTGCGTGCCTGCACCTGGGTGCAGGTTCAACGTCCTCTGCGTCGGTAAACCCAGCGCGCATAATAGAAGATATGCGCACTGCGCTGCAGTGTTGCTGCCCTAGCTCTGTGCTCACGGTCCACGTGTTGCTGGTTGGGTTGAGCTACGGCTTTAGGTCGATTGGGTGTGGCTCGCGAGGGCGGGTGGCGATGCGGTGGACACGGTGCTTCGGCCCGCCGGTGAAGCCGAATGCCTGGTACTGCCGGTACAGGTCCTCCGAGTTCGCGGTCGCGACGATCACGGACCCCTCCGGCGGGATGGTGTCGAGGGCGCGGAGTGCGAGCTGGATGCCGGTGAGGCGGGTGCCGGGGAGCTGCGCGAGGCCGGCGATCTCCCAGCGCGGCCCGTCTGGCGTCTCCGGGCCCCACGGGAACAGGCTGCCGCCGCCGCGGGGCAGGAGGAACAGCAGCCCGATCATGAACACCACCGTCGCCGCCGGGAGTGATAGCGCCAGCCACCCGGCGATGTTCGTCAGCGCTGACGCCGCGGCGAAGTAGGCGCCGAACACGATCAACATGATCGGGAACAGCACGAGCACGTCCAGGACGGGGTTCGAGCGGTAGAGCATCACCATGCCTGTGCGCGTGGGGTCGAGGTAGAGGCCCCGCCGGAGCGTGCCAGGAATGACCGACAGGAGCGTCCACGGCAGCGCGAGTGGGGCGAGGACGATGTGCGGGGTGAAGGCGCGGGCCATGATCCACGCAGCACGGTCAATGCGGTAGCTGGGGCGGGGAGGCATAGGGTCATCCTCGCAACACGATCCAGCGGAGAACCTACGACGTTGCGCTAGGCAATGACGACGAAAGCTCCCCACGCGCCCGGAGGTGAATGGGGAGCTCGCTCGGCCGATCGCATCGAGAGTCTCGAGTGCTGAGCACGTCGATTATCCCGGCATGACGGTCGGGGACGGGCGGGGCCAGTTCCGCCGGGATGATTAATGCATCTTTACCGGAGGATTCGAGATTCCCTCGCCCGCGAGGAGCGGTAGCTGGAAGGTGGAGTCAGTGGGCTGCGTCGTAGGCCTCGATGACGGTGCTAGCGATGCGTCCGCGGTCGCTGACGTCGTGGCCGTTCTCGCGCGCCCACTCGCGGATCCGCGCGGTCCGCTCCGGGTTGCTCCCGCTGGTGCGCCGGGTGCCGGCAGTGCGACGTCCTCCGATGCGCCGGCCGCTGGCGATCCAGGTCCCGAGCTGCTCTCGGAGCTGCTCGGCGTGGGAGTCGTTCAGGTCGATCTCGTAGGCCACGCCGTCAAGGGCGAACGACACTGTCTGGGTGGCCTCGCTGCCATCGATGTCGTCTGTGAGGATTACCTGAGTCTTGCGCGCCATGATCGACCTTCCGGTGCTGGGGTACTGAACTGCTGACACAGTAGAACGAGAAATTCTGAGAATACTCGAAAGGGTGTGCCTATGATCGGATTCACCGATGGCGGAAGAGGCGCGTGATGTGTGGCAGATACGTTCTTGAGATCGATGGAGACGGGCTGCTGCACGGTTATGCGGCCACAGGTCAGGACCGCGCAGCGCAGTGGGAGGCCGTCTACAGCATCGCTCCGCGCACCAAGGCGCCGGTGGTGCGCGAGTTCGTTGACGACGACGGCGAGATGCAGCGGAGCCTCGAGCTGGCGCGCTGGGGTCTGCACCCCGCGTGGGCGAAGGACAAGGGGCCCCGCCCGATCAACGCGCGCCTAGAGACGATCGCGACCAACGGCATGTTCCGCGGACCGTTCTCGAGCAGTCGCACCATCGTGCCCATGACCGGCTACTACGAGTGGGTCGAGGCCGACGACGGCGGCAAGGACCCGTACTTCATCCACCACCCCGACGGGCAGCTGCTGCACGCCGCCGGCCTCACCGCCGGTCGCAAGGCCGAGGACGGCGACGGCTGGGACGTCACCTTCACCATCGTCACGCGCGAGGCGAGGGACGCCAGCGGCGAGGTCCACGACCGCATGCCCGTCTTCCTCACCGAGGACGCTGTCGCCGAGTGGCTCGTCCCCGGGAAGCTCGAGCCCGCGCAGAAGGACCCTCTCCTCGCGCAGCTCGACCAGGTCTCCACCACCATGGCCGCCGAGCTGGTGACCGTGCCGGTAGACCGCCAGGTCAACAACGTCCGCACCCTCGACCGCACGGACCCCTCGCTCATCGCACCGCTCGACGCCGACTGAGCCCGCCGGCGCCTGGCTGTCCGGCCCCGAGCGCACACTGAGCCCCGTGAGCCCCCAGCCCTTCACTCCCTATCCCGCTCCGCCCTCCGGGCGGTCGAGCGAGATGCGCGCGAGATACCCGCGCTACTACGCGCAAAAGGACCTGCTCGGCGCGGCCGAGTCGGTCGTCGCCGACTACCAGCGCGCCGTCGCAGGCGGCACCACGGTGACCATGAACCACAGCTGGCGAGACCCCAACGTTCCGGACGAGTCTGTGCAGGTCATCGTGGGCGGGGAGCGGCTGCTCCTCACCGTCGACGAGTGGCTGGACCGCATCGAACTCGCCAAGCCCCACGTGATGTCCTGGGTATCCGCCCGGGTACACCTCGAGGGCGCGAAAGACCGCGCCCGACGCGGACGCGTGGAGCCGTACTGGCACGAGGCGATCCGCCGCGCGAACCCCGGTCGACGCTGAGCGAGGAGCACGACGGGTGAGACAGGGCGGCGTAGTCGGCTTCGAGGCCGAGGGAAGAGGGGCGCGCCGGGAGCCGTACCCGACAGGAGCGTCCCCGACTTCGGAGGACCGACCGGCGGTTCCAGCCCGGACCAGGTCTGTGGTCCCGCGAGGGAGTGGGATGAGCGTCCTGGTCATGGTCGAAACTGCAGGGGTATAGAGGGGTTAGGCGGCCGCTCGGGCGTGGTTGTCCGGCGCTAGGGTGGCGTACCCACGCGGCGGGAGGAGGTGGTCGGGCGATCGCAGAGGCGCTGGTCATGGTGGTGGCACTGGTGACGGCGATGCTCAACCTCGGCGCGGCTGTGCTGCGGCTGCTCGAGACTGAGCGGGGTAGGGGTCGTCGGGACCGAGGCGGACGGCACCGGCGATGAGTGCACAGGAGGGGGCAGCCGAGCTGCCCCCTCCTGTGATGTCCCCGCCGCTCGCAGAAGGCGCCGGAGAGCCGTCGGGGCGCGGGGAGAGGAGTTAGGGGGCGGCGCGGTGGGCGCCGGGGTGGTGGCGGCGGCGGATGCATGGCGCTTTGGCGCGGGGCATGAAGGCGTTGCAGCGCGGTTGCTCGCGCTGGGCCAGGATCCGCTCTGGGTCGGAGCTGCCCGCCACTCGATCCAGTGCGGCTCTGAGTGCCCGTCCGGGGTCCAGTGCGCCGCTGGCGGGGTCCCAGGCGTGCGCCAGTGCCGCGTTCAGCTCATCAGCCGAGAGGAGATCGGCAACGTCCTGGTCGAGCGCACCGACGGCGACAACGGACTTCACGAGCCCCGCGGGTGGGGGCTCGGGGCGGTAGTCCCACAGTTCCAAGCCGTGCTTCTGCGCGGTCGCCTCGTATACCTCGAGCATGTCCCAGATGCTCTGGACGACGTCCTGGTCGAGCGTTCCGCTGGCCACGAGCGCGTTCACGGCGTCGTAGACGCGGTTGTTGCTGCGCGGCCCGATCGCGACGACCTCGATCAGTCCCGTGCCCTCCGGGGAGATGGTGGAGCGAAAGACGATCCGGTGATCCCCGCGCAGCGTCGAGGCCGTGTTCAGTCCCGCGAGGGCGTTGGACAGCGGATGCTTCCCCCAGGGCTTCGCGAAGAGAGCAGTGAGGTCATCGAGCACCTCGTCCCACTGCGACTGCTCGACATGCTCCGCGATCCACTCCTCCACGTGGCTAGATAGCACCAGCTCAGCCTGATCATCCGGGAAGTGTTCACCGGCGCGCATGCAGCCGCTCGCGCACCTCGTCCACGCGAGAGAACTCAGACCTCTCAGCGACCAGGTCGGTAACTCCCTGGACGAGACGGTCCGCGGCGTGCCGCAAAGACCTCTCCAGCTCGTCGAAGTGCTCAGGACTCATCACGACCGCGGTCGGCTTGCCGTGATTGGTCAGGACGACAGTGCGCTCAGCAGCCTTCTCTGCCAAGAACCCAGCACCCTTCTTCGTCGCGACCGTGGCAGGCATGCGCAGAGGGGTAGTCATGCCGCCAACTCTAGCAGAGTGAGCCCCGGAAGTTCGAACTTTGTTCTCGTGCTCGACCGTTGATGCAACGGCGCTAGCACCCCAGTAGTCGGGGTCAGGGTCCTCACCCAGCGAGCACTGAGACCACATCAGCGCGGCCTGACCTGCGGTGACGCAGTTGGAGAGGCTGGCGTGAGGGTAAATCAGCGCATCCTGACCTGGGGTGATGCGTACGGAGTGCCCGGCTTGAGGGTAAATCTGCGCAGCCTGACCAGGTCTGATGCATGCGGAGCTCTCACATGACTGCCCGACCAGCTCTGTCTGAGGGGTGTGGGCTGGTGGATACGGTCGAGCTGATGGCGAGTGGCACCGGAAGGGAGTGGATGCGGTGCGCTTCGGAGGCAGGGTGCTCTCGGTTCGGGAGCTGATCGAAAAGGCTCAGTCTGCTCCCGGGGTGGATTGGCGCGCTCTTTCGAGTGACGGCCCTCTGCGTCACACGGCTCGGAGTAACGCGCGGGAGTGCGCCCGGATGCTCTTGGAGGGCGACTCCCTCGATGCGTGCTGACGCTTCGGGATCCTCCAGTCCCTCGATGACTACACCTCGGCCATCCGACGCAGGGGGCTGGATCTTGGGACGATGGTCTTTGCGCGCGAGCCTGAACCGACTGGGTGGCACGAGATCAACGCGGCTTTCGCGGCACTCGCGGACCACCTCTCAGGGCGTGATGGGTGGACTGCCCCGGAGTGGGTGAGGGACTCGGCGCGGGGGCGCGGGTGACGCCACCATGGTTCCCGGACGTGCCGGCGATCTTCCGAGACGAGGCGCAGCAGCAGAGCCCTCGCGCGTTCCGTGAGCGCGGAATCTTCATCACCGCCGCGTCACTGAACCGAGCATGAATCATCCGGTGGCAAGACGTTCCAGCGCAGATCGCGTCAGCTGCCTCTGAAGCGCGACCGCGTCTCCACCTCGCTGATCGATCCAGGCTGGAGCCGAGCATTCGTCAGGTCAGCTCCAGGCCTGTCTCCGTCGCGGCGGTACGCCTTGCGGCGCCGGACGGCCTCGTGCAGAGCTTCCGTTAGGGCTCGGGACCGTCCGAGCCAGCACTGAACCTGCCTGCTTAGCAACTGGCACATCTGGACCAGTTGCTAAACGACGCCCCGCAGAGGCCCGGCCCCTGCGCGATGAGCCCTGCAGCCGAGCTGCCCACACGAACTGCCGAAGCGGCAGCGCGAGTACTCCATCCAGACCAACGGCACGAGCTCCAGAGAGGACCGACCAGAAGCCAGACAGAGCACGAAGCATCAGCTCAACACCCCCGAGATAGATCCCGCCGAAAACATCCTCAGTACGCCCACAAGCAGAGACACGATCCCCAGCATCAGGCACGCCCCCAGAACGCAGAAGCTCAGAAGTAACAGGACGACGGACCTCTGGCACCAATGCGTCCCCGGAGGGACAACGTAGTACCCCCGTGTAGGGTGTTAGCGGGCGTGCTCGAGGAGGTAGAGATGGGTCGACAAGGCCGCGTGAGATGCCCTGTGTGCGGCGGGCAGTTCACTGCCGGGCGCCGTACCTACTGTTCCGATCAGTGCCGCAAGCGCGCACAGATGCGCCGCTACCGCGCCCGCCAGGCGGGGCGGCTTCCCGCCGCCTCGCGCACCCCACAGGCCCCCGTCGCGGTGCCCCGGCCACAGCGCTGGGTCGACGGCCTGCCCGAGGACCTGCAAGCAGCCCGCGGCCGGCCCATGACGCATGAAGAGCTGCACGACGAGCTCTACGACTTAGCCGAGATCTCAGCCCAGATCGCATGCCTCTCGCGTCAGATGCGAGACCGCATCGAACGTCTCCAACGTGACGAGCTCTGGACACAGGACCCAGGCTTCACGAGCCTGGACCAGGCGCTGGGGCACGCACTCTTCCTCGCGGCGTCCGAGGCGCCCCCACTGCTCGAGGCCATCACGGCGGTCACCGGCACCACACCGAAGCCCTCCCCGTACGGCAGCTGAAGCGCCATGGTCGGTGACGTGGTCGACCGGCAGAGTTCAGCTCTGATCCCAGAGATCGACCTGGATTCGTCGTTCGGGATCCAGGCCTCGCAGCCCCTCGACGGCGAGGCGCTGAGCCTCCTCCCCATCTACTAGACGGATCCCCTGTGGATGCTCCTGAGTACGCTCCGCTCCAATGCCGCGAACTCGGAAGAGATGCGGCGGGAGCTGCTCGAGCCACTCCGCGATTGCCTGCGCCGGCCCCACATACGTCAGGGGGTAACCGCTCCAGTTCGTCTGCTCGAGGATGCCGCCCTCGACCAGGGCATCGAGCCCCCGGACATCCAAGAGCGTGCCGATCGGAGGCAGCCGCTCCCCCGTCTCCGGGTCCGTCGTGTACCCCGTGAATGCCAACATGGACACCGCCCTTCCGTGACAGATACCTCCAGCATGCAGCACCACTCGGCAGCAGGGCTGCAGCGGACCGGCGTAGCTGATCTGGCTTGCCTGCTGGGTGGACCGGAAGGATGTGTATAGGGCGTTCCCTGCTTTGCAGGGCGCGACACGCCGCCTGGTTCTGTTCCAGGAACGTTGGTCTCCGTGTAACGTGATCCGCATGGCACAGAAGCGAAGTGGAGGTCGTCCGAGCAAGGGCGACCGTGCGGATATCAAGACCCGCATCCCGACCACCAGCCGCGACAAGCTGTACGAGTATGCGGAGCTGGTTGGAGAGTCAGTGACGGACCTTACCGCTGCCCAGCTCGTGCCGTGGATCGCCAGTCTGGACTTGGAGAAGGCGCGCCTAGGCGCAGCTCAAGAGAGCCTGGAGATAGATCGAAAGACCGCATAAAGACTTCACCCCCGCAACCTGTTGGCGCAGGTCCGGGGGTGGTGAAAGAAGTCTTGGGGGCCAGTTGGCGCTGGTGATCCCCGAGGTGAGATGAAAGGAGGTTCATCAACTTGGTACCCCCAGAGTACGGGGGGCGCGCCGCCGTAGGCAAGTACGGCGAGCCTGGCGTGTCTACCCCCCCCTATACGGCCCTCTCCCCCGAGACCTCTTGGTCGCTCACCGCGTCCGTGATCGCTGGCCAGCCCCGCATGCGCCTGGGTAAGCCCCAGCGTGAGAACCGCGTCAGCTACCCCGCGAGGACCGAGCAAGCCCTCACCACTGATCTGCCGTCCAAGCCGGCCGCTGTCCGCCTCTACAGCGACGCCGGACAGTGCAACGTTCTCGCTCTCGACTTCGATGCGAAGGACCGCACTACCGAGCAGATCGCCGACGTCGCGTACGACGTCTTCCAGACCGAGGCGATGCTCGACCAGGCCGGTGCCTGGTTCCTCACGGACCACGCTCACGGTGGCTCCCACGTCTACGTCCTTCTCGAGCAGCCGCTGGCCTTCCTCGAAGCGCGTGAGCTCGTCGAGGCGATGGCCCAGCGCTGGGCGACGCTCGACCCCTCCCCCCACCAGTCGATCGCCCGAGGCTGCATCACCGTCCCCGGCAGCGTCCACAAGCTCGGCGGCCACCGCCAGCTCACTATCAGTGAACGCTCCCTGCGCGAGCGCGTTGACGGACTCCGCACACCTGCCCGCGCCGTCCGCCGGCTCCGCCTCACGTTCCGCGACGAGATCCGCCTCGTGCAGGCCAAGCGCGCCGCGACCGCCGCGGCCGAGCCCCACAGCACCCCCGTCGTCTACGAAGCCGGCGCCGGCCGCGTCATGGGCCAGAAGTACCTCTCCCTCGCCCTCGAGGGCGACTGGGCGGCCTACGGCTACGACAGCCCCTCAGAAGCCCGCTGGGCCGTCCTCTGGTCCGCCATGGCCACCGGCCTTAGCCGCGAGGACGTCGCCGCGCGCATGAGCGACGGACGCTGGCCCGGCCTCTGGGCACTCCACGCCCACCGCCCCCGGCCCTGGCGCTCCTTCGCCGGCGACTGGACCCGCATGGAGCCCCTGTTCAGAGCCAAGAACGAAGCGCAGGGGGACTCCGTCCATACATCTGACACAAGCGCCGTCTCTCACACGGGGGAGCCCTCCGTCCGTGACACCCACGGCACGACCCGCACCTGGCGCAGCCTGCTCCACGAGGTGGAGACCCGAGAATTCCCCGGTGCCCACGGCTGGACCCGCCGCCTCCTCCTCCGCGCAATCGCCAAGCAGTCCCACGAGATCGGCTCCACCCTCACCGCGACCGGCATCCGCGGTCTCTCCCTCGCCACCGGGCTCAGCATCCAGACCGTCGCCACACTCCTCCGCGAGCTCTCCACCCAGGACGACCCCTGGATCACCCTCACCCTGCGCGCCCACGGCCGCGACGCCGCCGCCTACGAGCTCCGCATCCCCGACCGCCACGCAGCCACAGCCGAGACCGTGCGCTGGATCCGCGGGAAGGCCCACGCCCTCCGCCCCGTCTTCGAGCGCCTCGGGACCCCCGCAGCCCTCACCTACGAAGCCATCGAGCACGGCCATGGCTCCTCCCCCGCGACCATCCAGGCCCGCACCGGCCTCTCTCGCACCGCCGTCACCGACGCCCTCGCCACCCTCACCGGCTGGAACCTCATCGACGGCCACGCCGACGAGGGCTACTGGCTCACCAGCGACGACCGCGAGCTCGAGCGACTCGCCGAACGCTTCGGCGTCACCCACGCCCGCGCCACCAAGATCGCGGCCTACCGCGAACACCGCCGCATCTGGTGGGCCTACCTCGAGCGCCACCACATCGCCCTCCACGCCGACGACCTCGAAGCAGACCGCGAGATCCGAGCCCTCCTCGATGAAATGCGCCTCAACGACCTCGATCCACCCCCACCCAACGCCAGCAGGCCAGCACGCCAGCACGCACTAGAAGGTGTCGCATGACCCCCACCCAAGCGCGGAGACACCGCGCGCACCTTGCACGCCGCCGACGAAGCATCCGAGTACTGCGCGCTCTATGGCGACCGCTCCGACTTACCACCCCGGGAGCTATCCCCCACAGCACCGCATGGGCACTCCTCGGCGGGCTCTACAGCACCACGTGGCTCACAGCCACCATCGCCGCACTCATCCTGGCCTTCTACCCCCAGCCCGGCCCCGCCGGCACCCAGGACGCCTGGACACTCTTCAACAGCCTCATCCCCGCCCTCGCCCTCACCTTCGCAGGCCTCGCCATACTGCAGCTCCTCGCCAAGACCACCGACACCCCTCCATCCACCATTGGCGCTGGCATGCCAGCAGGCTGGCGCGGCAGCGTCGCCACCTTCCTCCTCGCGACGCTGATCTTCCAGATGCGAGGCGTCATCACCAACGCACTGGAAACGATCCCCGGACTACCGGACCAAAACTCCTTCCCCTGGACTCCCCCGAGCAGCCCCGATGCCGCGGCCCTCCTCGTCTACGACAGCATGCTCAGCGGCGCCGTTGAAGAGATCATCGTCCTCGCCGTCCCCGTGGTCGCCCTGCGCGCCGCCGGCCACCGCTGGCCGACCATCCTCATCACCGCCGTCCTGCTGCGGACCGCGTTCCACGTCTACTACGGCGTGATCGCGATCCCCGGCCACCTCGTCTGGGCTCTCGCCCTCGCACTGCTTTACATCGCGACCGGCCGCATCTGGCCCCTCTTTCTAGCCCACGTGATGAACAACGGCATCGCCTCGCTCTACTACGTCATCCACCAGAAGCACCCCAACGCAGCCACCACCTTCCTCGGTGCAGCACAGGCCGTCGCGATCCTCTGCGCCATAGCCGGCCTACTCCTCGCGATCCTCCTCTGCAGCGCCCTTCGCGCCGCACGCCGCCAAACCCGGCCGACACCGGCATGACGGCATGCCGTCAAGATGGCGCGCTGTCTTGCCAGCACGCCAGCACGCCAGTATGGTGGCAAACATGAAGACGATCGCTGTAGTGAACCTGAAGGGTGGCGTCGGCAAGACCACGGCCGCCATCCTCATCGCGACCCAACTCGCCGAACTTGGGCACACCGTGACCGTGCTCGACATGGATACCCAAGGGTCCGCCACCGACTGGGCACGAATCGCCGACGAAGACGGCACGCCCCTGCCGTTCGAAATCCGACCCGCCAACCACGCCAGCCTCCGCAGCTACAAGCCGACCACCGACTTCACCGTCATCGACACGCCCCCCACCGACCCGAGCGTCGTGGATGCAGCCGTGAAGGTCGCCGACCTCATCATCGTCCCCACACCACCGGGGCTCATGGACACCGACCGCACCTGGAGCACCGTCGAGGTCACCGCCACCCAGGTCCCCACCTACGTGCTCCTATCCCGCTTCGACGGACGCACGAACGATGCCGCCGACTTCGCCTCACTCCTCGATGAGCGAGGCGTCGGCCGGTTCGAAACCGTCATCCCCGCCAGCGTCTCTATCGGGCGACTCCGCGGCACCATCCCGAATCCGAGCAAGTTCCGCTTCGACGACCTCACCACCGAACTCCTGGAGGTGCTCTGACCATGGCCACCAAACCCGCAGACCGCTTCGCCGCCCGCCCTCGAGCCAACGCCCGCTCGACCGGCAGCGCCAAGGACGCCTTCATCGACCCGTCCTCGCTGGCAGCCGACGAGATGAGCAAGCTGACCATCCGACTCCTGAAGTCGCTCCACAAGGACGTGAAGGCTGCGGCTCTCGCCGAGGACGTCAGCGTTCAGGAATGGATCCAGGACGCCATCAATCAGAAGCTCGCCAACAAGACAGCTCACTGACAACCCAGCATGCCAGCACGCCAGCACACCCGAGGAAGCCGCGATGAGCGCCGCCGCAGTCATGCCGACAAGGCTGGCGTGAGACGCCTCCCCCTCCTGGTCGTCGCCCCGGCCGTGGTGATCGCGGGCGCCGTCGCTCTCGTGCTGGTCCTGCGGTAGCCATCATGACGGCATGCTGGCCCCTCCAGCATTCCGGCACCGCATCCTCAGAGGAGGCCCGTCATGGACCGCACACCCCGCCTACCGAACTGCGACAACACGCGCCGTTGGCTCAGAGCCTCTCGGTACAGTGATGGTCGTCTCTGTAACCGGCCTGGGGGATCCACGTGGCACGCCGTACCCGCAGAGCGAGCAAGGACCAGCTCGCCGAACGCACCCAGGACGTCTCCGGCGACAAGTTCACCATCCAGCTGCACGACCAGACCTACCGCGAACGCGCCAAAGCCGGCGAGGCCATCGCCCACTGGGTCCGCGACACCCACTTCCGCGCCGAACACATGAACGACCGCGACCTCGGCCAGATCGGCACCCTCGCCGGCCACCCCATCCACGCCACCGTCATCGGCACGGTCAACGGCGGCCAGCCACCCCACAACCCCCGCATCCACCTCCACGCCCCCGGCACCCTCGAGGACCACGCCGTCAAGATGACTGCCTGAATCGGCTGTAAGTGTTCGTGGTGGCCGGCCCGGGGCTGGCTGGCCACCACGAACACTTACAGCCGATTCAGTCCGCCCCGGCCACGGCCGCTGATCCGCCCACCACCATCGAGGGCAAGGACGCTCGCGTCCGGGGCAGCACAGTACGACGCCGCACCCCGAGCTGCCTTCCTCACCGAAGACTCATCACCTCCGGTCTATGCCTGAAGCTCAGGCACGCGGCTCTCGGACCTGCGCCCACATCTCGGCGATGTGCTCTGGCACGGAGTAGTAAGCCTCATTCTCAGAGCCCCACACGGTGTCGAACATCCATCCGACACCCTCGAAGTGGGCGTTGAGGTGCCGGGTAAGGCCAGAGAGAGCCCCGAGCAGCTCCCCGCGCCCGTAGCCGGTCTCCTTCGACAGGTCGGGGATCGTGAACTGCTCACCGGGAGACTGACTCATGACATCGAGGACCTTGCCGACCTTCACGTTCGCGACGCCAGTGCCGGCGGCGAACCGCTTCAGCATCTCCAGGTCCCACTGCTCGGAGTCCTCAACCTCCACAGAGCCCTCGGGGAGGCTCTCGGAGGAAGCCGGCTGGGCCAGGAGGCGATACACCTCCTCCACGCGATCAGCGGGAACAGGCACGGAGACAAACTGGGGAGTACTCATGGCGGCCTCTCGATAGATGTGAACCTTTCTGAAGCCAGACTAGAGTCCCTAGGGACTAGAGTCAAGCGCATGTGGTGTGCTGGATGTGGTCGAGACTCAATCTCGGGCGCACTAGGGCCCAGTGGAGTGGTCCTGCTGCTTGGTGAAGTGTGTGAGTACGGGGTTCTACTAGAGTGCGAAGATGGCTCCGAGGGGCAGGCTGAGTACAGAAGAGCGCGACAGCATTGCGATGGCCGCGGCGCAGCGGTACAAGCAGGGGGAGTCCTGGGCTGAGATCGCTCGGGACTACAACCTCACTAGCGCTTACGTCCGCCGACTCACCACGGCACGCCACCCCATCAACTACCACCGCTGGGGCCAACAACCCACTGCTGACATCGAGCAGGTCAACCAGCTACGTGACAACGGATGCACCCTCGAAGGGATCGCAGAGGCACTTGGGTGCTCACGACAAGCAGCACGCACAGCACTGGAGCGCGCCGGCCGTACCCCGCCCACCCGATATCCCCGACTCTCCGAACGGCGCGTCCCCAGTCCAGCCGAGACCGCCTCACTGGTCCAGCTGTACGAGGCATGCCCCCAAGCCCCCCGCAACCGTGAGGGATCCCGAAACACGAGAGGTCCCGAAGGAAGAGCCCTGGCGGAAGCCTGCCGAGCCCTCGTTGACGACGGCATCCCCATGGCCACCCTCTCCACAGCCTTGGGCCGCGGACCCACCTGGATCCATTGGCTACTCGGCACCCACGATCTCCGACCCGATCCGCACCGAGTCCAAACCACCTCGCGGCGGACTAGATGTAATGACCGGGGACGTTAGTCGACGCTTGCGGCGCTGGTAGAACTCGCGTCAGGGCCGCGGCATCGCCGGTGACATCCACGCCCTGCGCGATAGCGGCGGGCAGAGGCATTGCGCCTTGTAGGAGGGCAACCAGTACCGGCCCGGGGCCTGTAACGCCCGCCAGGGGGCTGACGTCGCGCCGGCAAGGGTCCACCGTGATGGTCCCGTCGGCGGCGGTGAGGTCGAAGCCGTCGTCGAAGGTGCCGAACCGGATCACGATCGGTGGCTCGTCCGGCCTGTGATCCGCGAGGAGGAAGCGTGCCGGTTGGCTGAGCCAGTGCATCTGGAAGATCGCATCACTCGGCGCGTCTGGAACCGTCGGTGCACCCCACTTCAGAAGCTCGCGCAGCACTCCGTCCAGGGCCCGGCCACGCTCGGTAAGCCGATACGTTGGCGTGCCCGGGTTTCCTGGGGCGGGCTCGCGGGCGACGACACCGTTGGTCTCGAGGTCCCGCAGACGCTGGGTGAGCAGGTTCGTCGCGATGCCAGGCAGGCCGCGCTGGACTTCGCCAAAGCGCAATGCGCCCCCGATCAGCAGCTCACGCACGATCAGGAGAGTCCACCGGTCACCGACGACATCCAGGGCGCGAGCGATCGAGCAGAGCTGTCCGTAGGACTTCACCTGAACCCCCTTGACTTTATCAAGTGCCTGCTTGAAAGTATCAAGCACCATTCTCACACCAAGGAGAGCCATGCCCGCCACCCTGTCTTCTGCCGCACCTCAGACCCTCAAGGACTATTACCGGATCCTCGAGTCCGGCATCGACAGTTACCAGGACGGGGCTGACCTACGGCCTCTGCTGGGTGACCACCTCGACTTCACGGGCTCCCTCGCCGGACACCTCCCCGACGCCACCGATGGCTTCCTGGGCGGGGTTGCCGGTTTCATTGCGACGGTCAAGCAGATCGAGATCATCCACGACGTGCACGGCCCTAACGGCTCCGCCGTGCTCTACACGGCGACCATGCCCGGCGGTCCCATGACCTTCGCGGAGTTCTTCACCTTCGACGGCGGACGCATCGCGTCCTTGAACCTTCACTACAGCGGCCCCGAGTACATCGAGAAGGGTGGACGATGACAGCACAGAAGGACCTGGTCGAGCGAGTTCGTGACGCGCTAAGAGCTCGCAACCCTCGTGAGGTGTCGATGTTCGGGGGAGTGTCGTTCATGGTCGAGGACCGGATGGTCGTCGCCGCTCGTCGGGAAGGGACACTCCTGCTACGCATCGACCCCGCTGACGCGGAGGACCTACTCGCCCGTCCTGGTGCTCACCCTGCGCTCATGGGTGCAGACCGCCCCATGGGCGAAGGCTGGATCAGCATTGAACAGGCCGCCCTCCAGGGACCTGGGCTCGAGTCCTGGCTTGCGCCAGCACTCACCTTCCACGCAGCGCAAGGCTCCAAGTAGAAGTCTCTACTCCAACTCCATCATCCGGTGGCCGGTCGCAAACGCGGCCGGCCACCGATCTATCTCAGGAGGCACTTTGAGTCATCGCAATGCCGCACTGACCCCACGTCATCGTCTACGAGTCGCCCGCCTCGTCGTCGAGGAAGGATGGCCGATCAGCGAAGTCGCTGCCCGCTTCCAGGTGTCGTGGCCAACCGTGAAGCGGTGGGTCGACCGCTACCTCGCTGGCGAGCCGATGCAAGACCGGTCGTCACGTCCGAAGTCCTCACCGAACAAGACGAGCAAGAAGACGACAAAACGGTGCGTGAGCCTACGAATGCGCCTGAGGGAAGGGCCTGTTCAACTCGCAGCCCGACTCGGCATCGCCCCGGCCACGGTCCACCGCATCCTCACGACCGCGCGCATGAATCGACTTTCCTACGTCGACCGTGCCACCGGCGAGCCGATCCGCCGATACGAACACGACCACCCTGGCTCGCTCGTGCACGTGGACGTCAAGAAGCTCGGGAACATCCCCGACGGTGGGGGCTGGCGATACGTCGGGCGACGTCAAGGATCGAGGAATCGTGCCGTCACTCCCGGCAAGCCGAAGAACAAGTGGCGCAACCCCAAGCTCGGGTATGCGTTCGTGCACACAATCATCGATGACCACTCGCGCGTCGCCTACACCGAGGTTCACAACGACGAATCCGCTGTCACCGCCGTCGGAGTCCTGCATCGAGCGGTCGAGTGGTTCGCCGACCGAGGGGTCGCTATTGAGCGCATCTTGTCCGATAACGGTGGTGCGTACCGCTCTCACCTGTGGCGAGACACGTGCGAGGCTCTATCGATCACTCCGAAGCGAACGCGGCCATACCGCCCACAGACCAACGGCAAGGTCGAGCGATTCCACCGCACCATGGCCGACGGCTGGGCATATGCGCGCTGCTACACGAGCGAGAAAGAACGCCGCGATGCCCTCACCGACTGGCTCCACGAGTACAACCAGCACCGACCGCACACCGCCTGCGGAGGCCAGCCGCCCTTCTCACGATTGATCAACGTCCCCGGTCAGTACAACTAGAGACCCTACGGCCTAACCTCGCCGAGGGGACTGCCGCAAGGATGGGTGACATCTTCACCTGATCAAGCGGCAGTCCCCTGCCAGTTCTCAGCCCGGGCACTGGTTGACCTCAATGTGCGCGACCTCGGCTTGGTAGTAGCTGTTGACCCTGCCCTGTGGGCAGGGTGTCCGATACGAGCATGAACAAAGAAGCGCGTCAGGTGCCGTTTTCGCAGGTCAAATGCTCAGCTGTGGGGTGGCCCGAACTGGTCGTTGGGATCCTCGGCTTCTACGCGGTCGGGTGGACCATCTATGCACTGTTTGGCGTGCTGGCCACGGACCCGGTGCTCATGGGCGCTTTGCAGTCGTGGCTGGCTGGGCTTGCCACACTCGGCGCATTCGGACTCGCCCTCTCCTTACGAGTCCGCAGATTGGCCCCCTTCGGCCTCAACCGGACCACACCCAAATGGCTGTTGCTGGGCGCTTTGGGTGGCGCCGCTGTGTTCCTCTTGAGGGGCATCTTGCTCCCGCCGCTGGTCGAGCTGTTCGGCCTGGCGACCGACTCCCAGTCAGATCTCGCAGGGGGAGCGCAGGGCGGGATCGTGGCGCTGGTCGCGACGGGAATCGGTATAGCGATCGTCGGCCCTCTTGGTGAGGAGATGCTGTTTCGTGGCGTCATCCAAACGGCGCTCGTCCGGTACGGTGCGGTGATTTCTACGCTGGCCAGTGCCGCCGTGTTCGCGCTGATTCACGGCAGCGTCAGTATCCTGACGCCGATCGCTTTCGTCGTGGGTGTCCTGACCGCGGAGCTGTACCGGCGTAGCGGTTCGTTGTGGCCAGCGATCGTTGCTCATGTCGTGCACAACGCCCCGACGGTCTTCCTGTACGCACTGCTCTAAGGGAGGGGTCTACGGGTCGGCAGGATGGACGGTTGTCGGCGCGCACAGGACGCTCACGCGCTCAAGCACGTCCAGTTGAGCACGGTTGTAGACCTCTGCTAAGGCGGAACCTAAGACCTCTTTCGCGGTCCCGGAGTCCTGGGTGATACGCGGCACGGGCAGGGCCCCAGCCGTGGTTGAAGTACTCGCTGAGGAGTACACCGCGGTGAGATCTTCTGCCAGCTGCCGTTTCGTGGACTCATCTGCGTCGGTCGAGAGGGAATCGAAGGTCAGCTCCGCAGGCGTTTTTGTGTGATCGCGAAGCGATGTCGCGATCTCGACCATCGTCTCGTCATCGAACAGGCGCGAATACACCAGGAGCAGGGCTCGGTCAGCGTCATTCACTGACGCTGACAGTCCCAGCATGCCAGCAGGCAGATCGACCGGGGGTCTGCCACGTCTCGGCGCGTTCAGAAGGTCGGCGAGTTCCTCACGGACAGCGCTCCAGCGGTTAATGCGCTCTTCGAGCTCGGCATCGAGGGCCTTCAGTGCTTCCCACCCATCA
>NZ_JBQSWB010000031.1:0-24364 GCF_052446295.1 Brachybacterium sp. AOP43-C2-M15
CCCCCCCGGGGCCCCCCCCCCGCTACCTCCCGCCCCCCCCGCCCACGTGCGCTGCCGTCCCGGCGGGCCCGGGGGCGAGGGTCGTCGCAGGATCCTGCGACGGCGCTCTCCCGTGGTCCTGGGGATCAGGCGGGGATCGGACGGTGATCAGGCGGTGGCGTGCTCGCCGCTCCCGGCATCGAGGGCCGCCGGCTTCTCCTTCTCGCCGCGGGCGACGGGCGCCGCGTCGACCCCGGCCTCCTTGCGCTGCTGCGGGGTGATCGCGGCGGGCGCCGCGGTCAGCGGGTCGTAGCCGTTGCCCGTCTTCGGGAAGGCGATGACCTCGCGGATCGACTCCTCCCCCGCGAGCAGTGCCACGATGCGGTCCCAGCCGAAGGCGATGCCGCCGTGGGGCGGGGCGCCGAACTGGAAGGCGTCCAGCAGGAAGCCGAACTTCTCCTGCGCCTCCTCCTCGCCGATGCCCATCACCTGGAACACCCGCTGCTGCACGGACTGGTCGTGGATACGGATCGACCCGCCGCCGATCTCGTTGCCGTTGCAGACGATGTCGTAGGCGTAGGCGAGGGCCGAGCCGGGATCGGTGTCGAAGCTGCCGAGGTACTCGGGCTTGGGCGAGGTGAAGGCGTGGTGGACGGCGGTCCAGGCCCCCTGGCCGACGGCCACGTCCCCTGCGGCGCGGGCGTCGGCCGCGGGCTCGAACATCGGCGCGTCCACCACCCACACGAAGGCGAAGGCGTCGTGGTCGATGAGCCCCAGCCGCTCCGCGATCTCCGCGCGCGCCGCGCCGAGCAGGGCGCGGGAGGGCTTGGTCTCCCCCGCGGCGAAGAAGATGCAGTCGCCGGGGGCGGCGCCGGTGGCCTCCAGCAGGCCGGCCTTCTCCGCCTCGGAGATGTTCTTGGAGACGGGGCCGGTCAGGGTGCCGTCCTCCTGCACCAGCACGTAGGCCAGGCCCTTCGCACCGCGCTGCTTGGCCCAGTCCTGCCAGGCGTCGAGCTGGCGACGGGGCTGCGAGGCGCCGCCGGCCATGACGACCGCACCGACGTACGGCGCCTGGAAGACCCGGAACGGGGTCTCGGCGAAGTACGCGGTCATCTCGACCAGCTCGAGGTCGAAGCGCAGATCGGGCTTGTCGGAGCCGAAGCGACGCATGGAGTCGGCGTAGGTGATGCGCGGGAAGGGGGCGTGGATCTCGTGGCCGGCCGTGGCCCACACGGCGGTGAGGATCTGCTCGGCCAGGGAGATCACGTCCTCCTGGTCCACGAAGCTCATCTCGACGTCGAGCTGGGTGAACTCGGGCTGGCGGTCGGCGCGGAAGTCCTCGTCGCGGTAGCAGCGGGCCAGCTGGAAGTACTTCTCGATGCCGCCGACCATGAGCAGCTGCTTGAACAGCTGCGGGGACTGCGGCAGCGCGTACCAGGAGCCCGGGGCGAGCCGGGCCGGGACCAGGAAGTCGCGGGCGCCCTCCGGGGTGGAACGGGTCAGGGTCGGGGTCTCGACCTCGACGAAGTCCTGATCCAGCAGGGTGTCGCGGGCGGCACGGTTCACTGCCGAGCGCAGGCGCATCGCCGCGGCGGGGCCCTGTCGGCGCAGATCCAGGTAGCGGTAGCGCAGGCGGGTCTCCTCGCCGACCTCGGTGTGCTCGTCGAGCTGGAAGGGCAGCGGGGCGGAGGCGCTCAGCACCTCCACCTCGGAGGCCGTGACCTCGATCTCGCCGGTGGGCAGCTGCGGGTTCTCGTTGCCCTCGGGGCGACGGTCCACGGACCCGACGACGCGGAGCACGTACTCGTTGCGCAGGTGCATCGCCTCGTCCTCGCGGACCACGACCTGGGTGACGCCGGCCGCGTCGCGCAGATCGAGGAACGTCACGCCGCCGTGGTCACGGCGACGGCCGATCCAGCCGGTGAGGGTGACGGTCTGTCCGATGTGCTCCTGGCGGAGCTCACCGGCGGTATGGGTGCGCAGCACGAGAGGTGTCCTTTGGATGGGGTCGAGTGGTCATGGCTCCGCCGGGCGGCGAGCCGCCCGGGGCCGGCACGCGGTGAGGCGTGGAGGCACCAGCCTACCGCGCAGGGTGAGGGATCTCGCCACCGCGGCACTGTTGTGGAAGCCATGACGCCCGTAGACTCGACGACGGTCCGACCTGCAAGATCGCAGGTCCTTTCCGCCCGAGTTCGCCCGAGCCGCACCATGCCACCGCATGGTCCTCGTCGTGCGAGATGTATGGGCATCCACGCCCTGCGACTCGTTGGGGCCTGTTCACCCCTGACTGTCGAAGGACACCATGACCGATCACACCCCTGCCTCCGATCCCTCCACGGGACTCGACCCCGTCGCCCCCGAGCCGACCGCCGCTGCCGAGCCGACCGCCGCGGAGCCCGCGGCCGCCGAGCCGGTCCTGCCCGCAGAGCCGGCAGAGCCCAGCTTCGACGACATCGACCTGCCGGCCCCGCTGCGCCGAGCGGTCGACGAGCTCGGCTTCACCACCCCGTCGGCCATCCAGGCGCAGGCGATCCCGCCGCTGCTCGAGGGGCGCGACGTGATCGGCGTCGCCCAGACCGGCACGGGCAAGACCGCCGCCTTCGGTCTCCCGCTGCTGGCCGCGATCGACCCCTCGCTGCGCGAGGTCCAGGCCCTGGTGCTCGCCCCGACGCGCGAGCTCGCCATGCAGGTGGCCGACGCGATCGCCTCCTTCGCCACCTCCATCGGCGGTCTCGACGTGGTCGCGCTCTACGGCGGCTCTCCCTACGGCCCGCAGGAGCGTGCGCTGGCCCGCGGTGCCCAGGTCGTCGTCGGCACCCCCGGCCGCGTGATGGATCACATGCGCCGCACGAATCTGCGCCTGGACACCATCCGCTTCGCGGTCCTCGACGAGGCCGACGAGATGCTGCGGATGGGCTTCGCGGAGGACGTCGAGGAGATCCTCTCCCACTCCCCCGACACCCGACAGGTCGCCCTGTTCTCGGCGACCATGCCCTCCGCGATCCAGCGCGTCGCCCAGACCCACATGAAGGATCCGGTGCGGGTGAGCGTGAGCCCGCAGTCCTCCACGGTCAAGAGTGTGAGCCAGACCTATGCCGTGGTCCCCTTCAAGCACCGCACCGGGGCCCTGGCCCGCGTGCTCGCGACCTCGGAGGCGGAGGCCGCGATCGTCTTCGTGCGCACCCGCGCCGCCGCCGAGGAGGTCGGCACCGCCCTCGTCGGCCGCGGCCTGATCGCCGCGTCGATCAGCGGTGACGTGCCCCAGAAGGAGCGCGAGAAGATCGTCGAGCGGCTGCGCGACGGCTCCCTCCAGGTGCTCGTCGCGACCGACGTCGCCGCCCGCGGCCTCGACGTCGAGCGCATCGGCCTGGTGGTCAACTTCGACGTGCCGAAGGAGGCGGAGTCCTACGTCCACCGCATCGGTCGCACCGGTCGCGCGGGACGCTCCGGCGAGGCGCTGACCTTCATCGGCCCCCACGAGCGGCGCGCGCTGAAGAACATCGAGCGGGCCACCAAGCAGACCCTCGCCGAGGCGGTCATCCCGTCCCCGCGCGATGTGTCCAAGCACCGCCTGGCCACCCTGCTCACCCAGGTCCCCGGACGCATCGAGCGCGGCCGGCTGGACCTGTACCGCGAGCTGATCGGGGAGTTCGTCAGCGAGCACGAGATCGATCCGCTCGAGCTGGCGGCGGTGCTGGGCGCGATGACCGTCGGCGACGAGGGTCCCGGCTCCGCGAGCGAGGACGAGGAGTTCACGGGCGCGAGGCTCGCGGGCGAGGACCGTCAGGGGGACCGCGGGGACCGCGGCCCGCGCGGTGACGTCCAGACCGAGCGCGGCTACACCTCCTACAAGATCGGGGTGGGTCACACCCACGGCGCCCGTCCGCCGGCCATCGTCGGCGCGATCACCGGCGAGGGCGGCCTGCACGGCAAGGAGATCGGGAAGATCCAGATCTTCCCGACCTTCTCGCTGGTCCAGATCCGCGGCTCGCTGGACCCCACGCAGCTGGACCGCATCAGCAAGGCGCGCGTCGGCGGTCGCGAGCTGCGGATCGGCCCGGACCAGGGACCCCGCGGCGGCAAGGGCCAGGGCCCGCGCGGTCCGCGGCGCGAGGGCGACCGGCCGTGGCGGCGCGAGGACCGTCCGCGCCGTGACGACGGCGGCCGGCACGACGCCAAGCGTCGTCCCTTCCGTCGCGCGGAGGGCTGAGCCTCTCCGGGCAGGACGACCCTGACGACGAAGAACCCCGCCACCGAGATCGGTGGCGGGGTTCTTCCGGTCCTCTCGGATCCGACCCCGCTGGGGTCCGGACCGCGGGGTCGCTCAGCCCTGCTGCTGCTCCTGCGACTCGGCGTAGGCCTTGCGGACGTCGTCCATGTCCAGGCCCTTCACCTGTCCGATGAGGTCCTCGAGCGCGGACTGCGGGAGCGCACCGGCCTGGGAGAACACGGGGATGCCCTCCCGGTAGGCGACCAGGGTCGGGATCGAGGTCACGCCGTAGCGCATGGCCAGCTCCTGCTGGTCCTCGGTGTCGACCTTGGCGAAGGTGACGTCCTGGTGGGTCTCGGAGGCCTCCTCGAAGATCGGCGCGAAGCGCTGGCACGGCACGCACCAGCCCGCCCAGAAGTCGATCAGGACGATGCCGTCCTCGACGGTCGTGTCGTGGTTCTCGGTGGTCAGGGTCTGCGTAGCCATGTCCCGTGGAACGCCGCGGCCCCGGAGTTCATTCCCCCGGGGCCGCGGTGTGACTCAGCTCATCGGCGCTGGTGCCTCGTCGGGGCCGGTGGCTCGTCCGGGCTGAGTGATCGCCGGTGCGCGCCCGTGCTCGTCGGCGCGCCGGCGGCCGCGTCCCCGGGACGCGCAGAGGGGACGAGCAGAGACGACGAGCAGATCTCAGGCGAGGGGCCCCGGGTCCGAGTCGGCGGCGAGGACGCGCACGTGGCGGTCCTCGGCGGGCGGATCCCAGGTCGCCGCGTCGGCGGCGGACTGCGCACCGCTGCGGATGTCCTTGACCTCGTCGGCCGCCCCGTCGAGCCCGGGGAACCAGATGAAGGGGATCCCGCGTCGGTCCGCGTAGCGGATCTGCTTGCCGAACTTCGCGGCCGACGGCGCGACCTCGCAGGGAATCCCGCGGCCGCGCAGCGCTCGGGCGGCAGCATCGCTGAGGTGGCGGTGCTCCTCCGCCGGGACCGAGACCAGCACGCAGGTGGGCACCGACCGGGTGGCGGTGGCGAGGTCGGCGGAGAGGAGCCGGGAGACCAGCCGGGACAGGCCGATCGACAGCCCCACCCCCGGATAGGTGTGGCGGTTGTCCGCGGCCAGGGAGTCGTACCGGCCGCCGGAGCAGACGGATCCGAGGGACTCGTGGCCGCTGACGAAGGTCTCGAACACGGTGCCCGTGTAGTAGTCCAGCCCGCGCGCGATGGAGAGGTCCGCCATGATCACCCCGGGGACCGCCGCCTCGACGCGCTCGAGCACCGCGGTGAGGTCGGCGATGCCCTGCTCGACCATCTCGCCGCTGCCGCCGATCTCCCGCACGCGCTCGGCGAAGGAGGCGTCGCGCGAGCGGATCGAGGCGAAGTCCAGGCAGGCCCGGGCCTGCTCCGGGGTCGCGCCGGCCTCGCCGATCAGCAGCTCGCGGACGGCGTCGGCACCGATCTTCGGCAGCTTGTCGAGGCTGCGCAGCACCGCGGTGTGGTCCTCGAAGCCCAGGGAGCGGAAGAAGCCCTCGGACAGCCGCCGGGTGTTGGCGTGGACGGTGAAGCTGGGGACCGGGAGCCGCTCGAGCACCTCGGCCATGACCACGGCGACCTCGGCCTCGATGTGGCCGGGCAGGGTGTCCTGTCCGACGACGTCGAGATCGGCCTGGTAGAACTCGCGGAAGCGTCCGTCCTGGGGGCGCTCGCCGCGCCACACCTTCTGGATCTGGAAGCGGCGCAGCGGGAAGGCCAGGTCGTTCTGGTGCTCGAGCACGTAACGGGCCAGCGGCACGGTGAGGTCGAAGTGCAGGCCCAGGGTGCGGGAGCGGTCCTCGCCGACGGAGGGCTCGCGATCCTCCTCCTCGGCGTGGAGACGGCGCAGGACGTAGACCTCCTTGTCGATCTCCCCCTTGCGCAGCAGCTGATCGAGAGGCTCCACGGCTCGCGTCTCGATCCCCGAGAACCCGTGCAGCTCGGCCACCTCGCGGAACACGTCGATGACGTGCTGCTCGACGAGGCGCTCCGCGGGGAGCCACTCCGGGAATCCTGACAGGGCGGCGATCTTCGCCATGCGGTGCACATCCTTCTCGATCTCGGGCACGGTGCCGGGACCATTATCCCCTGCTCTCGGTTCCCGCGGCAGCGGCGGAACGGGCCCGCCGCGATGCCCCGGTCACTGTAGAGTTCCGGGACGTGGTGCGCCCCGCCGCCGGGAAGCACCGCGAACCAGCCCGACCGCCGACCCCGGCGGCAGTGTCCCGCCCCGCAGCGGATCCCTTTCGAAGGAGCTCAATCGTGAGCGAGTCCGAGACTCCCGTCCCCGCGTCGAAGCCCGCCGACCAGAGCCCTGGCCCGGCCGCTGAGCAGACCCCCGACCAGCCCTCGCCCGTCCCGTCCGACGCCGCCCCGTCCGACGCCGTCCCGTCCGACGCCGCCCCGTCCGACGCCGCCCCGACCGCGGAGTCCGCGCAGGACGCGAGCACCGCGGCACCGGAGCGGCCCGCACAGGAGCAGGAGGCGGCCCCCGAGGAGAGTGCACCCTCCGGGGAGACCTCGTCCACGGAGGAGGTCCCGTCCGCGGAGGAGATCGCGGCGGTCGAGCAGACGGATGCCCCGGCCCCGTCGGCGCCCGCAGGCCCGTCGGCGCCCGCGGACCCGCCGGCCCCCACATCCCCCTCGACCGCCGCCGCCCCCTCGGATGCTGCGGCCACCGCGTCTCCGCAGCCGACGCCTGCACCCGGCCGCCCCGGGCCCGGCACTGCGCGCCCGCGCCCTGCCGTCCCCTCCCCGGCGGCGCTCGCGGCGAAGAAGCCCGGCGCGGCCCTGCTCCCGGTCGCGCCGCCCGTGACCGAGTACGACCCGGAGCAGATCGCCGCGGCGAAGGTCTTCGGCACGGTCGCCGAGGACGGCACCATCACCGTCCAGGACGGCACCCAGGTGCGGACCCTCGGCTCCGCCGCCGAGCAGGACCGGGACGCCGCGCTCGAGCCCTATGCCCGCGCTTACCTGGACCTGGTCGCCTTCCTGGACCTCACGCAGACCACGCTGAACGCTCCCGAGCACACGCAGAACGAGTTGAACCGGCTGCTCGAGAACCTCCGCAAGAACCTGAAGGAGCCCCAGGTCGTCGGTGACATCCCGGCGCTGCGCGCTCGGGCCGCGGACCTGCGCGAGCAGGCCAAGGAGAAGATCCGCGAGCTCGAGGCCCGTCGGAGCGAGGAGCGCGAGGCCGCGACCTCCCGGCGCACCGAGTTCGTCGAGTCGATCGAGGCGCTGGTCGCCACGGACCCCGAACAGGTCTCCTGGAAGAGGGCCGGCGAGACGATGCGCCAGATGGTCCCGACCTGGAAGCAGATGCAGACGGAGGACGTGTCGTTGGACCGCCCGACCGAGGAGGCGCTGTGGAAGCGGCTCTCGGCGGCCCGAGCCTCCTTCGACCGGATGCGCAAGCAGTTCTTCTCCGAGCTCGACGAGAAGCACGCCGAGGCGGCGACGCTCAAGGAGTCGCTGATCGCGCGCGCCGAGGCGATGCAGGACTCGACCGACTGGGGCCCCACCGTACGGGCCTACAAGGACCTGATGGACGAGTGGCGCCATGCCCCGCGCGGCAGTCGCAAGAAGGACGACGCCCAGTGGAAGCGGTTCAAGGCCGCCCAGGACACGTTCTTCCAGGCCCGCAACGCCGACCTCCACGAGACCGAGGCCGAGCAGCGCAAGAACCTCGAGGTCAAGGAGTCGCTGCTGGCCGAGGCCGAGGCGATCGACGTCGCGAAGGACCTCGAGGCCGCCAAGAAGGCGCTGCGCACGATCCAGGACCGCTGGGAGGAGGCCGGCAAGGTGCCCCGTGGGGACATGCGTCGCATCGACGACCGGCTGCGCGCCGTGGAGCGCTCGGTGAAGAACGCCGAGCAGGAGGAGTGGCGTCGCACCGACCCGCGGACCAAGGCCCGGGTCGAGGGAGCGTCCTCGCAGCTGCACTCCGCGATCGCCTCCTACCAGGACGCCCTCGACGCG
The DNA here is from genome assembly GCF_052446295.1 of Brachybacterium sp. AOP43-C2-M15. Classification (NCBI taxonomy): domain Bacteria; kingdom Bacillati; phylum Actinomycetota; class Actinomycetes; order Micrococcales; family Dermabacteraceae; genus Brachybacterium; species Brachybacterium sp. AOP43-C2-M15. The sequence continues at coordinate 8,194 of NZ_JBQSWB010000031.1, forward strand.
GCGGTCGCCGGCGGCGACCCGCGGAAGATCGCCGAGGCCGAGGCAGCGCTCGAGGCCCGCAAGGAATGGCTCGCGGTGATCGAGCGCTCGGCGCGCGACCTCGGCTGAGCCTCCCCACGACGGTTCCTCCACCGCCCCGTCCGTCCACAGGGACGGGCGGGGCGTTGCCGCGGAGGCGCGCGTGGACCACAGTCGGGGCATGGAAGAGCTCCTGGTCCCGGTCCGCCCCGTCGGACGGCGCGCCACCGGGCCGCCGCCGGTCCCGATCGGCCTCTGCGCCGCGTGGTCGCGCCATGCCGCGGAGCTCGCCGTGCCGATCGGTGGCGCACTGCAGCGCTGGGAGGAGACGCCCTCCACCCGCGTCATGGTCGCCGAGGGGCAGCTGGTGCGGCTGCTGCCGGAGATCTTCCTGCCGCCCGATCTGCTGTGCGGCGCGGTCGAGCGGGCTCTCGCCCTCGGCTGCGCCATGGGCGCGCATCTGCAGTCCCATCACGTGATCGCCGGCCCCTCGGCGGCATGGGTGGTGCTGGGCGGCGCCCCGCCGTCACCGGCCGAGCTGCTCTCCCCCGCGCACCGGGGCGAGCGAGCCGGGCTGGTCCTGCGCCATGCGCGTCTCCATCCCGGCGACGTCGAGACGATCGGCGGCGCGCCCGTGACGGTCCCGGTGCGCACCGCGATGGACCTGCTCCGCTTCGCCGCCGCCCCGGTCGCCGGGCCCGCGCTGCGAGGCCTGGTCGCGGCCGGCCACATGGAGGTCGACGAGGTGCGCGAGCGGCTGCGCCGGATGCACCGGCACCCCGGGGTGCAGGCCGCCCGCGACCGGCTCGAGGCCCTGCTCGCGACCGATCCGGTGACGAGGGATGCGCCGGAGATCAGCGGGGGGTGAGCGGGGCGCCGGTGCCGACGGGTCGGCCGTCGGCCGTGACGCGGTACACGTCGTAGACCCCTTCGATGCGCCGCACCTGGGCGAGCACGGCCTGCAGGTGCGAGGGATCGGCCAGCTCGAAGGAGAAGAAGGTCGAGGCCAGGCGATCGGTGTCGGAGTGCGCGGAGGCGGACTGCAGATTGACCTGCTGCTCGGAGATGACCAGTGCCAGGTCGGTGAGCAGGCGCGGGCGGTCCAGCGCCTCGACCTTGATGTGGACGAGATAGGCCGTGCTGTGGCGTCCGGACCAGGAGACCTCGACCATCCGATCGGGCTGCTGGTCCTGCAGCTGCAGCGCGTTGGCACAGGTCTCGTGATGGACGGAGATGCCGGAGCCGCGGGTGATGAAGCCGACGATCGGGTCGCCGGGGACGGGGGCGCAGCACTTGGCCAGCTTGACCCACAGGTCGGCGTGGCCCTCGACGATCACGCCCTGGTCGGTCTCCGAGGTGTGGCGCTCGGTGCGACCGCCTCGGGGCCGCACCTTGGAGGGCAGCGTGATCTCCGCCAGGTCCTCCTCGACGCCGTCGGAGCCGCCGAAGGAGGCCCGCAGCTTCTCGACCACGTGCTGCGCGCCCGTATGGCCCTCGCCGATCGAGGTGTACAGACCGTCGACCGAGGGGAGGTTGAGGTCGTCGGCGACGGTGGCGAGGGTGTCGTGGGTCAGCAGGCGGCGCATCGGCAGATCCTGACGGCGCAGCGCCTTGGCGAGCTCCTCCTTGCCCTTCTCCAGCGCCTCCTCCCGGCGCTCCTTCGAGAACCACTGGCGGATCTTGCTGCGGGCGCGGGGCGATCTGACGAACCCGAGCCAGTCGCGGCTGGGCCCGGCGTCCGGGGACTTGGAGGTGAAGACCTCGACCACGTCCCCCGTGGACAGCGAGGACTCGAGGGAGACCAGGCGGCCGTTCACGCGCGCACCGATCGTGCGGTGCCCGACCTCCGTGTGGACCGAGTAGGCGAAGTCCACGGGGGTGGCGCCCTGCGGCAGCGCGAGCACGTCCCCCTTCGGCGTGAAGACGTACACCTCCTGGGTGTTGATCTCGAAGCGCAGCGAGTCCAGGAACTCGCCCGAGTCCGTGGTCTCCTTCTGCCAGTCCATGAGCTGACGGAGCCAGGCCGCATCGGTGGTGGCCGGGGTCGTGTCCGATCCTCCCTGACCGCCGGCCATCGCCTTGTACTTCCAGTGGGCGGCCACGCCGTACTCCGCGCGGCGGTGCATCTCGCGGGTGCGGATCTGAATCTCGACCGGCTTGCCGGTGGGCCCGATCACCGTGGTGTGCAGCGACTGGTACAGGTTGAACTTCGGCAGCGCGATGTAGTCCTTGAACCGCCCCTGCACGGGCGACCAGCGGGCGTGCAGCGTCCCCAGCACGCCGTAGCAGTCCCGCACGGTGTCCACCAGGACCCGCACCCCCACCAGGTCGTAGATGTCCGAGAAGTCCCGGCCGCGCACGATCATCTTCTGATAGATCGAGTAGTAGTGTTTGGGTCGACCGGTGACCTCGGCCTTGATCCTCGCCTTCTTCAGATCCTCGTTGATCTGCGTGGAGACGGTGGTCAGGTACTGCTCGCGGGCAGGAGCGTGCTGGGCGACCAGGGAGACGATCTCCTCGTACACCTTCGGGTAGAGCACCTGGAAGGAACGGTCCTCCAGCTCCCACTTCATCGTGTTCAGACCCAGCCGGTGCGCGAGCGGCGCGTAGATCTCGAGGGTCTCCTTCGCCTTCCGCTCGGCGGAGGCCGCGGGCACGTACTTCCAGGTGCGGGCGTTGTGCAGGCGGTCGGCGAGCTTGATCAGCAGCACGCGCACGTCGCGGCTCATCGCGACGATCATCTTGCGCACGGTCTCCGCCTGCGCCGCCTCGCCGTAGGTGACCTTGTCGAGCTTGGTCACGCCGTCGACCATGACGGCGATCACCTCGCCGAACTCGACCCGCAGGCGCTCCAGCGAGTAGTCGGTGTCCTCGACGGTGTCGTGGAGCAGGGCGGCGGCGACCACCTCGCCCGGGGAGCCCAGCTCCGCGAGGATCAGCGCGACGGACACCGGATGGGTGATGTACGGGTCGCCGCTCTTGCGGGTCTGACCCCGATGCGCCCGCTCCGCCACGGCGTAGGCGCGGTGGACGATCTCGAGGCTCTCCTTGGGGCTGACGGAGGCCATCGTCTCGAGCAGCGGCGCCAGCAGCGGGTCCACCCCGGAGCCCGATCGCGAGGAGAAGAAGGCCAGGCGTGAGCGGGTGCGGCGCGGCGGGGAGGAGGGGCTTCTCGGCCCGGCCGTCCTCTGGCCGGAGGTCCTCGGCCCGGGGCTCGTCGCGCTCGAGTCCTGCGCGGGGGATCTGGTCGGGCCGGAGGCCGAGGCCGAGTCGGGGGCGGGAGCGTTCCGCTCGCCGCCCGAGGGGGCAGCCGCCTTCGAGGGCTGGGACGCGGACTCCTGCGGCATGCACACCTCCTGGCTGGGAGGTTCCATTCTACGCGGGAGTCAGCCGTGCTCGGTCGTCTGTGGGATCCGGCGCGCAGAGGTGGGCGCAGGCTCAGTTCGGGACGGACCACACGGCCGACAGCGGCACCCCGGGCAGCTTCTCGCGACCGCCAAGGCCCTCGAGCTCGAGGAGGAAGCTGGCGCCGAGGACCTCGACGTCGAAGCGGCGGACCAGCTCGATGGTGGCCCTCGCGGTCCCGCCGGTGGCCAGCAGGTCGTCGACGACGAGGACCCGGGCACCGGGGGGCAGGGCGTTCTCGGGGATCTCGATCCGGGCGCTGCCGTACTCGAGGTCGTAGGTGAGTCCCGCGGGGCGGCCGGGCAGCTTGCCGGACTTCCGCACGGGCACGAACCCGGCACCGATCTCGTAGGCGAGCGGGGCGCCGAGCACGAAGCCGCGCGCCTCGGTCCCGACCACGTACTCGACATCCTGCGGGATCACGCTCCTCCAGTGCCGGATCACCTCCCGCAGGGCGACCGCGTCCCCCAGCAGCGGAGTGATGTCGCGGAACAGCACGCCCGGGGACGGGAAGTCCGGGTACTCGGTGATGTGCGAGCGGAGCAGCGCGGCGAGCTGCTCACCGGTGGGGGCGGGCGCGGTCATCGCTGTCCTCTCTGCGAGCCGGCGCGCCGACGGCGCGTGGTCCGACGCGGCTGGTGCCGCTCGGGCCGATCGGCCGGCGCCTCCGCCTCGGAGTCCTCGGCCCCGGAGGCGCTGTCGGGCTCGGAATCGCTGTCGGGGCCGGGGTCGCTGTCGGGCTCGGCGCCGTCGGCCCCGGGTGCGCCGTCGGCCCCGGGGGCCGCACCGCGCTCCTCTCCGGCCGCACGCTCCTCGGCCGCACCGTCCTCGGCCCTGCCCGCGGCGCGGCGCCTGCCCCGCAGGGACCGAGGCGCCGCCGACTCCGACGGTCGCGGCGCCACATCGGCCTCCTGTTCGACGTCCTCTCCGCGCCGTGCGCGCTGCACCTGCTCGGTGTGCGCGGCGATCTCGGGCTCGCGGCGGCGCAGGTCCACGAGGAACCCGGGGGCGAGGAAGATCGAGGAATAGGTGCCCACGATGATGCCGATGAACAGCGCCAGCGAGATGTCCTTGAGGGTGCCGGCGCCGAGCAGGAGCGCCCCGATCGCGAGGATCGAGCCGATCGGCAGCAGCGCCACGACCGAGGTGTTGATCGACCGGACCATGGTCTGGTTGGCGGCCCGCTCGACCTGATCGGCGAACGTCGTGCGGCGCTGCCGGGTGAGACCGGCGGTGTTCTCGCGCACCTTGTCGAACACGACGATGGTGTCGTACAGCGAGTACCCCATCACGGTGAGGAAGCCGATGACGGTGCCGGGGGTGATCTCGAAGCCGACCATCAGGTACACGCCGGCGGTGATCAGCATGTCGTGGACCAGGGCGCCCATCGCGGCCAGCGACGCCTTCAGGTTGCGGAAGTACAGCGCCATCATCCCGGCCACCAGCAGCAGGAAGACGATCACGCCGCGGACCATCTTCTGCGTGACGTCCCCGCTCCAGACCGGGCCGATGTAGGAGGTGGAGATCGCCTCCGGGGAGACGTCGTAGGCGGTCGCGAGATCACCGGCGAGGTCAGCGGTCTCGTCCGAGTCGAGCTCCTCCGTCTGCACGCGCAGGGTGTCGGCGCCGAGGACGGTGATCTTGGGCTCGTTGTCCGGCAGGTGCTCTCGGACCACGTCGCGGGCGGAGCCCTGCTCGGTGTCGGCGACCCCGGCGACCTGGAACTCGGAGCCGCCGGTGAACTCGATGCCGAAGTTCGGACCGCGCAGACCGGCCAGGATCGCGAGCAGCACGACGCCGATGATGCTGAGGAGGTACCAGGTCCGCCGGCGGGTCACCAGCGGGATGATGCGACGACCCGCGTGGAGGTCGTTGCCGAAACGGGCGAAGGTCGCGGTCATCGGCTCTGCTCCTCGGTGTCGTCGTCGGCGGTGGTCTCCGCCTCCGCGCGCTCGGCCGCCTCCCGCTCGAGGCGGGCGCGGCGCACCGCGATGGGCTCTCGTCGCTCCTCCTCGGTGTCGCCGCCCCGTCGGCCCCGCTCCGCGGTCGAGCGCACCCGTCCGCGTCCCGCGTAGGCCGGCACCTCGCGGTCCAGGCGCGCCGGGTCCAGACCGCTCCAGGGGTGCCCCTTGCCGAAGAACCTCGTGCGCACCAGGGCCTGCAGCATCGGATGGGTGAACAGGAAGACGACCAGCAGGTCCAGCAGCGTCGTCAGGCCGAGCACGAAGGCGAAGCCGCGCACGCCGCCGGTCGAGAGGAGGTAGAGGACCACCGCCGCGATGAGGTTCACCGAGTCGGAGGCGAGGATCGTGCGCTTGGCCCGGTCCCAGCCGTGGTCCACGGCCGCGACGATGCCGCGCCCCTCGCGGATCTCGTCGCGCACGCGCTCGAAGTAGACGATGAACGAGTCCGCGGTGAAGGCGATGGCCACGATCAGGCCCACCACCCCGGCCAGGGAGAGGCGGTAGCCGATCTCGGGGATGTTCGAGAGCACTGTCAGCGTGCCGAAGGTCAGCAGTCCCATGATCAGCAGGCTCGAGGAGGTCACGATCGACAGCAGGCGGTACTGCGCGAAGGCGTAGAGCACCACCAGCGCAAGGCCGATGAGACCGGCGATGAGGCCCATCTCGAGCTGGTCGGCGCCGAGGGTCGCGGAGATCTGCTGCTCGGAGGCGACCTCGAACTCGAGCGGCAGCGCGCCGAAGCGCAGCTGGTCGGAGAGCTGACTCGCCTCGTCCTGCGAGAAGTTGCCGGAGATCTGGGCCTCGCCGCCCGGGGACGGCTCCTGCACCTCGGGAGCGGAGATGACCAGGCCGTCCAGGACGATGCCGAAGGCGCCGGTGGCGCCCTCGCCGTTGTACAGCGCCGAGGTCATCTCCGAGAACGACTGGGCGGCGTCGTCGGAGAAGCTCATGTTCACGACGTAGTACCCGGTCGGCTGGCCGGTGGGGGTCACGTCCGAGCCCACCGAGGAGCTCCTGATCGCGGAGCCCGCGACCACCTCGGGGCCGAGCAGGTACTTCGCGGTGCCGTCGGGGTCGCAGACCACGACGGGCTCGTCCGAAGCGGCCTGGGCGACGCGCTCCTGCTGCGCGCGGGGATCGACGCAGTCCGCGCTCATCAGCTCGGTCTGGATCTCGGGGGTCAGCCAGTCCATGGACCAGGCGGGATGCTCGAGGTCCCCGGCGGCGGCCGAGGAGGGCGGCGCGAGGGAGGAGTCGTCGCTGACCAGGCCCGAGAAGAGCGCCTGGGAGGGGTCCGCGGGAGCCTCCTCGGCCTCCTCGTCACCCCCGGTCGCCTCGCCCCCGCCGTCGGAGGCCTCGCCCCCTGCGTCCGAGGGCGCTGCCTCGTCGGTGCCCTCCGGCGCGACCGCGCCCAGCACCGGGCGGAACGACATCGCAGCCGTCTGCCGGATCGCCGAGGACGTCTCCTGGTCCAGCTGGCCGGGGACGTCGATGACGATGTTGGTCCCGCCCTGCACGGTGATCTCGGTCTCCGCGACGCCCATGGCGTTCACGCGCTGGCTCATGATCTGCCGCGCCTGCTCCATCGCGGCGGCGTCGATCGGCGAACCGTCCCGGGACTGCGCCTGCAGGATGATCTGGGTGCCGCCCTCGAGGTCGAGAGCGAGCTTGGGAGCCGGCTCCCAGCCCCCCTTCCAGACCCCGGCGCCGATCCCGCCGCCGAGCAGCAGGATCAGCACCGCGAGGGCCGCGAGGGCGAAGCGACGTGCGGGCATGATGCGAAGTTCCTCAGGACGGCGGGAGATCGATGATCAGGGGTGGACCGTGCGCGGACGGGGCGAGGTCTCGCCCTCGCCGTTCAGCGCCGGTCGGAGCGCGGATCCTCGTCGGCGGGGTCGAGGTCGTCGCTGCGAGCGGGCTCCTCGGCCACGGTCACGCCGGGGATCGTGCCCTCCGCGGCGCCCTCCTCCTCGAGCTCGTCGGCCTGCTCCGGATCCTGCTCCGGGTCGACGGCCTCGACCGCCTGGGCGATGGCCTGCCGGGCCCACTTCGTCTGGGTGCCGTCCTCGGATTCGAGGACCACGACGTCGTCGTAGGTCTCGACGATCAGGCCGAAGAAGCCGGAATGGGTGCGCACCTCGTCGCCGACGCCGAGCTGGCTCACCAGCTCCCGCTGCTTCTGCTGCATCTTCTTCTGGCGATTGGACATGAACAGCAGGGGCAGCATCATCACGGCGAAGATGAGCAGCAGGGGCAGAAGATCCACGGGGTTCCTTTCGGCGGTCGGCTCCCCGCGGTGCTCCTGCACCGCACGGGGCTGCCGCGGACGAGTGACCGCACCACTGTACCCGCCGGGGCTCCGTGCTCCCCGCAGAGGTGATGCGTCGATCAGATGTCGGTCGGGACGGCGCCCTCGCGGCTCCGGGCGCGGCTCAGAACCTGCCGAGCATCGGAGCGGAGCCCTCCGGTCCCGCGGGCGGCTCAAGGCCCAGGTGCGTCCAGGCCGCCGGCGCGGCGGCGCGGCCCCGCGGGGTGCGCAGCAGGAAGCCCTCCCTGACCAGGTAGGGCTCGACCATCGTCTCGACGGTCTCGGTCTCCTCCCCCACCGCGACGGCGAGGGTCGACAGTCCCACCGGCCCGCCGGCGAAGCGACCGCACAGGGCGGACAGCACGGCGCGGTCCAGCCGGTCCAGGCCCCGCTCGTCGACCTCGTAGACCTGCAGCGCCGTCCTCGCGGCGGCGAGGTCGAGGCGGCCGCTGCCCCGCACCTGGGCCCAGTCACGGACCCGCCGCAGCAGGCGGTTGGCGATGCGGGGGGTGCCCCGCGAGCGCGAGGAGATCTCGATCGCGGCGGACTCCTCGAGGTCGATCTCGAGGCGAGCGGCGGACCGACGGACCACCTCCTGCAGCTCGCTCGCGTCGTAGAAGTCGAGGTGGCCGATGAATCCGAAGCGGTCACGCAGGGGCGCGGGCAGCAGGCCCGCGCGCGTCGTCGCGCCGACGACCGTGAAGGGCGGCAGGTCCAGGGGGATCGAGGTGGCTCCCACGCCCTTGCCGACGACCACGTCGACCCGGAAGTCCTCCATGGCGATGTAGAGCATCTCCTCGGCCGGGCGGGCGAGGCGGTGGATCTCGTCGATGAACAGCACCTCCCCTTCGTCGAGGGAGGAGAGGATCGCGGCGAGGTCCCCGGCATGCTGGATCGCGGGCCCCGAGGTGATCCGCAGCGGAGCGCTCAGCTCGGCCGCGATGATCATCGCCAGGGTGGTCTTGCCCAAGCCCGGCGGGCCCGAGAGCAGCACGTGCTCCGGGGGGCGCCCGCGGGCCGCGGCGGCGTCGAGGACCAGGGAGAGCTGATCGCGCACCACCTTCTGGCCGACGAACTCGTCGAGGCGGCGCGGTCGCAGTGCGGCCTCCGCCGTGCGCTCCGGCGGCGCGGACTCGGGACTGGTCAGCGCGTTCTCCTCGGCCTCGCTCATCGGTGGCCTCCCAGACCCCGCAGAGCGCGGCGCAGCAGCTCGGCCGCGTCGAACGGCCCGCCGTCGTCGGCCCGTGCGGATTCCACGGCGCCGAGTGCGGCCTTCTCGGCCCAGCCCAGGCCGACCAGCGCCTCGACCACGTCGGCGTCGGCACCGCCGGTCGACGTCGCAGCCGACGACGGCGAGGAGGTCGGGTCGGCCGCGCCCGAGGGCGGAGGCAGCTTGCCGCCCAGCTCGAGCAGCATGCGACCGGCGACCTTCGGGCCGATGCCCGGGGTGCGGGTGATGGTCTTCGTGTCCTGCTCGGCGACGGCGCGGCGCAGCTCCTCGGGATCCAGCACGGCGAGCACGGCCAGCGCCGTGCGGGGACCGATGCCGGAGACGGACTGCACGATGCGGAAGGTCTCGGCCTCCTCGGGGTGCGGGAAGCCGAAGAGAGTCATCGAGTCCTCGCGGACCACCAGCTCGGTGTGGAGCGTGAGCTCGGCGCCGTGCCGGGTGGCGGCGAGCGCCTGCGGGGTGGTGCGGACGAGGTAGCCGATGCCGCCCACCTCCAGCACGAGGGCGTCGAGGTCGATGCGGGCCACTCGCCCGGTCAGGGATGCGATCACCGCACCAGCCTAGAACACCTGTTCGATCAGTGCCGGGAGGTGGAGCGTTCCCGGGCGCGTCGGGCCTCGCGCTCGGCGCGCGCCCAGACGGCCTGGGCGCTCGTGCGGGCCCCGCCGCTGGAGTCCAGCGCCACCGGACCGGGGCCGCGCCACAGCTGGGTCAGCGCGATCGCGACCGCGTCGGCGGCGTCCGCGGGCTGGGGAGCGGCGTCGAGGGCCAGCAGCTTCACCAGCATCGTCTGGATCTGCTTCTTGTCCGCCCGGCCGCTGCCCGTCACCGCGGCCTTGACCTCGGAGGGGGTGTGCATCGCGACCGGGATGCCGCGCTCGGCGGCCTCGAGCAGCGCGATGCCGGAGACCTGGGCGGTGCCCATGACGGTGGAGATGTTGTTCTGGCTGAACACGCGCTCGACGGCCACCGCATCCGGTCCGAACTCCTCGAGCACCTCGCGCAGTCCCCGGGCGATGGTGAGCAGGCGCTGGTCCAGGGGCTGCTCGGAGTCCGAGCGGAGCACGCCGGCGTGGACCAGCCGTGCCCGGCGCCCGCCGAGGGCGTCCACGACACCGATACCGCACCGGGTCAGCCCGGGGTCGACCCCGAGCACGCGCAGCGCGGTCATCCTCGGCTCCCGCGGGCGGACGGCGCGGTCCCGCACCCGGGCTCCGCACCGTCCACGGTGCTCACTCGGAGTCCGCGAGCTGGGCCACGACGTCCTCGGGGATGTCGAGGTTGGAGTAGACGTTCTGGACGTCGTCGCTGTCCTCGAGCGAGTCGATCAGCCGCAGCGCCTTGCGGGCGCCCTCGAGGTCGACGGGGGTGCGCATGGTGGGGACGAACTGCGCCTCGGCGCTGTCGTAGTCGATGCCCGCCTCCTGCAGCGCGGTGCGGACGGCGACGACGTCCGTGGCCTCGGAGAGGATCTCGAAGGTCTCGCCCTCGTCGGTGATCTCCTCGGCGCCGGCGTCGAGCACGACCTCGAGGAGGTCGTCCTCGGAGTGCTCGCCCTTGGGGACGGCGACGACGCCCTTGCGCTCGAACAGATAGGACACGGAGCCGGAGTCGGCCATGTTCCCGCCGCCGCGGTTGAAGGCGAGGCGCACCTCGGAGACCGCGCGGTTCTTGTTGTCCGTGAGGCACTCGACGAGCACGGCGACGCCGCCGGGAGCGTAGCCCTCGTACATCAGGGTCTCGTAGTCGACGCCGCCGCCGTCGAGTCCGCCGCCGCGCTTGACGGCGCGGTCGATGTTGTCATTGGGGACGGAGGTCTTCTTCGCCTTCTGGATCGCGTCGTAGAGAGTCGGGTTGCCGGCCGGGTCGGGGCCGCCCATGCGCGCGGCCACCTCGATGTTCTTGACCAGCTTGGCGAACAGCTTGCCGCGCTTGGCATCGATGACGGCCTTCTTGTGCTTGGTGGTCGCCCATTTGGAATGCCCGGACATCTCTCTCCTCCCGATGTGACCGCCGGGTCCCGGCGGAACGCGGCCCCATTCTAGGGTCAGGGAGGCAGTGCTCTGCGACGGGCGCGGGGCGGGGCGGGTCCGGGCGGGATGTCCGAGGAGCGTCTCAGCCCCGCACGACGGGCGCGGTGAGGGAGCCGATCAGGCGACGATCGGCGGTGATGGCCTCGAGCAGCTCGCGCTCGCGGGCACGGGTCCTCGCCGTCGGCCGACCGAACAGGACGCTGTGGCGCTCCATGCCCAGCGCGATCGAGGTGCGGATCAGGTGGCGCATGCCCATCCGGGCGACCGCGCCGTGGCGCGCCGCCCACTTCTCCGCGCGCCGCCGCCGACGCATCGAGACCAGCATCGCCACCTCGTCGGGCGAGAACCAGCCGGAGCGGCCGTACTCGGAGAGCTGACGGCGCAGGATGCGCTTCTCCCGCAGGCGCAGGAACAGCACGATCCCCACCAGCAGCAGGAAGATCGGCACCTGGACGGTCACGTAGTAGCGCAGGAAGCCGGCCATCGGCGCCTCGGGATCGACCGGGAGGAAGAAGGTCGAGCCGTTCCACAGCGCGTGCAGCACCATGCCCAGCGACAGCCCTCCCACGCCGAGCCCGAAGTACAGCATGAGGGAGCGTCGCTCGGCGGCGATGCCCAGCCCGAGCCCGCACAGCGCGGTGAAGGAGACGTGGGCGAAGGGCGAGAGCAGCCCGCGCAGGAAGAAGGTCTGCCAGAAGACGTCGACCTCGCCGGCCGCCTGCGCCTGGTGGAAGGAGTTGCCGAAGTACAGGATGTTCTCGGTGAAGGCGAAGCCCCCCGCGATGAGAGCCGCGTACACCACCCCGTCGATCGGACCGGCGATGTAGCGCCGCCCCCAGATCAGCAGGCCGATCAGGCCCGCGGACTTCATCCCCTCCTCGACCACGGGCGCCTGGACCACGGCCCCGAGGAACGAGTCGATCAGCTCGGTCTCCTCCGCCGGGGAGATCCATGCGTCGAAGAACCCGCCGAACAGGAGGGTCAGCAGCACGGAGCCGATCGCACCCCAGGCGAAGGCGTAGACCAGCGACATCCGCGGCTGGGGCGTGTAGCGGTCCAGCCACCACACGGCCAGCAGCACGATCGCCACCGGCACCAGAGCGGCGGTGAAGGCCACCAGCGAGGTGCCGAAGCCCAGGGGCAGGATGACGAAGAAGTAGAGGGCGAGCGCGGCGGCGGCCAGCGCCAGGAAGGACAGACCGGCCAGCACCCAGCGGACCCAGGGGCGCCGCCGGCGGCGCGGCGAGCTCCCCGCTCCCATGCGGCCGGGCGCCCGGGGGTCGACCCGCTCGACGTCGTAGCCGTAGCCGTCGCCCGGAGGGGGCGCCGCAGGGCGGGGCGGGGTTCCGGTCGTGCTCGTCACGGACTGTCCTGCCTCTCCCCCGGTCGGTGCGCCGACTCCCCGACCACCTCGGTCATGCTAGCTCAGGGCCAGGCGTCGGCGTAGAGCCGACGGGTATCCGCGAGCAGGATCGGGACCGCCTTGGTGCGCGCGACGATGGGGAGGAAGTTCGCGTCCCCCGGCCAGCGCGGCACCACGTGCTGGTGCAGGTGCGCGGCGATGCCCGCCCCGGCGACCTCTCCCTGGTTCAGCCCCAGGTTGAAGCCCGCCGGGTGCGAGACCCCGCGGATCACCCTCATCGCCATGCGGGTGAGCTCGGCGACCTCGAGCACTTCCTCCTCCTCCAGGTCCGTGTAGTCCGAGACGTGGCGGAAGGGGCACACCAGCAGGTGACCGGCGTTGTACGGGTACAGGTTCAGGATCACGTACGCGCGGCGGCCGCGATGGACGATCAGCGCGTCCTCGTCCGAGCGGCCGGGGGCGGCGCAGAAGGGGCACTGGTCCCCGTCGTGCGGGTCCTCGGGCTTGTTCTCCCCGCCGATGTAGGCCATCCGGTGCGGGGTCCACAGACGCTGGGCGTCGTCGGGCACGCCCGCGAAGTCGCGGGCGTGCTCGATCCTCGGCGGCTGCTCCGGCTCGGAGCTCACACCTGCACCTTGTCCGCGATCGACCTCACGATCCGCTCCACCGCCGCGTCGACGTCGATGCCGTTGTCCTGGCTGCCGTCGCGCAGGCGGAAGGAGACCGCCCCGGCGGCCTGGTCCTCGCCGCCGGCGATGAGCAGGTAGGGCACCTTCTCCTTGGTGTGGGTGCGGATCTTCTTCTGCATGCGGTCGTCCGAGGAGTCGACCTCGACGCGCACCCCGCGGGCGCGCAGCTTCGCCGCGACCTCCTCGAGGTAGGGCGCGTACTCTGCCGCCACCGGGACGCCCACCACCTGCACGGGCGCGAGCCAGACCGGGAAGGCGCCGGCGTAGTGCTCGAGCAGCACGCCGAAGAAGCGCTCGATCGAGCCGAACAGGGCGCGGTGGATCATCACCGGGCGCTGCCGCGAGCCGTCGGGCGCGGTGTACTCGAGCTCGAACAGCTCCGGTTCGAAGAAGTCCAGCTGGATGGTGGACAGCTGCCAGGTGCGGCCGATCGCATCCTTCGCCTGCACGGAGATCTTGGGGCCGTAGAAGGCGGCACCGCCGGGATCGGGGACCAGGTCGAGACCGGAGGCGGTCGCGACCTCCTCGAGGGTCCGGGTCGCCTCGTCCCAGGTGGCGTCGTCGCCGACGGACTTCTCCGGGTCGCGGGTGGACAGCTCGAGGTAGAAGTCGTCGAGCCCGTAGTCGCGCAGCAGGTCCAGGACTAAGCCGAGCAGGCTCGCCAGCTCCTCCTTCATCTGCTCCCGGGTGGTGTAGATGTGCGCGTCGTCCTGGGTGAAGCCGCGGGCACGGGTCAGGCCGTGCACCACGCCCGACTTCTCGTAGCGGTAGACGCTGCCGAACTCGAACAGCCGCAGCGGCAGCTCGCGATAGGAGCGTCCGCGGGAGCGGTAGACGAGGTTGTGCATCGGGCAGTTCATGGGCTTGAGGTAGTAGTCCTGGCCCTGCTTGGTGATGTTGCCGTCCGCATCGACCTCCTCATCCACGTGCATCGGGGGGTACATGCCCTCGGCGTACCACTCGAGGTGCTTGGAGGTCTCGAAGAGGTTCTTCTTGGTGATGTGCGGGGTCGAGACGAAGGAGTATCCGGCCTCGATGTGGCGACGGCGGGAGTACTCCTCCATCTCCATCGTGATCATCGCGCCCTTGGGGTGGAACACGGGCAGGCCGGAGCCGATCTCGTCCGGGAAGGAGAACAGGTCCAGCTCGCTGCCCAGGCGGCGGTGGTCGCGGCGCTCGGCCTCGGCGATGCGGTCCTGGTGGGCGCGCAGCTCCTCCTTGGTGGGCCAGGCGGTGCCGTAGACGCGCTGCAGCATCGGGTTCTTCTCGCTGCCGCGCCAATAGGCGGCGGCGGAGCGGGTCAGCGCGAAGCCGTTGCCGATGAGCTTGGTGGTGGGCAGATGCGGGCCGCGGCAGAGATCGGTCCAGACCACCTCGCCGCGCCGGTCGACGTTGTCGTACATCGTCAGCCCGCCCTCGCCGACCTCGACGCTCGCGCCCTCGGCGGCGTCGCCCGCGGAGGACTTCAGCCCGATCAGCTCGAGCTTGTACGGCTCGCCGGCCTCCTCGGCGCGGGCGGCGTCGTCGCCGATCTCGCGGCGGACGAAGCGCTGTCCGGACTTGATGATCCGGTTCATCTCCTTCTCGAGCGCCTTGAGCGACTCGGGGGTGAAGGGCTCGGCGACGTCGAAGTCGTAGTAGAAGCCGTCGGTGATGGGCGGGCCGATGCCGAGCTTGGCCTCGGGGTCGGTCCTCTGCACCGCCTGGGCGAGCACATGGGCGGTGCTGTGGCGCAGGATCGAGAGCCCGTCGGGGGTGGAGATGTCCACGCCCTCGACGTCCTGGCCCTCGGCGAGAGGGGTGGACAGGTCGCGCAGCTCGCCGTCGATGCGCAGGGCGACGATCGAGGCGGTGGCGGCGAAGAGCTCGGTGCCCGTGGTCCCCTCGTCGATGCGCTGGGGTGAACCGTCGAGGATGATGGCGATCTGTGCCACAGGGATGCTCCTTGTACTCGGGACGAGCCGGCCGACGATGCCGGCTCCACGGACGATCGTATCGCCGGGGCGGGGGTGCCCGGTCCCCACGGGGATTCCCCGCTCCCCCGGTCCGCTCCCCGCAGTGACGAACGCTCCTCGCGGGACGGTCTCACCCGCCGATGTCGCAGGATCGCGACACCATATGCTGGCCTTGCGACGTGGCGGCGACACGGCGGCGACGCAGCGTCCATATCGTGAAGGGGGACGGCGCGGCACGGGGCCGCGCCGAGGACCATGAGGAGCACTTCCCATGACATCGACAATGCGCAGCAGCGGCCGTGCCCTGAGAGCGGTGGCCGCTCTCGGTCTGGTCGCCGCTCTCACCGCCGGCTGCCAGTTCGGTCTCGACGACGGCGGGGCGGACGCCGATCCGGCCGCCGGACAGGAGCAAGGCGCCGAGGAGGAGGGGGACCCCGGTGAGGCCGACGACACCTCCGACGGGGGCGGCGAAGCTGCCGGGGAGTCCGGGGAGTCCGGGGAGTCCGGGGAGTCCGGGGAGTCCGCGGGCACGGTCGTCGACGACGAGGCGCAGGCCGCGGGCGTGGACCTGACCGACGTCGGCGCACCGATCGCCTCGGCAGAGGTGCCCGCCGCAGTCAAGGGCGATCCCGAGGCGACCATGACCGTCTCGCTGCACGGACTCACCCGTCAGGACGAGACCCTGGTGGCGGTCTACTCCTTCCGCGTCGAGGCGAGCGAGACCGCGAGCACCGACCCGCGGTGGATCTACCACTACGCCGCGGATCAGGGCTGGCATCCGTATGCGGTCGACACCACCAACTTCAACCGCCACGGCGTCCTCTCGGACTCCACCGGCACCATCAGGTCTCAGACCGAGTACCAGGGCCCCAAGTTCCGGCCCGGTCAGACCCTCTACGCCTACGCGATGTTCGCCGCCCCACCCGAGGACGTGACCACGATGGACGTCCTGCTCATCGACGGGGCACCGCTCGCCACGGAGGTCGAGATCCGATGACCCGCCTCGCCCGCGCCGGCGCCGCGACCTTCGCTCTCGCGACCCTCGCCCTCCCCGGCATGGTCTTCGCCGCTCCGAGCGCAGCCGCCTCGCCGTCGGCCCCGTCGGCCCCGTCGGCCCCCACCGAGGATCGGGCGGTGACCGAGCTGGAGCAGAACATCGTCGCCCTCGAGCGGAACATCGAGCCGCTCGAGACCGTCACCACCGA
>NZ_JBQSWB010000032.1:0-8978 GCF_052446295.1 Brachybacterium sp. AOP43-C2-M15
ACCACCCCATCCCCCGAGGTCAGACCGCGAACGCTTTCCCACCACCAGCAGCCGCCGAGACGGCCCGCGGCGCCCTGCGGGATCGGCTCTCACAGCTCCCGGGCCGCATCGCCCATGGGG
The DNA here is from genome assembly GCF_052446295.1 of Brachybacterium sp. AOP43-C2-M15. Taxonomy (NCBI): domain Bacteria; kingdom Bacillati; phylum Actinomycetota; class Actinomycetes; order Micrococcales; family Dermabacteraceae; genus Brachybacterium; species Brachybacterium sp. AOP43-C2-M15. The sequence continues at coordinate 121 of NZ_JBQSWB010000032.1, forward strand.
TCCTCGTGCGCCGTCCGCGCGTCGCTCTCGAGCTCGCGCGCCATGTCCAGCAGGAAGGTGATCGCCGCGTCGCGGGCGGGTGCGGGCACGGAGCGAGCGATCTCGAGCATGCGCTCGTGCATGCCGCTGAGCCGCTCGCGCACCTCGGAGTGGGCACGGTCGGTCGCGATGACGACCCGTGATCGGCCGTCCCTCGGATGGGGAGTGCGCTCCAGATGGCCGGAGGCCTCGAGTCGGTCCAGGAGCTTGGAGGTCGACGCCCCGGAGATCTGCAGGTGCTCGGCCAGGTGCCGGGGCGAGGCGGGGTCGTCCGCCAGCTCGCGCGAGATGACGAAGTGCAGCGCCCCCAGGTCGGTGGTGTTCATGTCCATCCCGGCGCTCATGCGTCGGCGCATCTCCTGGTCCGCCCTGCGGAAGGTGCGCAGCGCACCCAGGAGCGCGACGGCGGAGTCCTGCTCCCCGTACCAGTAGGAGCTGCCCGCGCCCTCGTGCGGTGGCCTCGACGCGTCGGTCATGCCCGGATGCTACAGTCGATATAGATAGCTTGGCTAAGGAGATGTGTGTCGATCCGGAGAGAGGTCCCGATGACCGACAGCGCCGTGGAGGTCCCTGCCGGCGAGGTCCCTGTTGTGGAGGACCATGTGGTCCTGCTCGAGGAGGACGGTCGCCCCCGCGGCCTCGCGCCGCGCGCGACCGTCCACACCGAGGCGACCCCCTTGCACCTGGCGTTCTCCTGCCACCTCGTGCGCCCCGACGGTCGCGTCCTGCTCACCCGGCGAGCCCTGACCAAGCGCACCTGGCCCGGGGTGTGGACGAACTCCTTCTGCGGCCATCCCCGGCGTCACGAGACGATGGAGCAGGCGATCACCCGGTACGCGCAGCGCGAGCTGGACCTGGAGATCCGGGCTCTGCGCGCGGTGCTGCCGGACTTCCGCTACCGCGCCGCGGACGCCTCGGGGCTGGTGGAGAACGAGGTGTGCCCCGTCTTCGTCGCCGAGCCCGTCGGTGGTCCCCGCCCGTCCCCCGACGAGGTGGCCGAGCTGCGCTGGGTCGATCCCGCGGACCTCGACCGCCTGGTGGAGATCGCGCCCTGGGCCCTGAGCCCCTGGGCCGTGGCCCAGCTGACCGCGCTGCGCGGCACGCACTGGCTGAGCACCTCCGGGGAGGGCTCGTCCCTCTCCTCCCTCTCCCCCCTCGTTTCCGCAGACGACTGCCCCGACGGCTCCCCGGTCGGTGCCGGCGACGCTTCGCGGTGCTCCTCCGCCGCGCCCTCGGGGACGACGTGAGCGGCCCCCTGGCGGGCGAGGAGCTCCGAGGGCTCGACGGCGCGCTGGATCAGCTGCTGTCCGGAGGCTCCGCCGTTCCCGGCGCCCTCGCCGTCGAGGACCATCGCGAGCTCTGGGACGCCCTGCGCCGCGCGACCGAGGGCGGCAAACGGCTGCGCCCCGCTCTGCTGCTCTCGGCGCATCGCGCTCTCGGCGGTCGGCGCGACGAGGCGGCGATCGCGGTGGGAGCGGCGATCGAGCTCCTGCACACCGCCTTCGTGGTCCAGGACGACGTGATCGACGGCGACCAGATGCGGCGCGGGGCCCCCAGCCTCCCGGGGGACTTCGCGATGCGGGCCCGCCGGCGCGGCGCCGCGCCGGAGCCGGCCCGGAGGTACGGGGACACCGCCGGGATCCTCGCCGGGGACCTCGGCCTGCTCACCGCCGTCCGCGCAGTGGCGGGCTGTCGCGCACCGGAGCCGGTGGTCGAGCGACTGCTGGATCTGATCGAGTCCACCGTGCACGGTTCCGTCGCCGGCGAGCTGGCGGACGTGCGCCTCCAGCTCGCGCACGAGGAGATCGCGGGATCGATGCACGAGGTGCTCGCCGTCGCCGAGCTGAAGACCGCCCTGTACTCCTTCCGGCTGCCCCTGCACGCCGCAGCGCTGCTCGCGGATGCCGAGGAGGAGGTGCTCACGGCCCTGGACGAGATCGGGGTGCTGCTGGGCGTCGGCTTCCAGCTGTTCGACGACCTGCTGGGCGTGCTCGGGGACGAGGAGCGCACCGGCAAGAGCGTGCTCGGCGACCTGCGTGAGGGCAAGCGGACGGCGCTGCTCGCCCATGCCGCCTCCACGGAGGTCTGGCCGCGGCTGCGCCTGCTCGTCGGCCGCGCGGATCTCGACCCCGTCGGCGCGGCGGACGCCCGTGCGCTGCTGCGGCAGAGCGGATCGCTCGACTGGACCGAGGAGCTCGCGCGGTGGCACCTGCGTGCCGCGGTCGACGCCGCTGAGCGCCATGGCCTGCCGCCCGCGCTCGTCGCCGAGATCCGCTCCGCGGCCGACGAGGTGGTCCGCGCCGCCGAGCACGGACTGCTCGGAGAGCTCTCCGCCACGCCCGGACCCATCACGCACACCCCCGTCCCCGACAGAGCGGAGCAGCCGGCATGAGCGCCTCCGCACCCCGCCCGTCCTCGACGCCGGGCCCGGCAGAGCACCCCTCCTCCCTGCGCCGCTCGCTGCCGCAGCGCTCCCTGCTGCGTCGCGCCGTGGTCACGGTGAGCTTCCTGATCGCGATCCTGGGCAGCGCGGTGGGCGTCGGCGCCCTCGGCGGCGAGGAGATCTCCGAGGCCGCCGGCGGGCTCCTCGCCGCCGATGCCACGCATCTCGCCCCGGCCGGTCCCGCCTTCTCGCTGTGGACCCTCATCTACGTCGGGCTCGGCGCCTTCACCCTCTGGCAGTGGAGGGACCGGGCCGACGAGCGTCGGCTGGCCGAGCCCGCGATCGCCTCCCTGCTGCTGAACGCCGCGTGGATCCTCAGCATCCAGGCGGGCGCCGTCGGGCTGAGCGTGGTGGTGATCCTGCTGCTGCTCGCCGTCCTCGCGGAGCTCTTCCGCCGCCTCGCCGCGCGCCCGCCGCGGAGCCGCCTCGAGCATCTCGTGGTGGACGGGACCTTCGGCCTCTATCTGGGCTGGGTGAGCGTCGCGACCTGTGCGAACATCGCCGCTGCGCTCAAGGGCGCCGGGTTCGGTGGCTTCGGCGTCCCGGACCTGCTCGCCGTGGGGGTGATCGCCGCAGTGGTGGCGGTCGGCGTCGGGCTCACCGTCTATGGCCGTGCCCCGGTCGCGGCGCCGCTGGCGATGATCTGGGGGCTGGCGTGGATCGCCGTCGGCCGCGCGACCGACGCCCCCGACTCGCCCGTCGTCGCGATCGCCGCCGTGGTCGCCGCCGTGCTGATCGCCGCGGCCGCCGTCGTGCAGCTGCTGCGCCGGGGCCCGGGGGCCCGCCGGATCCCCGCGCACCGGCGGGCGACGGGCGGGTCCGGGCGATGAGCGGTCCGCGCCGCGCTGAGCCTCCCGTCTCGCGCTACGAGCGGGTCGCGCAGCAGAGCGCGGGCCGCGTGATCGCGGGCTACTCGACCTCCTTCGGCTGGGCCTGCCGGCTCCTGGACGAACCGGTGCGCACGCACATCCGCAACCTCTACGCCCTGGTGCGGGTGGCCGACGAGACCGTCGACGACCCGGATCCGACGCTCAGCGCGGAGGTGCGCGCCCGGATGCTCGAGGACCTCGCCGAGGAGACCGCGCACGCTCTCCGGCGCGGGCGCAGCACGAACCTCGTGGTGCAGGCCTTCGCGGTCACCGCCCGTCGCCACGGGATCGGCGCGGAGCTCATCGACCCCTTCTTCGCCTCCATGCGCGCCGACCTGGCGATCGCCCGTCACGACCAGGACAGCCTCGAGGAGTACGTGCACGGCTCCGCCGAGGTGGTGGGGCTGATGTGCCTGCGGGTGTTCGTCGACGGGGACGAGGCCGCCTGCGCCCGGCTCCGAGGGCCGGCCCAGAGCCTGGGCTCGGCGTTCCAGAAGGTCAACTTCCTGCGCGACCTCGGCGAGGACCACGACCAGCTGGGGCGCGACTACTTCCCGGGGCTGGACCCGGAGCACGTCGACGATGCCGCGCGCGACCGGCTGCTCGACGAGATCGAGGCGGAGCTCGCCCACGCCGCGACCGCGCTGCCCGCGCTGCCGCCCTCCAGCCGGCGCGCCGTGAGCGCCGCCCACGACTTCTACCTCGCGCTGTGCCACCGCCTGCGCGCGACGCCCGCCGCCGAGCTCCGTCGCACCCGGGTGCGGGTGCCGGACCGTCAGAAAGCCCGGATCCTCGCGCGCGCCCTGCTGGGACGGGCGCCGTCCGAACGGGCGCGGACGGAACCGGCCCGGGCCGGAACAGCGCGGACGGGCACGGCGGACACGGAGCCAGCGAGGGACGGCCGCGCATGACCGGCGCCGCCCGCACCGCCGTGGTCATCGGCGGGGGCATCTCCGGGCTCGCGACCGCCGCGCTGCTGGCCCGCGACGGCCTCGCGGTGGAGCTGGTCGAGGCGCGCGCGGAGCTCGGCGGGCGCGCCGGGAGCTGGGAGCGGGAGGGCTTCCGCTTCGACACCGGCCCCTCCTGGTACCTGATGCCCGAGGTCTTCGACCACTTCTTCCGCCTCTTCGGCACCTCCGCCGCCGAGCAGCTGGACCTGCGCCGGCTGGATCCCGGCTACCGGGTCTTCTTCGAGGACCATGAGGAGCCGCTGGACATCCGCGCCTCCGCGGCGCGCAACGCCGATGCCTTCGAGCGGATCGAGACGGGCGCGGGGCACCGGCTCTCCCGCTACCTGGATTCCGCCGCCCGCACCTACGACGTCGCCCTCGAGCGCTTCCTCTACACCTCCTTCGACTCGACCCGCGCCGTCCTCTCCCCGGCGCTCGCGGCCCAGGCTCCGCGCCTGCTGGGGCTGCTCACCGAGTCCCTCGAGCACTTCGTGGGACGGCGCTTCCGGGACCCCCGGCTCCGGCAGGTCCTCGGCTATCCCGCCGTGTTCCTCGGCTCCTCGCCGGAGCGCACGCCGAGCATGTACCACCTGATGAGCTCTCTCGACCTGACCGGCGGGGTGCAGTACCCGCAGGGCGGCCTCGTCCGGGTGATCGAGGCGATCGCCGCCCTCGCCGCACGGCAGGGAGTGCGCCTGCGCACCTCGACCCGGGCCACGAGGATCCTCACCACGTCGGGGCGTCGGCCCCGGGCGACCGGCGTCGAGGTGCTCACGGCCGACGGGCGGACCCGGAGGATCGGGGCCGACGTGGTGGTCGCGACCGCCGATCTGCACCGGGTGGAGACCACCCTGCTGCCGCGGTCGCTGCAGACCTATCCCGCCTCCTGGTGGTCGCGCCGCACCAGCGGCCCCGGCGCGGTGCTGGCCATGCTCGGCGTCGAGGGCGAGCTGCCGCAGCTGGCCCACCACACGCTGCTGTTCACACGGGACTGGCGCGAGAACTTCACCGCCCTGCGCCAGGGGCGGGTGGCCTCTCCCGCCTCGGCCTACGTGTGCCGTCCCTCGGCGACGGACCCGTCGGTCGCCCCCGCCGGGCACGAGAACCTGTTCGTGCTGGTCCCCGTGCCCGCGGACCCGGGTCTCGGACGGGGCGGGGAGGACGGCTCCGGGGACGGGAGGGTCGAGCAGGTGGCCGACGACGCGATCGCGATGCTCGCCGAGAAGGCCGGGATCCCGGACCTCGCCCGACGGATCGTGGTGCGCCGCACCGTCGGCCCCGGCGACTTCGCCGCGGACCTCGGGGCATGGCGTGGCAGCATGCTCGGCCCCGCGCACACCCTGCGCCAGAGCGCGATGTTCCGCGCCGGCAACGCCTCGCGGAAGGTGTCCGGGCTTCTCTACGCCGGCTCGAGCACGATCCCGGGGATCGGCCTGCCGATGTGCCTGATCAGCGCGGAGCTCGTCGCGAAGCGACTGCGGCGGGACCGCAGCGCGTCACCGCTGCCCGAGCCCGCGCGGCCCGCGGAGGCGGCCACGGGGACAGCAACGGGCACGGGAGCGGAGGCGGCCACGGGCGCAGGAGCGGGGGCGGGAGCGCCATGACCTCGCTGCTGTACCTCGCCGTGCTCCTGGTCTCCAGCGCCTGCATGGCGCTGCTGGACCGTCGCTTCTCGCTGGTGCTGTGGCGGGCGCCGGGCCGCTCCGCCGTGGTCCTCGCGCTCGGTGCGGCGCTGTTCCTGCTGTGGGACCTCGCCGCGATCGCCTTCGGCCACTACCTGATGGGGCAGAGCGCGCTGATGAGCGGGATCCTGCTCGCGCCCGAGCTGCCGCTCGAGGAACTCGTGTTCATCACCTTCCTGTGCTACCTCACGCTCGTGCTGCACGGCCTGATCGGTGTCGCGATGACCTCGCCGCGGCGGCGCGCTGGAAGCACCGGCCCGCGGGGCGAGGAGGCTCACCGATGAGCTACGCCGCGCTGGCCGGGATGTTCCTGCTGGTCCCGCTCACGGTCACCGCCGCCGCAGCGGTGCTCCGCCGGCCCGACCGCCTCTGGTGGGCCAGGACGGGGATGACCCTCGCGGTGCTGCTGGTGCTGACCGTCGCCGCCGACTCGCTGATGATCGCCGCGGACCTGTTCCGCTTCGAGGAGTCCCTCCTGCTGGGGTGGCGGATCGGGCTGGCCCCGGTGGAGGACCTCGCCTGGCCCGTCGCGGCCGGGCTGCTGATGCCGTCCCTGCACCTGCTGCTGGCACGGCGGGAGCGGACCGAGCACGAGCAGACCGAGCGGGAGCCGACCGAGCGGGAGGCGCGATGACCGCCACCGGCACCGTCCCCCTCGCCGCGCATCGTCTGCTGGCCTCCTCGCGCCCCCTGAGCTGGATCAACACCGCCTACCCCTTCGCCGCCGCGCATCTCCTCGCCGGGGGACGGGTCGATGCCGCACTGGTGATCGGCACCCTGTTCTTCCTGGTGCCGTACAACCTGCTGATGTACGGCGTGAACGACGTCTTCGATCACGAATCGGACCTGCGCAACCCGCGCAAGGGCGGCATCGAGGGGATCGTGCTCGAGCGGCGCTGGCACGCGGTGACCCTCTGGGCGGCCGGGCTGCTCGCCGCGCCCTTCGTGGTGGCGCTGCTGCTGCTCGGCTCCGCGGCGTCGGCCCTCGTGCTGCTGCTGGTGCTGGCGGCGGTGGTGGGGTATTCCGCGCCGGGGCTGCGGCTCAAGGAGCGGCCGGTGCTGGACTCGCTCACCTCCTCCACGCACTTCGCGGGGCCGGCGCTGTTCGGCCTGGTCCTCGCCGGCGCGCCCGCGACGCCCACCGCGGTGGCCTCGTTGCTCGCGTTCTTCCTGTGGGGAATGGCGTCGCACGCCTTCGGCGCCGTCCAGGACGTCGGACCCGACCGCGCTGCGGGCATCGGATCGATCGCGACCGTGATCGGTGCGGCGGCGACGGTGCGGCTGTCGATCCTGCTCTACGCCGTCGCCGGGCTGCTGATGCTGGTCGCGCCGTGGCCCGCGATGCTGGCCGGCCTGCTGGCGATCCCCTACATCCTGAGCATCGGCCCGTTCCGCTCCGTGCCCGATGCGCAGGCCGAGCAGGCGCATCGGGGATGGCGCCGCTTCCTGTGGCTGAACCTCGTCACCGGTTTCCTGCTCACCCAGCTGCTGCTCTGGATCGCCCTGCGCTCCTGAGCCGAGCCGGCAGCGCGAGGTGCACGCGACGCGTCGGCCCGACGGCGAGCGATCGCGCCCGACGGCGGTCGCGGGTGCTCGAGAGCTGCTTCGGGTGCGCGCCGACGCGACCGTCACTCGCTCGAGCGCCCGCTCTCGCGCGCCTCCCGGGCCGAGGCGACGTCGTCGACCACCAGCGCGATGTGCTGCATCCCGGCGATCAGGGAGCCGTAGACGGGCCAGGCCGCCCGGGGCAGGCCGTCCCGGTCGGCCATCCGCTCCGCGAGCGCTGCGAGTCGGTCGTGGATCGGCTCGACCTCCGCGTCCGGATTCGCGATGGCGCGACCGGCGTCGTGCACCACCCGGGACCACTCCTCCCGGAAGTGGGTGTCCCACTCCCCCTCGGAGTACTCCGCCTCGCGCAGGGACCGGGCCAGATGGCGCAGGTGGGAGACGCCCTCGTCGACACGCTGCAGGATCTCCTCGTAGCTCGCCTCCCCCTCCCGGTTCGCGCCCGTCCCGGCAGCCCGGGCGTGCTCCCCCTGGTGGGGCGGGTCGCCGGGACGCGCGCTCACCGGCCGCGGCAGGTGCCGGCGAGGGTTGCCCCAGCCGCTCTCGCGCGCGAAGCGCACGGTCCGCCAGGTGCGGCGCAGCTCGTCCCCCATGTCGGAGGTCGTCTGGATCCACTCCTCCGCCCGGTCAACGTCCCAGGAGGAGGAGAAGGCCTCGGCCATCTCGGTGAGCACATCGCCCATCCGCCGGTTGATGCTGTCGATGTGGCCGGAGGCCTGCAGATCCCGCAGCGGAGGGATCAGCACCACGTTGACCGCGACGCCGAAGGCCACGCCCACGGCGATCTCGAGCACGCGGTCCAGCAGCAGCGGCTGCTGCTCGCCGAACCCGCTGCCGAGGACGAAGATCGCGGTGGTCGCGATGGCCACGCCCTCGTCCCGGATCCAGGGCAGGCGGGAGCCGAGCATCCCCACCAGCAGGGCGAGCGCGAAGGTCCACAGCCCCACTCCCAGATAGGCGCCGATGAGGAAGGAGACCAGCACCCCGATGCCCGAGGCGGTCAGGGTCTGCAGCCCGCGGGAGAAGGACCGGAGGATCGTGGCGTGGACGGTCAGCAGCGCCGTCCACGGGGCGAGGAAGGGCATCTCGGATTCGAGCACGCCGACCGCGAACCACCAGGCGGCGCTCGCGGCGATCACGCACTTGAGGATCTGCAGCAGGTCGGTGATCGCCTCGGGGCGGCGCACCGCCCGCCACAGCCGGCTCCCTGCGCCGCCCTCGCGGAGCTGGTCGTTCATCGGTCTCACCTCGTGCGCTGCTCGGGACGGGGACTGCGGGGCGCCAGTGTAGAGGCGCGCAGCCGGCCCCC
>NZ_JBQSWB010000033.1:0-6798 GCF_052446295.1 Brachybacterium sp. AOP43-C2-M15
GCTCGCGTGTGGGGGCGGCTCGCTCGGCCCCGGGGGCGTGACGCGGGAGGCCGTCGTCGCGCAGGATGGGGGCATGAGCGATCTCGCCGCCCGTCTCCGTGCCCTGCCCGCCTTCCCCGAGGACATGCCCGACCTCGACCTCGAGCAGCTGCCGGCGGACCCGACCGAACTGTTCCTGTCCTGGCTCGAGGACGCGATCGACAGCGGTGCCCGGCAGCCCCATGCGATGACCTTCCAGACCGTCATGGCTGACGGCGCCCCCGTCGGCCGCACTCTGATCCTCAAGGACCTCGACGAGCACGGCTTCCACGTCTCCACCCGCAACACCTCCCGCAAGGCCCACCAGCTGGAGGGGAACCCCCGGGCGGCCATGACGTTCTTCTGGCGCGAGAGCGGTCGGCAGGTGCAGATCACCGGGGTCGTCCACGCGCTCGGGGAGGACGTCTCCCAGGCCGACTGGCTCACCCGCCCCACCTCCGACGGCACCCCGAACCCCGAATGGCAGGTCTACGCCCTGCAGCCCACCTGGATCGAGTTCACCCAGTCCCGGCACGACCGCAACCACAAGCGCGTCGGGTACCTCTTCGAGGACGGCCGCTGGCACCACGGCCAGGTGACGACGCCGGCGGGCTGATCGGTGCAGTGCCTCAGCGCACCATCGTGAACCGTCGGTGGGGCCTGCCGTAGGCACTGACCAGCCGGTCCTCGCGGAAGCCGAGCTTCGCGAGCACATGGGCCGAGGCCGGGTTCCGGGCGTCCGCCACGGCCACCAGCTGTGACAGGGCGAGCGGGCCGAACGCCGCGTCGACGCACATCCGGGCCGCTTCGGTCGCCAGGCCACGCCCCCACCATGAGCGGGCCAGGGTGTACCCGAGCTCGACGCCCTCGGCGGTGACCTCGAGCCCGGCGTCGCCGATCACCTCCCCGGTCCCGCGCTCGAGGACCGCCCAGAACGCGAAGCCGTGACGGGCCTGGTGATCGCGGTATCCGGCGATCATCGCGGCCGTCTCCTCGCGGCCGACGGGCCCGCCCTCACCCACGAGGCGCATCACCTCCGCGTCGCCGTAGACGCGATGTGCGGCCTCGAGGTCCGTCACCTCGAACGGTCGGAGCTCCACGCGGACGCCGCGCAGAGGGAAAGCGAGGGGCATGGCACCAGTATCCCTGGCATCCCTGGTCCGCTCCTCGGGTCGCGGTGACCGCGGCCGCGCCGGAAGAGCCCTCGGCCGCGAGGGCCCCGGCCGCGCCGGAGGAGTTCCCGGCCGCGACGACCGCGGCCGCGCCGGAGGAGGTCGACCTGGCACCATGTGCTCATGACCCGCGCCGCCCTCCTGCCCCCGGTGCTGCTGGGCCTCGTGGTGCTGCTGCTCGGGCAGATGGCGGGGCTCGCGCTCGAGACGGTGCTGCACCTGCCGATCCCCGGCGTGGTGATCGGCCTGGTCCTCCTGATCCTCCTCGGCGTGCTCCGCCCCACCCGGGCCGTGGTGCGCGCCGCCGAGCCGGCCGCGACCCCGCTGCTGCAGCACCTGCAGCTGCTGTTCGTCCCGCCCGGGGTCGGGATCGTGCTGGAACTGCAGGCCCTCGCCCAGAACGCGCTGCCGATCGCGCTCGCCGTCGGCGGCTCCTTCGTGCTCACGCTGCTGGTGGCCGGCACTCTGCTCCAGGCACTGCTGCGCCGCCAGGACCGCCGACGATCGCCCGGGCAGGCCTCGGCATGAGCGCGATCATCGAGCTGCCGGTCTTCGGCCTCGCGCTCACGCTGACGATCTACCTGATCTCCTGGTGGCTCTACCAGCGCCTGGGCCGGCCGGGCCTGCTCTCCCCGGTGCTGGTCACGGTGATCGGCGTGGCCGTGGTGCTGCAGCTGACCGGGATGCCCTATGCGCTGTACATGCAGCAGGTCACGGTGCTGACCCTGCTGCTCGGTCCTGCCACGGTCGCCCTCGCCCTGCCGCTGCTGCGCAACGGACGGGCGCTGGTCACCTCCGCCGGGGCCGTCGCGACCACGCTCGTGGTCGGGGGAGCGCTGAGCATCACCGTGACCGTGACCGCCATGGTGGGGCTCGGGGCCGACGACGCCATGCTGCGCGCCGCGCTGCCGCGCTCGGTGACCTCCCCCGTCGGCCTCACCATCGCCGAGGCGCTGAGCGCCTCGGTGCCGATGGCGGTGGTGCTCACGCTGATCTCCGGCGTACTCGGCGCGGTGTTCGGCCCGGCGCTGCTCACCCTCGTGCGGGTGCGGGACGAACGGGCCCGCGGCTTCGCGATCGGCCTCACCTCGCACGGCATCGGCACCTCCCGGGTGCTCGGCGAGTCGACCGTCTCCGGCGGCTGGTCCAGCGCCGGCATGGTGCTCAACGCCCTGGCCATGACCGTGACCCTGCCGCTGGTCGCGCACCTGGTCACCGGCTGAGGCCCGCGCCCGGGAGGGCCGGCCGGAGCGCGGTCCCGTCCCGAGCGCGGTCTCCTCGAGAGCTCGATTCCCTCCCGAGCGCGATCTCCTACCAAAAGAGGATGCCGCCACCGGGGCCGGTGGGTGAGGATGGAGCGCGGTCCGGCGTGGTCCGCCGTCTGGTGCCGTCGCGCTCCGCCAGCTCTGCCCATCAGCTGAGCCCCGGCAGCTCTGCCCGTCGGCTCTGCCCACCGGCTCGTCCGGCCGGCTCTGCCCGCCGGCTCGTCCGGCCGGCTCGTCCGGCCGACAGGGCCGGTGCGCCGGTCCCGTCGGCCCACGACCGCCGCTCCCCGAGCGGACAGAATCTGTCCGCTCTCGCCCCTACGCTTCCTCACGAGACCCCGGCCGCACCACCCGTCGGCCGGGCCGCGCCATCCTGTTCCGGGAGAACTCCATGCTCTGGACCCTCGTCCGGCGCCACCTGCGGCCGTACCTGCCGCACGTGGCCGCCGTGATCGTCCTCCAGCTCGCCACCGTCCTGGCGACCCTCTACCTGCCCAGCCTCAACGCCGACATCATCGACAACGGCGTGGCCACGGGGGACACCGACTACATCTGGCGCGTCGGCGGCCTCATGCTGCTGGTCGCGATCGTCCAGGTGATCACGGCGATCGCCTCGGTCTGGTTCGGCGCCCGCACCGCGATGGGCCTGGGCCGCGACGTGCGCCGCTCGATCTACACCCGCGTGGACCGCTTCTCGACCGAGGAGATGGGCCGCTACGGAGCGTCCACCCTCATCACCCGCGCCACCAACGACGTCCAGCAGGTCCAGATGCTGGTGCTGATGACGCTGAACTTCATGGTCATGGTGCCGATCATGTCCATCGGCGGGATCATCATGGCGATCCAGGAGGACCCGGGCCTGTCCTGGCTGGTGTGGGTCTCCGTGCCGGTGCTGATGGTGATCGTCGGCCTGCTGGTGACGCGCCTGATGCCGCTGTTCCAGCGGATGCAGGACAACATCGACTCCATCAACGGCGTGATGCGCGAGCAGATCATGGGCATCCGCGTGGTGCGCGCCTTCGTGCGCGAGGACCACGAGACCGCCCGCTTCCGGGATGCCAACGCCACCCTCACCGACACCTCGGTGCGGATCGGCCGGCTGTTCGTGATCATGGGCCCGGCGATCACCGTCGTGCTCCATCTCGCCACCGCGGCCGTGCTCTGGTTCGGCGGTCATCGGGTCGACGCGGGCCTGGTGCAGGTCGGGGCGCTGACCGCGTTCATGCAGTACCTGCTGCAGATCCTCATGGCCGTCATGATGGGCACCTTCATGTTCATGATGTTCCCGCGCGCGATCATCAGCGCCCGCCGCATCGGCGAGGTCCTCGAGACCCGTCCCACGCTCGCCGAGCCCGCGCAGCCGGTCCCCCTGGGGACCGTCGGCGGAGGGGCCGCGGTCGAGTTCCGCGACGTCACCTTCTCCTATCCGGGCGCCGAGTCGCCCGTGCTCGACGGCGTCTCCTTCACCGCCGAGGCCGGGCGGACCACCGCGATCATCGGCTCCACCGGGTCGGGCAAGACGACCCTGGTCAGCCTCATCCCGCGCCTGCACGACGCGACCAGCGGCCAGGTGCTGCTGGACGGCGTCCCCGTCACCGACCTCGCCCGCGCCACGATCTCGGACACCGTGGGCCTGGTGCCGCAGAAGCCGTACCTGTTCTCCGGCACCATCGCCCACAACCTGCGGTTCGGGGACCCGACGGCCGACGACGAGCAGCTGTGGCACGCCCTCGACGTCGCCCAGGGCACCGAGTTCGTCGAGCACCGCACCACCGGCGAGGGCGAGAGCGCGGCCGAGGGGCTGCAGTCCTCGGTCTCGCAGGGCGGCACGAACGTCTCCGGCGGTCAGCGTCAGCGCCTGTGCATCGCCCGCACCCTGGTCACCCGGCCGCGGGTGTACGTCTTCGACGACTCGTTCTCGGCGCTGGACGTGACCACCGACGCGAAGGTCCGCGAGGGCCTCGCCCAGCACACCCGGGGCGCGACCACCATCATCGTGGCCCAGCGCATCTCCACCATCACCTCGGCGGACCAGATCCTGGTGCTCGAGGCGGGCCGGGTCGTGGGCCGCGGCACCCATGAGGAGCTGCTGGAGAGCTCGCAGACCTACCGGGAGATCGTCGACTCCCAGATCACCGTGGAGGAGCCGGCATGAGCGAGAAGAAGACGAGGCCCGCGAAGGGCGCCGGCCCCGCGGAGGTCGAGCTCACCGAGGCCGAGATCCTCGAGATGCAGGACTCCATGAGCAGCGAGTGGGGCGAGTCCGCGCCCCGCAAGGCGAAGGCCTTCTGGCCCTCGGCGATCCGACTGTTCAAGACCTTCGGAGACCACAAGCTGGGCCTGGGCGTCGTGCTGCTGTTCGGCCTGATCTCCACCGTCCTCACGGTGTGGGCGCCCACGATCCTCGGCGACGCGATGGACGTCATCTTCGACGGCTTCCTCACCGGGGACGGCGTCGACTTCGACGCGCTGGGCCGGCTGCTGCTGATCGTGCTCGGCATGTACGTCGTCGCGGCGCTGTTCGACTGGCTGCAGGGCCGGCTGCTCAACGACGTGGTGATGGACATCGTCTACCGCCTCCGCCAGAGGATCGAGGCGAAGGTCAACCGGCTGCCGCTGTCGTACTTCGACACCCGCCAGCGCGGCGACCTGCTCTCCCGCACCACCAACGACGTCGACAACGTGCAGACCGCCCTCCAGCAGGCCTTCGCCTCACTGGTCTACGCGGTCCTGACGATCGTGGGCATCACCGTGATGATGTTCTGGCTGTCCTGGCAGCTGGCGCTGATCGCCCTCATCGCGCTGCCGGTCTCGGGCGTGGTCATCGGCCTCATCGGCGCGAAGTCGCAGAAGCTGTTCACCGCCCAGTGGCGCAACACGGGACGGCTGAACGGCCATGTCGAGGAGTCCTTCACCGGCCACGACCTGGTGACGGTGTTCGACCGCCAGGACTCGATGCGCGAGCAGTTCGACGAGCGCAACGAGGAGCTGTGGGAGGCGGCGTTCAAGGCGCAGTTCTACTCCGGCATGATCATGCCGATCATGCAGTGGGTGACCTACCTCGGCTACGTGGGCATCGCGGTGGTGGGCGGTCTGCGGATCGCCTCCGGCCAGATGTCCCTGGGGCAGGTCACCGCCTTCATCCAGTACTCGCGCGAGTTCAACGCGCCGCTGGGCGAGGTGGCCGGGATGGCGAACATGCTGATCTCGGGCGTCGCCTCCGCCGAGCGCATCTTCGAGCTGCTCGACGCCGAGGAGCAGGAGGCCGACGGGGAGATCACCGCCGGTGCAGGCGCCGACGGAGAGGGTCGCGGGGAGCGCATCGAGCGCGCGGAGCTCACCGGCCCGACCCGGGGCCGCATCGAGTTCGATCACGTGGCCTTCTCGTACACCCCGGACAAGCCGCTGATCAGTGACCTGTCGCTGACCGCGGAGTCGGGGCAGACGATCGCGATCGTCGGCCCCACCGGCGCCGGCAAGACCACCCTGGTCAACCTGATCATGCGCTTCTACGAGATCGACGCCGGCCAGATCCGCCTGGACGGCGTGGACATCCGCGCCCTGGATCGCGGTGCGGTGCGCAGCCGGGTGGGCATGGTGCTGCAGGACGCGGTGCTGTTCGGCGGCACCATCCGCGAGAACATCCGCTACGGGCGGCTCGAGGCGACCGACGAGGAGGTGGTCGCCGCCGCGCGCGCCACCTTCGTGGACCGCTTCGTGCACACCCTCCCGGACGGCTACGACACCGTCATCGAGGACGAGGGCGCGAACGTCTCCGCCGGTGAGCGACAGCTGATCACCATCGCCCGCGCCTTCCTCGCGGATCCGGCGCTGCTGATCCTCGACGAGGCCACCAGCTCGGTGGACACCCGCACCGAGGTGCTGGTCCAGGAGGCGATGGCGGCGCTGCGCACCGACCGCACCTCCTTCGTCATCGCCCACCGCCTCTCCACGATCCGCGACGCGGACGTGATCCTGGTGATGGAGCACGGCGACATCGTCGAGCAGGGCTCGCACGACCAGCTGCTCGAGGACGAGGGCGCCTACCACCGGCTGTACTGGTCGCAGTTCGCCGCCGGCACCGACCCGGACGAGGACGACGCCGTGGTCGAGGGCACCGCCACCGTCACCGGCGAGATGGCGGCGGTGACCGGGGAGGTCGCGGGGGAGGTCGCGGCGGTGACCGGGGAGGACCGGACCGACTGACCCCCGGCGCACCCGAGACCGCCCCTCGCGGGCGTGCCCGTGGCCACCTCTTGCGGGCGCACCCGAGGCTGCCCCTCGCGTGTGCACCCGAGACCACCTGCCCCTCGCGGGCGCGCGTTGCGAAGTGGGGGGAATGG
>NZ_JBQSWB010000034.1:0-5328 GCF_052446295.1 Brachybacterium sp. AOP43-C2-M15
ACCTACTCTCCCACACCCTCCCGAGTGCAGTACCATCGGCGCAATCGAGCTTAGCTTCCGGGTTCGGAATGGAACCGGGCGTTTCCTCGACGCTATGACCGCCGTAACACAATGAGACACAACCAGACCACCACCACACCCCACACAGGAACATGGCCAGCAGGATTGTTTCCCGAGAACCGCACAGTGGACGCGAACACACACACATAAACAACCAACACAAAAACATGTTGAAGTAAGTCATCGGCCATTAGTACCAGTCAGCTCCACACATTGCTGCGCTTCCACATCTGGCCTATCAACCCAGTCATCTACTGGGGGCCTCCCACACCACAAGGGTGCACGGATATCTCATCTCGAAGCAGGCTTCCCGCTTAGATGCTTTCAGCGGTTATCCCTTCCCGACGTAGCCAACCAGCCATGCCCTTGGCAGAACAACTGGCACACCAGAGGTCAGTCCATCCCGGTCCTCTCGTACTAGGGACAGGACTTCTCAAATATCCAACGCGCGCAGCGGATAGGGACCGAACTGTCTCACGACGTTCTAAACCCAGCTCGCGTACCGCTTTAATAGGCGAACAGCCTAACCCTTGGGACCAACTCCAGCCCCAGGATGCGACGAGCCGACATCGAGGTGCCAAACCATGCCGTCGATATGAGCTCTTGGGCAAGATCAGCCTGTTATCCCCGGGGTACCTTTTATCCGTTGAGCGACACCCATTCCACAATGAGGTGCCGGATCACTAGTTCCTGCTTTCGCACCTGCCCGACATGTCTGTCTCGCAGTCAAGCTCCCTTGTGCACTTACACTCAACACCTGATTGCCAACCAGGCTGAGGGAACCTTTGAGCGCCTCCGTTACTCTTTAGGAGGCAACCGCCCCAGTTAAACTACCCATCAGACACTGTCCCTGATCCGGATCACGGACCGAGGTTAGGAATCCAGAACGACCAGAGTGGTATTTCAACAACGACTCCACACTCACTGGCGTGAATGCTTCCCAGTCTCCCACCTATCCTACACAAGCCGTCCCGAACACCAATATCAAACTATAGTAAAGGTCCCGGGGTCTTTCCGTCCTGCTGCGCGTAACGAGCATCTTTACTCGTAA
The DNA here is from genome assembly GCF_052446295.1 of Brachybacterium sp. AOP43-C2-M15. NCBI lineage: Bacteria > Bacillati > Actinomycetota > Actinomycetes > Micrococcales > Dermabacteraceae > Brachybacterium > Brachybacterium sp. AOP43-C2-M15. Next base: position 1,112 of record NZ_JBQSWB010000034.1, read on the forward strand.
TGCAATTTCGCCGAGTTCGCGGTTGAGACAGTGGAGAAGTCGTTACGCCATTCGTGCAGGTCGGAACTTACCCGACAAGGAATTTCGCTACCTTAGGATGGTTATAGTTACCACCGCCGTTTACTGGGGCTTAAATTCTCAGCTTCGACACCAAAGATGTCTAACCGGTCCTCTTAACCTTCCAGCACCGGGCAGGCGTCAGTCCGTATACAGCGTCTTACGACTTCGCACGGACCTGTGTTTTTAGTAAACAGTCGCTTCTCCCTGGTCTCTGCGGCCCTCACCGCTCTCACGGTTCGGGCCCCCCTTCTCCCGAAGTTACGGGGGCATTTTGCCGAGTTCCTTAACCACGATTCTCTCGAACGCCTCGGTATTCTCTACCTGATCACCTGAGTCGGTTTAGGGTACGGGCGACCGTATTCGTCACGCCGGAACTTTTCTTGGCAGTACAGGATCACTCTCCTACGCCCATACGGGATCCCCATCACGTCTCACCCTCATGACCCCAGCATTACCCGGGGTCGGGCTGCACGCTTAGACGGACTAAGCCATAAAGTCCGCGGAAGCTACCTCTCTGCGTCATCCCTCGCGCTGACCTACTACAACCTTGGTTCCCAGCCTCATCACCAACCCCACCCCGAAGGGCAGGGAGACGACTCGGGTGGTTAGCATCGACTGCCTCGGTATGGGTCCTCCTACGATCGGTTCGGGAATATCAACCCGATGTCCATCGACTACGCCTGTCGGCCTCGCCTTAGGTCCCGACTAACCCAGGGCGGATAAACCTGGCCCTGGAACCCTTGATCAATCGGCGGACGGGTTTCTCACCCGTCTTTCGCTACTCATGCCTGCATTCTCACTCGTGCAGCCTCCACCACTGGGTTCCCCCGCGGCTTCACCGGCTGCACGACGCTCCCCTACCCACCCAGACACAAAGCCTGAGTGACACAGCTTCGGCGGTGTGCTTGAGCCCCGCTAAATTGTCGGCGCAGAATCACTTGACCAGTGAGCTATTACGCACTCTTTCAAGGGTGGCTGCTTCTAAGCCAACCTCCTGGTTGTCTCAGCAACTCCACATCCTTTTCCACTTAGCACACGCTTAGGGGCCTTAGCTGATGTTCTGGGCTGTTTCCCTCTCGACCATGAAGCTTATCCCCCACAGTCTCACTGCTGCGCTCTCACGTACCGGCATTCGGAGTTTGGCTAAGGTCAGTAACCCGGTGGGGCCCATCGCCTATCCAGTGCTCTACCTCCGGCACGAAACACGCAACGCTGCACCTAAATGCATTTCGGGGAGAACCAGCTATCACGAAGTTTGATTGGCCTTTCACCCCTATCCACAGGTCATCCCCTCCATTTTCAACTGAAGTGGGTTCGCGCCTCCACGCGGTCTTACCCGCGCTTCACACTGCCCATGGATAGATCACTTCGCTTCGGGTCTAGAGCCGGCGACTGAACGCCCCGTTCAGACTCGCTTTCGCTACGGCTACCCCACACGGGTTAACCTCGCCACCGACCACTAACTCGCAGGCTCATTCTTCAAAAGGCACGCCGTCACCCCAAAAGGCTCCGACGGATTGTAAGCACACGGTTTCAGGTACTATTTCACTCCCCTCCCGGGGTGCTTTTCACCTTTCCCTCACGGTACTTGTCCGCTATCGGTCAAGAGGTAGTATTCAGGCTTACCAGGTGGTCCTGGCAGATTCACACCGGATTTCACGGGCCCGGTGCTACTCGGGAACAGCGTCACGCCGCACAGCAGTTTCGTCTACGGGGGTCACACCCTCTACGCCGTCGCACTCACCACGACTTCGACTACCACTACACGTCCACGCCGATGAGCCGGCAGACCCATCAGACACGTCCCACAACCCCCAACCTGCAACCCCTGCCGGGTATCACACAGACCAGGTTTAGCCTCCTCCGCTTTCGCTCGCCACTACTCACGGAATCACTGTTGTTTTCTCTTCCTGCGGGTACTGAGATGTTTCACTTCCCCGCGTTCCCTCCACACTGCCTATACATTCAGCAGCGGGTACCACGACATGACTCGTGGTGGGTTTCCCCATTCGGACATCCTCGGATCACAGTTCGGTTGTCAACTCCCCGAGGCTTAACGCAGACTCCCACGTCCTTCGTCGGCTCCTCTTGCCAAGGCATCCACCGTGTGCCCTTTAAAACTTACGGCAACACAAAGACACTTTGCGTCATAAAAATTGCTTACAAGATGCTCGCGTCCACTATACAGTTCTCAAAAAACAACCCCACACCCAACACCACCACGCACACGCGCCAGCAGCACCAGGGAGGACCAGCCACACACCCCACAACCCGGACAGACCCCATCAAGAGCCCCTCCACAGTCACAGGGCCGCATGCAGCCTCACAACCCAACAGCGTGTCTCCACCTCGAACCCACCGCCACCACCCGTTCCACACCCCAAAGGAGCAGTACTAGAGCAGCAGACGCTGAATGAAGCGCCCATTCGTTGATGTTCCACCCGTGAGCAACCACCCCCACCACACTCGGGCAGGACGATGGCCACCAAAATGGTGATGCTCCTTAGAAAGGAGGTGATCCAGCCGCACCTTCCGGTACGGCTACCTTGTTACGACTTAGTCCCAATCACCGATCCCACCTTCGACAGCTCCCTCACGAGGATGGGCCACTGGCTTCGGGTGTTACCGACTTTCGTGACTTGACGGGCGGTGTGTACAAGGCCCGGGAACGTATTCACCGCAGCGTTGCTGATCTGCGATTACTAGCGACTCCGACTTCATGGGGTCGAGTTGCAGACCCCAATCCGAACTGAGGCCGGCTTTTTGGGATTCGCTCCACCTCACAGTATCGCAACCCATTGTACCGACCATTGTAGCATGCTTGAAGCCCAAGACATAAGGGGCATGATGATTTGACGTCGTCCCCACCTTCCTCCGAGTTGACCCCGGCAGTCTCCTATGAGTCCCCACCATCACGTGCTGGCAACATAGAACGAGGGTTGCGCTCGTTGCGGGACTTAACCCAACATCTCACGACACGAGCTGACGACAACCATGCACCACCTGTGCACCAGTCCAAAGAAAGCCACATCTCTGCAGCCGTCCGGTGCATGTCAAGCCTTGGTAAGGTTCTTCGCGTTGCATCGAATTAATCAGCATGCTCCGCCGCTTGTGCGGGCCCCCGTCAATTCCTTTGAGTTTTAGCCTTGCGGCCGTACTCCCCAGGCGGGGCACTTAATGCGTTAGCTACGGCGCGGAAAACGTGGAATGTCCCCCACACCTAGTGCCCAACGTTTACGGCATGGACTACCAGGGTATCTAATCCTGTTCGCTACCCATGCTTTCGCTCCTCAGTGTCAGTAATGGCCCAGAGACCTGCCTTCGCCATCGGTGTTCTTCCTGATATCTGCGCATTTCACCGCTACACCAGGAGTTCCAGTCTCCCCTACCACACTCTAGCCTGCCCGTACCCACCGCACGCCCGAGGTTGAGCCTCGGGTTTTCACGGCAGACGCGACAAGCCACCTACGAGCTCTTTACGCCCAATAATTCCGGACAACGCTTGCGCCCTACGTATTACCGCGGCTGCTGGCACGTAGTTAGCCGGCGCTTCTTCTGCAGGTACCGTCACTCTCGCTTCTTCCCTACTGAAAGGGGTTTACAACCCGAAGGCCGTCATCCCCCACGCGGCGTCGCTGCATCAGGCTTTCGCCCATTGTGCAATATTCCCCACTGCTGCCTCCCGTAGGAGTCTGGGCCGTGTCTCAGTCCCAGTGTGGCCGGTCGCCCTCTCAGGCCGGCTACCCGTCATCGTCTTGGTGAGCCATTACCTCACCAACAAACTGATAGGCCGCGAGTCCATCCCCCACCGATAAATCTTTCCAACACCACCCATGCGGGAAGTGTTCATATCCGGTATTAGCCACGATTTCCCGAGGTTATCCCGAAGTGAGGGGCAGGTTACTCACGTGTTACTCACCCGTTCGCCACTAATCAGACGAGGCAAGCCCCGTCGTCATCGTTCGACTTGCATGTGTTAAGCACGCCGCCAGCGTTCGTCCTGAGCCAGGATCAAACTCTCCATGAAAACATGAAAAACTATAACCTGACAAAATAAACAAACAACCAGCATAAAACTGCTGTATCATCCGTAAAATTGCCATTCAAAATAATGGCATCAACAAACAGACACGCTATTGAGATATCAAGCAACACGC
>NZ_JBQSWB010000035.1:0-1369 GCF_052446295.1 Brachybacterium sp. AOP43-C2-M15
AGGGGTGGTGGTGGGCGGCTGGTAGTAGGTGCCGTCGCGGAGCATCGCGAAGATGACGTTGCAGCGGCGGCGGGCCAGGCAGATGACGGCGGCGTTGTGGCGCTTGCCTTCGGCGCGTTTGCGATCGTAGTAGGCCTTGGAGATCGGGTCGTGGTTCGAGGCGACCCAGGCGGAGTAGAACAGTGCGTTCTTCAGTCGTTTGTTGCCTGAGCGGGCGGGGAACTCGCCGCGGATCGAGGTTCCGGATCTTCGCGTGACCGGTGCGATCCCGGCATAGGCCGCGAGATGGCCGGGAGTCTCGAACGCGGAGCCGTCGCCGATGTTCAGGAGGATCTGGGCGGCGGTCTTGATGCCGATCCCCGGCATGCTCATCAAGACCGAGGCGAGAGGGAAGTCCTCCAGCATGGCCTCGACCTCCCGTGCCACGGTCGCCCGCTGCTCCTTCAACTCCTTGACCTGACCAGCGACTCTGGGAATCACGAGCTCCACTGCCGCGGTCGCCGGCACGATGACGGTCTGCTCGCCCAGCGCCTTGAAGATCTGATCGATCAGCGTTTCTGGGTCGCGGCGTGAGTGGGAGCGGGCGAACCGTAGGACTCTGACCCGGCCTGCTGTCCTGAGCCCGGTCGGGCCGCCGAACTTCTCCAGCAGATCCAGCACAAGCGCCGTGGAGAGGCTGCCGCCGGCGAAGACGCGCTCGAGGGCGGGGTGGATCTGCGTGAGCAGGGACCGGATCCGGTTCAACGCTCTGGTGGTCTCGTGGGCGAGGTCCTCATCGAAGCCTGCCAGGACCTTCAATGCGGAGAGGACGTCGCTGTCGCGGTCGACCTGGCGAAGCGTGTGGGGCATTGTCCGGGCGGTGTCGGCGATGATGAAAGCATCCCTAGCATCCGTCTTTGACCTGCCCGGATAGAGGTCTGCGGCCTTCCGCATCGCCAGGCCTGGTAGGTAGGCGACGGCGCAGCCGGAATCTCTGGCGACCGCGATCGGCAACGCTCCGATGGTGTTGGGCTGGTCGACGACCATCAGTACTTCGCCGTGGTTCTGCAGCTGTGTGAACAGCTCGCGGAGCTTGGTCTCGTCCTGCGGGAGGGGTTTGTCGAACAGCTTGTTCCCGGCGAGGTCGAGAGCGCAGGCGTGGTGGGCGGTCTTACCGACGTCCAAACCGATGACGACCGTGAATCCTGTGTCCATGATGCTGTCCTTCCTTGGAGCATCATTGCTGGTCGCAGTCTGACACCCGGTGCCGGCACCCACGTTACGAAGAGACCTCAGCAGTGCTGGGCCGTGTCCCTATCAGCGGTCAACGCGTGTCTCTCGACCGGGCGGCAACACCCCCCGGACCATTGATGGCAGGGCAACAAAGCCA
>NZ_JBQSWB010000036.1:0-1311 GCF_052446295.1 Brachybacterium sp. AOP43-C2-M15
GGCTCTTCAGAGTTGAGTGTGGGCGCGCCGGTGGCGCGGGGTAGCTGGGGGTAGACGTCGAGGTCCCCGATGATGAGCGGACTTCTACCCCCGCTGATCTCAAGGACCTCGACGATGCCCAACCATAGTTGCGTATGCCCTGATGCGCTCGATCGCTGCGACCGATGCGACCTTCTGCTGGACTTCTCCGGCCTCCACCTGGTGACGGTCACGAGGAAAGCTCGGGGCGGGCTGGTGCTCGAGGTGGAGTCCTGCGACCCCGTGACCGGCTGCCCCGGCTGCGGTGTGATCGCGACCGGCCACGGCCGGGTGGTGGTCGAACTGATCGACGCGCCCTGGGCGGGCAGGGCAGTGCGGATCCGGTGGCGCAAGCGCCGCTGGATCTGCCGCGAGGCCGTCTGCGAGGTGGTCTCGTTCATCGAGCAGGACCCGGGGGTCTGCGCTCCGCGGGGCCTGCTCACGACCCGTGCGATCCGATGGGCGATCGGCCTGCTCCGCTTCGAGGGAGCGACGATCCAGGGCCTGGCCCGGCAGCTCGGCACGACGTGGAACACGGTCTGGTCCCAGGTCCAGCCACTCCTGATCGAAGCTGCGAACGACCCGACTCGGTTCGAGAACGTGCAGGTCCTGGGCGTGGACGAACACATCTGGCACCACCGCGACCCGCGCCGACGCGGGCCGAAGGAGCTCACCGGGATGGTCGATCTGACTCGAGGACCGCATCCGACGGCCAGGCTGCTGGGCCTGGTCCCGGGCCGATCCGGGAAGGCCTACCGCGACTGGCTGGACGAACGCGGTGAGGCATTTCGCGAGGGCATCCAGATCGCGACGCTGGACCCGTTCCAGGGATACAAGAACGCGATCGATGACCAGCTCGAGGACGCCACCTGCGTGCTGGACGCCTTCCACATCGTCAAGCTCGCCGGCGCAGCGGTCGATGACGTCCGCCGCCGGATCCAGCAAGAGACCCTCGGGCACCGCGGCCGCAAGGGCGACCCGCTCTACGGGATCCGCCACATCCTCCGCGCCGGACGCGAACGCCTCACCCCGCGCCAGCAATCACGGCTGGCCAGCGCGTTCGCGACCCATCCCGATCACGTCGCGGTCGAGGTCGCCTACCACTGCGCTCAGGACCTCCGGGACGTGTTTCACCAGGCCACGCCCGTGCAGGGACGCCGCCTCGCCCAGCGGCTCATCGACACACTCCCGAGCTGCCCGATCCCCGAGATCGCGCGACTGGGCAAGACCCTGCGCCGATGGAAGAACGCGTTCCTGGCCTACTTCGATACCGACGGCGCGAGCAACGGAGGG
>NZ_JBQSWB010000037.1:0-596 GCF_052446295.1 Brachybacterium sp. AOP43-C2-M15
GAGTACACGCTTCCTGATCTCGAGTACGACTACGGTGCGCTGGCTCCCTCGATCTCCGGGCAGATCATGGAGCTGCATCACTCCAAGCACCACGCGACCTATGTCAAGGGTGCGAACACGGCGCTGGAGAAGCTGGCCGCGGCGCGGGAGTCGGGTGACTTCGGGACGATCAATCAGTTCTCGAAGGATCTGGCGTTCAACCTGGGCGGTCACACGAACCATTCGATCTTCTGGAAGAACCTCTCGCCGGAGGGTGGGGACAAGCCCACCGGTGAGCTGGCGCAGGCGATCGATGAGTACTTCGGGTCCTTCGATGCGTTCCGTGCGCACTTCACGGCGGCGGCGCTGGGGATCCAGGGCTCGGGCTGGGCGGTGCTGGCCTATGAGCCGATCGGCGGGAACCTGGTGATCGAGCAGTTCTACGATCAGCAGAACGGTGTGCCGGTCGCGACGATCCCGCTGTTCCAGCTGGACATGTGGGAGCACGCCTTCTACCTCGATTACCAGAACGTGAAGGCGGATTACGTCAAGGCGATCTGGGACATCGTGAACTGGGCCGACGTCCAGGCACGCTTCGAGGCCGCGCGCTCGAGCGC
>NZ_JBQSWB010000038.1:0-279 GCF_052446295.1 Brachybacterium sp. AOP43-C2-M15
ACACTCAGAAACCCGAACCGTTTCCGGTCCCTTCGCTCCGAGGCAACTCCGCTAACTTACGCGGCCCAGCCCCCCGAGTCAAATCCGGAGCGGTGTGATCCGCGCCGCGATCCTCTCCCAGAAGACCTTCCATGCCAGGTCAGACCCGATCCCGCCTCCCGACCTCGCAGCCGTTCCGCAGTCCCGATCTCCGGGGCACGAGGAAGAACATTACGCACCCCCGGAACCCCCGTCAAGCCAGAACAGCCCGATCCGAGGTGGCCTCGACCACACTCCCCC